>CAIYDY010000385.1 GCA_903925015.1 uncultured Acidobacteriia bacterium
GCCGGGACTCGGGTTGGGCGTGGACGGGGGCGGGGGTGCTGGCTGCGGGGGCGATCACTTTCTGGGCGATCGCTTCCTGGGCGATTGGTTCGGATGCGGCGGCCTCTTGGCGACGGAACTTGCGGTAGGCCATGAGATTGCGTCCGGCGCGCTCGAATGCACGGAGATAGCGGGATTCGTAGCGGTGGATGAGTTCGAAGGCCCCATCCTTCTGGGAGAGGGTGGAGAAGGCGTGGGCGGTCTGGTTGAGGTCGGCGGTGGCGGTGCAGCCGAAGGCGGTGAGCTGGATGTCGAGGGTGACGGATTCGAGGACAAGCATGCGCATGCGGCGCCACATGCAGGTGGCACTTGAGATCAAAGCATGGTGTCGACTAGGCAGCGCTCGTACTCGTCGGTTGGCTGCCAGGTTTCGTAGAGGTCGGTGGAGACCTGGACGTATTCCTGGGGGGATTCGCCCTTGATGGTGGCGAGTTGGGAGAAGAAGCCGTGGCGCTCGGCGTTTCGGGCGGAGATCGCCTTTCCTTCGGGCGTGACGGGGCCTTTGGATTTGGCTCCGTTGGCGCGGGAGGCTGCAATCTGGGCGGCGGTGCGGGGTGCTTTTTGGGTTGGGTCGGAGGTATGGGTCAAGTTTTCCATCGCGCGATGAGGATAGCTTGGCGGGGGGCGGAAAACGAACTATGGGACCAAAAACTACAATTGCAGAAAAGCCTGTTCCGCTTTTTGTTTTGTTGGGGTTGGAGGGGGTAGCAGATTTATTTTGTCGGCCTGTGATCGCGGGAGGGTGTCCAGAAAACTGTGTAGGCTTGTCCGGGAGTGTCGTGGAGCGGGATGCCGGGGAGGGGCGTGGTGAACCGATAGGGTTGGTATGTTACGAATCTTCCATGCCAGCACGCCGGTTCAGGCCGCAATCGCTGCCAAGCCGTGGTTCTGGATCTGGTGGCGAAGAACGAACTCCGAAACCTTGTATTCTTGGGCCAAATCGCTTAGTTCCTCCTCCCCGACAACTCCCCCGTGGATCGAACGGCGCAGGGATTCAGCTGGTACCAGGAACTCGGCGGCGAATGCGCGGTTCCGTTGCTGGTGCTCGGATTTTACGCGAGTTACAAGAGAGGGCATGGCGGCGAAGAGGTGATCGGAGAGAGCGCGGCACAGCAGAAAGCGCATCTTTTCCTCCGGCACGGCGGGGTTGATGCCGAACACCGGTGCGTCCGTCGCGCTTGGAGCGGTGATGCCGTCTATATCGCTTGAGGCAACACCGAACGAGTTTAACTGGAACGGGCCAAACTTCCCTTGCAGATATTCCTTGATCCCGAGCGCAATTGGTCCGCGGTCCCCGAGCAGGTTGCGGAGGGAACGAGCCTGGGCATAGCCAGCGATCCACGGCTGGGTGCCAGGTTGCGGTCGCACCTGTTCGCGGATCCGGGCCCACTGTCCCGACTCGCCGATGGTCGACGCCGCTTGATTGATGAACTGCATTACTGTTAGGGCACCGGAAGCAAGGCCTTCGAGATGGATCGCATCGCAGAAGTCATCGAGCACGGGTTCCGGCAGGACGGAACCCAAGCCTTCGATCTGGGCGGCGGTATCTTCGGGAAGATCGAACGGATCGCAACCCAAGCGAGCTGCCGTCCCGCAAAATGTGCGCAACTCGGGATCGCTGGTCGCCTCCACAACGGCCCGCCAATCGGAGGCGAGACGCTGGGCCTCCACCGATCGGTTGTCGAGCCTCTCGATTACCGCCTCCACGAGCCTGGTGCATTCGTCCTGAACAGGCCCTTTCGGTAAGACAACAGACCCCTCGGACAGAAACTCCAGCCCGGAAAGAGGCGCTTGGCTGCGGCACCATCTCAATTCAACTTGTGACTCCGTTGGCTGGAATCTGAGATCCGGCAGCGCAAACCCCTCCCTTGCGGCCAAGAGGCTGTGGTGCTCATCCCGCGCATGAGCCCGCCACTCCTCCCAGAGGAAGAACCAGTTGGAGACCAGCCATTCGGCAATCGGAAACAGCGGGACATAAATTCCTGTGCGGATGCTTTGAGATCGCCGGGCCTCCACCTTGGTGATCTGTTGCTGGTTCGCGCGAATCTCCAGACGGGCCCACGTGGCGGCCAGTTCCGGTGTGCGGACGCGGGGGGAATCCTCCCATTCAAATTGGAAACAGAAATCAGCCATTCCGTAGTCCCGCAATCGGACATTCCCCAAGGGTGATCGGATAGCCGTGATACTCGCCAAGAACTTGGTTGCTCAAGCGCCCCTCAAAACACTGGTCGGGATTTCTCAGCCAAACATACCGGGGAAACTTGCCTTCAACGCATCCACCGACGTGGCCAGCGAGAATCGCGCGGCGGAGCCAGTCAGTGAGTTGCGCCTGTTGCCCTTCAAGTTCCGGCGGGCAAAGAGTCGCATCGCTTCGGGCGTGGGGAAGCTTGTGTTCCGGACTGCCCGCGTAGGTTGCTGTTTCCGCAGCTGCAACGCGCTGTTCCAAGGGCATCTCGATCAGGGATTTCCTCTTGAATCGTGGACGCTGTTCGGGGCGTTTCAACGGTTTGCCTTCCTTCAGACTAACACCCTTTGCGGCAATGATTTGCGGCGGCGCTTTGCAGCTGGATGGCTTGGCTGCCCCACTCGGTGCACCGTCCCCCTGTCTGACGGTCCCGCTTCAGAGCGGGGCCGCTTCGATGAGGCAGATTGGCGACTGGCTGGGGGTAATACGGACCAGTCGGAGTCCGGCGGACGCGAAAAGGGCGGCGAATTCGGCGGCGGTGCGTTCCTTGCCTCCGGGTGTGCAGACAAGCATTTCGATATCGAGGAATTTGGCGGGGCCCGGTTCCGGTGTTTCGCCTACGACCATTTCGCAGATGAAGATGCGGCCGGTTTCGGGGGCTGTTTTCAGGAGTTCGTCCCGCATGAGGGACAGGATCTTGCGGCAGCTTTCATCGTCCCAATCATGGATGATGTGCTTCATGAAGTAGGCGTCGCAGCCGGACGGAACGCTTTCGAGGAAGCTGCCGTGCTGGTATTCGATGCGGTCGGCGCACGGGGCGAAGTGGCCGGCGGCGGGGGCTCCTTGAATGACCTCGGGAAGGTCGTACAGGACGCCGCGGAGGTTCGGGAAGCGCTGCAGGATTGTGGACAGGAGCCAGCCGTGGCCGCCGCCGCAATCGGCCATCTTGGTGAATTGGGAGAAGTCGGCGATTTGAAGCAGGGCTTGGCCGGTGACGGCTGAGAAGCCTGTCATGGCGCGATTGAAGTTGGCGGCTTCGGCGGGGTGTTTGGCCAGGTAGTGGAAGCCATGCTCGCCGAAAGCCAGGGTTGGCCCGTCGGTGCCGGTGCGCAGGACGTCATCCATGCGCGAGTAGGCGGTGAGAACCCATGGGTCGCTGAACATGATGGCCATGTCGCGCATGGAGCGGGGGTGGTCGGTCCGGAGAACGGCACCGAGGTTGGTGAGGGCGAAATGGCGGGCGGGACCTTCGATAAAGAGTCCGAGGCTGGAGAGCAGGCGAAGGACGCGGTACAGGGACGGGGCGTGGGCACCGCAACCGGCGGCGATGTCTTCCACGGGGCGGGGCAAATCCGACATGTGGTCGGGAACGCCAATCCGGGCGAGGGCCATGGCGGAATGGAGGGCCATCTTGCCGAACAGCATTTGGGTCATTTGAACCTCAGGCGGCGGGGCCTGTTGGGTGGAGGAGTCTGCTTGGGTGCTCATCGTCGAACGATTATACGACGAGTTGAGGGAGCGGTGGTTGAGGTTGCGGGATGAGGCCTTGCGGCTCAAGGCCAGCTGAAACCAGCTAGCGGCGCGGGGAAAAGGCAGTGGGGACGAGGAAGCGGTTGTCGTCCGGTGTGCGAGGGCCGGTTGGGGCCGGGACACGGGCGTTGAATTCGGCCATGAAGGGGCGGTAGTCGGTGACGAAGCTGGCCCAGGAGGCGCGGGCGGTTTCGCGGTCCTTGTGGGCGAGGAGGTAGATGAAGGAGCTGCGGTTGTCGGCGGTCCAGTAGGCGATCGGCGTCATGCCGTTTTTCGCGATGATGGCGGCGAGGCCGGAGCGGAACTGGTCGAGGGTGCGGGGCAGTGCGTCGGGTCCGGTGTTGTATTTGCGGAGTTCGAACACGTGCGTGCCAGGGGCGGGAGGGGCGAGGGCGGGTGAAAAGTCGGTCGCCGACATGAAGATGGAGAACACTGGTTTTGCGAGCAGGGGGGAGGATTGCCAGGCTCCATCGATGGCGTACCAGGCGCGGTCGGCGGCGGTGCGGTCGCGGTGGGCGAGGATGGCGACGAACATGTTGGGTGCGTCTCCGGTCTGCGCTCCCCCAGTGGCTGGACCGTCGATCCGCGCGCCTTCGAGGACGGTGGCGTCAAAGATGTTTTCGACTCCGTTTTTGGAAAGGATGGGGAGGGCTTGGTCGCGGAAGGAATCCAGTAGGAGATCTAGCTTGCCGGGGATGGATGTGTAGATTCGGAGTTCGAAGAGCTTGGCGGCAGTGGTGGCGGCAGTGGTGGCGGGCGGGGTCTGGGCGTTGCCGGATATGGTGGCTAGGGCGGGGGCGAAGAGGATTGCGAGGGCGAGGTGGGCGGCCGAAAATGGTGAAACGCGCATGGGTACGTTCCGAATATAGCATCGCGGTGGGGGGACGAGGTTGCCTGATTCTATGCAGTTCTTGCCTGTTTCTATGGGCTACAGGGGAGTTTGGGGCGGGGATGGATGGTCGGCCCTTAGGTGTTCGACGCTTGTTTCGACCTGAGCGGGGCACGGGTGCGACCTTCTCTTCCCATCACGCATCCAATCGACCTATGGCTACCCCTTTTGAGAGCGCCCAGCTCATCCTCAACCTTTACGACCTGCGCAGGGAAGATACCCTTCGCAAGGCCCGGGATTTCTTCTTCGGGTTCAATCCGGCCACGCCGGAGGAATTCATGGCCGCGATGTACGGACCGCACAGCGGGATGATCCGCATGGTGATCAGCTATTGGGATATGGCCGGATCGTTTGTTGCCAACGGTGCCATCGATTCCAAGATGTTCTACGACGCCAACGGGGAGTTCATCGCCGTGTTTGCCAAGATTGAACCGATTCTGCCGGGTATCCGGGCAGCGTTCGGAAATCCCGGGTTTGCGGCGAATCTGGAGGCACTGGCGCTGGGGATGCCGGACGCGCGGGCCAAGCTGGACAACATGGTGGCACGGATGAAGACGTATGCGGCGGCGCGGGAGGCGGCGGCGAAACAGGCGTAGATTTACGCGCAGAACCGGGGGCCAGAAGGTCCCCGGTCTTTGGCGTGTCGAGAGCGACTAGATCAATGCTGCAAATGCCCAAGCGAGTCGCTGGAGCGGCCTAGGCTGGAACCAAGCTGACCGAGGTAGATGTTGGGGAGTTAGTTTCAACGCCTCCAGCGCCCGATTCAATGAATCTGGCAACAACCCGGCGCGGGGGGAAGGAAACGTAGGTGCGACCACTCTCCAACTCCAAGCGCTTGTAGTCTTCGAAAATAGCATCCAAATCGAAGTTGAAGGTTGCGGCATGGTCGTGCCGGAAGCCCTGGATTTCGTCAACGACAGGATCGCCCATGCCCCTAGTATCCCATCAGTTGATCCGGTGTGCAAATTTCAGGCATCCGATACCCAACCTCCAAACATCGTTCGGCAATCCTGGCCTTGACTTGCGCATTTGCGATGTGAGTGCAGTTCCAAGTGAGAAAGTAGTCCATGCCGTTTGTTGTTGCCGCCACTGCTTAGGGTGACCCAAGCGGGGACGCCAAGGTTGAGTTTCTTAAGCGCCGTCTCAATTGCCCGAATTGGAATGTTGAGTTCGTCCGAAGCGGCATTCAGGTCGATGGCGACCTCGGAAATGCGCTTGATCGTTTGATGCAACTTCTCTTTTGGATGCAGCTTCTCTTTCCCGTCGGATGGCGGGATCGATATTTTTAATGCCATGAATTTCTCCTGATCGACAAATCTCAGAGTTCAATCGCTTCCGCGATGGCACGGCCTGACGAGTGCAAGCACTCACCGCACACCCCACGAATAGCTGATTGTCACGGAATCGGCAAACAGATACGATACGATCAATAGCGGTGCCCTTGACCGGTCCGGTCGGGTGCCTGAAACTCTAAGGAGAACCTCGATGAAATTGGCGAAAGCGGCTGCGGTTGCCAGCCTCGCTGCGGTAATGGCCCAGGCGCAGGTCAACGTGGGCGAGCAGAAGCCTGAAGCGAGTCTGCCGTTCAGCATGACCACGGTGGCCACGTTCAACCTCCCATGGCGATTGGCCTTCCTGCCGGATGGCCGGATGTTGGTTACCGAAAAGCCCGGGCCCGTTTGGCTGGTGACGCAGAAGGGTGAGAAAATCCAAGTCACAAACACGCCCGCGGTCTATTTCCAAGGGCAGAGCGGCATGCACGGGGTGTTTGTTTCCCCCAAGTATGCCACTGACCACAGTATCTATTTGACCTACGCGGAACCGGGCGAGTATGGCGGCGGTCTGGCACTGGCACGCGCGAAGCTGAATGCCACGGCAACATCAGCCGCGTTGGAAAACTACGAAGTGCTTTGGCACCAGATGCCCAAGGGCAAGGGTGGCCAGGAGGGTGCTGCGGTTGCATTCTCGCCGGACGGCAAGTATCTCTTCCTCGCAGTTGGCGACCGCCAGCGCATGACCCCCGCCCAGGACCCGGACCAGCCCGAAGGCAAGGTTCTCCGCCTCACCTTGGACGGCAAGCCGGCTCCCGGCAATCCCAACTTCGGCAAGACGGGAGCGTCCACGATTCCGCTGATCGACCCTCCCCGCGACACGGAATTGGCCAAGACCGCCAAAGTGGTCAGCAGCTATACCTTTCCCGTTGCCAATCTGACCCCTGCGGAAACGTGGGCTAGCGGTTTCCGGACTCCCTATGGCTTGGCCTTTTCAGCGAGCGGCGAGTTGTGGGAGGTGGAGCACGGTCCTGCGGGCGGTGACGAGTTGAATTTGGTGGAGAAGGGTAAGAATTATGGCTGGCCGCTAGTCTCCTACGGGAACAACTACAACGGCACTCCGATTCCCAAGCCCGACACTCGCCCCGATCTGGCCAAGCCAGCTATCTATTGGGTGCCGGTGATTGCGCCAGGCAACTTGATGTTCTACAGCGGCACGAAGACGTTTCCGCAATGGAACGGCAGCGGCTTTGTGAGCGGATTGGCGACCAAGTCGCTCAACCGCTTTACGTTTGACGGCCATGGTGGAGCGAAGGCAGCCGAACGCTGGGATGTGGGCCATAGGATCCGCGATGTGGAAGAGGGTCCCGATGGCTCCCTGTGGATGGTGGAGGATGCGAATCCCGGCGCACTGATCCACGTGACTCCGAAGTAGTTTCGTTAGCAATCAGGAAGACGCGAAGGGCCGGAGAGATCCGGCCCTTTTCCATTTCCGAGGGGATATTTGCCGCCCGGTTACTTGACCGTGATGCGGACCCGGCCGAGGTTCTGGATTCGGCCATAGGGCGAACTGGAATCGCCTTGGCGCTGCGATGTGGCGCGAATGGTGACAAAGTAGGTGCCGGACTTGGGAAAGGCGTGGTTGGCCTTCGCTGTAGCCCGGTCGGGGGTCGTTTTTGAGAAGGTGAGTTCCCCAGCGCCCGAGAAGTCCCCGGTTCCTGCAAAATCCCAACTGGCCGAGACGATACGCCCGGTGTTCGGGGGTAGGTCGATGACTGCCGAGAAAGCTACGGGCCGGTTAACGGAAACGACCGCGTGGGCCTTGCCATTCGCCGTGACCGCGATCACTGGCTGGATGCCAAGACGCTGGACGGCGGAATCCGGTACCTGCACTTGGCCGTCAACCACCCTATAGGAAGTGCTTGGAGGCGGGGGGACACCTTTTTCGACCCAAGCGCTCAGATCACGGAGTGCTTGTTGGAGCGAGCCGACGTAGCTCACCGTATGGGTGGGATCGGCTTGGGTGTCGACGTCACCGTGGAGCGCCCGGTCTGTGAACCACATACGGAAGTTGTCGTCGAACCGCGTTCCGAGCGCTGTCTGGACTTTGGAGGCGTACCAGTCGGCCTGCCACGGGAACGCATCCTGGTCCCAGAGCGATTCGAGGAGAATCATTTTTCCCGAGAACTGGCCGTTCTGGGTGCTTCCGCCCGCGGTGCGCGAAAACTCGGGGCCAATGAGCTTGGGGCGTTGCGGGTAGAGTGGGGTGCCATCGGGTCCTCGGAACTGGTTCCAGACGTAGAAGTCGGGGGTTGGAACCTGGTAGCGGTGAAAGTACTGGACGGCGACGAAATTGGAGTTGTCGATTTGCACCTCGTCACCGGGCCGGATGAGCTTGAGGAGTTCTGCGCTTCCAGCCGCACCCGGCATCATGGCGGCGGAGCCTGTGTCGGCAAAGATGGTGTTTCCGACAACCTTGCCCAGTGGGAACGATGCGCCGGCGGCGAGGCCGGACCGGACCAGAACGGTGGCTAGTCCTGGGTCGACTGTGGGAACGCTGTCCAGTTCCAGTGCGGAGGGAGGGCGTTGGAGCTGTCGCCAAGCCTCGTCGACGCCACCGATGGCGGGGCGTGCCGCGCGGTCCGACTCGCCGTCGCCAATGACCTTCCGGATGGTGGCGGAGTGCCGGATCCTGGCGCGGAGGAGCGAATCGGACGGATTGGCACCGGGGTAGCCGGGAGCCTTCCAGAAATCGGAGAAGTAGGTGGGGTCTTTCTGGATCACCAAGGCAAAGAGGATGGGAAACGATCCCATGCCGATGGTTTTGAAATTGGACCAGCTCTTAATGGGGAAGCCGAGACGGGAGACCTCGGCGAGTGCCGCCCGTTCCTCGGGGTTCAGACCGGCGTAGGGGTCGCCGCCGCCACCGGGTTCGAGGGCGTCCACAATGGAGGGAAAGCGGTCCTTGAGCAAGCGCAGAGCAAGAAGCCGGGCGGTGAATACATTGGGAATGGCTTGTGGTGAGCCAACGACGTAGGGAACGACCCCATCCCAGACTCCCCGGGCATTTTCGAAACCGCCAATGGTACGGAAAGCGCCGCCGCTTCCGCCGTATGCGTAACCGTAGGTTCGGTGGGGGCCGTACATTTGGGCAGCCAGGACGCGGGAGTACTGGGCGGTGGCGGCATTGACGCGGTAGGCCCCGAGCGTGGAATCCCTCATCATGGCGGCAAAGGCACCTTCGTTGGACACGATCAGGTAGGCCCCGCTGGAGAGCGAGAAGGGAAGCTGGTCGCCGGTACCGGAACCGGTGAGTCCATCGGTTTCATTGATCGGCGTCGGGGTGATGTATTGGAAGAACCTGCCCTGGTACTGCTCCTTCGGGGGGAAATAGATGGAGAAGCGGGCGTCGGTACCTTGGAAGCCACCGTGGACGTAGCGGTGTCGCACTGGAGTGTCGCGCCATTGGTCCAAGTCGATGAAGGGTTGCTGGAACGCCTTGTCCTGGGCGGGGTCATAGGTCTGGGCCTGAGCTGCGGCGGCCAGCGCAATGACTACAAACGTTCCACGAAGGAAGCGGTGCGGGCGGGTTCGGCTGAATGACCGGTCCGCCCTTGGAGTATGAGCCTTCAAACGCGTTTGCGCCATGGAATCAAGTATATGCAAACGCGGCGTCCGCTCCGGACTCTACCAGGATGCCAGCTGCAACCGGCCAAGGCCCACCAAGTAGCCGTCGGCAACCTTCTTATATGCAGAGGATTTCTCGGTGCTCCAGGTGTAGCCGGTGATCTGCCAGGCGCTGTCGACGTAGATGCGGAAGATGCCGCCGCGTCCGATACCGCCCGGCTTGGTGTACCGCGTGTCGGTCTTGCCGTGAAAGGAGGCGCTGGAATCGAAGACCGAAACATCGAAGTATCCGACCACCTGCGGTTCTGCGCTGTTGTCGAGGAATGTTTGGGTGGAGAATGTCCTCGGCTGGTATGCGGAAACGGAATCGATGAGCATCATGTGGCCGCTCGACTGCTGCCCGGCGGGGTATTTCACGGCGATTAGGTCGCCCTGGATGGTCTGGTCCACGGCCTGGAGCTTGAGGAATCCGCTGGATGCGGCGATGGCGTCGTAATACTTGGCGGCGTTGGGGCTGGTGCTGCCGGTCTTTGCCTTGTACTGGGCGTCGGTGAGGCCGTAGGAGTGCTTCATCAACATGGTGATAAAGGTGCCGCAGACGGAAATGGCCTCGCGCGGGCTGCCGGTCCAGTCAATATGGTCGGCGAGGTTCCCATCGGCATCGTAGATATTGACGTTGGCCGTGTTGGAAAGCAGGTCTGTGACGAGTTGGTTGGCGTTTGCCGAGTGCTGCGGGGTGGCTGCGAATGAGACAGCCACCGTGCAGGCGGCGACGAGTGCGTTGCGGATGATCCGGTTCTTGATTGTCATAGTGTTTTCTTTAGGAACACGCGCGGGTTACGCCGCCCGAAGCGGCTGGACGGGCGGTTCCACTTCTCCGTGGCACCGCGTCCGGCGGCTCCCGCGCTTTTAACCCTTCCAACGAGAACGGCGCAGAAAACAGCCAAGTTTTTGAACGGACCGCTAAAAATGTGGTTCCGGTACGAGGATCATCAAAATCTAGGGACGTCCTTGAAACGGTTTGTCGCCTGAACTTTCAGCATCCAGCCGGGGTATTCGGAGGGAAGCTGGCTTACGGCATCCAGCTGGGCCATTTCCTCCGGTGCCAGCCGTACATCCACAGCTGCAAGGTTGTCCTGCAACTGGTCCAACCGCTTCGCACCGATAATTACGGAAGTGACGACCGGCTTCGCAAGGAGCCACGCCAGCGCGATCCGGGCGGGAGAGCAGCCATGCTCCTTCGCGATCGGCCCCATCACATCCAGAATTCTCCATGCGCGTTCCTTGTCAACAAACGGAAAATCGAAGGAGGAGCGGCGCGAATCTTCCGGCTTCTGGTTCTCCCGTGTGAACTTGCCCGAGAGCAGTCCTCCGGCAAGGGGGCTCCAGACAAGCAGACCGGTCTTCTCGGATTCGAGCAGCGGCACAATCTCGCGCTCCAAATCGCGACCGGCGATTGAGTAGTAGGCCTGCAGCGCGTCGAATTTGGCCAGACCTTTGGCTTCCGAGATTCCCAGGGCCTTCGCAATTTTCCACGCCTGCCAATTGGAGCACCCGACGTAGCGGACTTTGCCCTGGGAAACAAGTGTGTCCAGTGCCCTCAACGTCTCCTCGATGGGTGTGAGGACATCGCTGGCGTGGATTTGGTAGAGATCGATGTGGTCCGTTTGGAGGCGGAGCAAACTTGCCTCCACGGCATCCATGATGTGTCCGCGCGAGGCTCCGACGTCGTTTCGACCGGGTCCCATCCGTCCGTAGACCTTGGTCGCGACCACAACATCCTTCCGGGCGATGCCGAGGTTTTTGAACGCCCGTCCCAGTGCCCGCTCGCTCTCGCCCTCGGAGTAGACATCGGCTGTGTCGAAGAAGTTGATCCCGGCGTCGAAGGAAGCCTTGACCAGTTCGTCGGCCCCGGTTTGATCCATGGTGCCGATCACCTTGTAGAAGCCTTCCCCGCCGTGGAACGTCATCGTTCCGAGGCAGAGGGTGGAAACTAGGAGGCCGGTGTTGCCCAACGGTTGGTATTCCATAGGTAGAACCATTATCCGATCCGTGCGGGTTCAGTGGCTTGACTGAATCCCGGCCCTATTCCGGCCCATCCTACAATGGAAGTAGTACTTCAGGGGCACCACGTCGTCCCAAACCTGTCTAGAGCCCGTCCCCGTGCGACGAGAACATCCTTAACACACGGAGAAACCATGTCTTTCAAACGAATAGTCCTCTTGGCGTCGCTGCTCGCGTCCGCCGCCGCCACGGGCGCTTTGGCTCAAACCTTCCGCGGCAGCCTTGCGGGAACCACATCCGATTCCTCGGGAGCCACCATCCAAGGTGCGACTCTCAAGCTGGAGAACCCGGCAACCGGCTTTGCCCGTTCCACAACATCGTCGTCGACCGGCGAATTCATCTTTCCCGATCTGACGGTCGGCTCGTACACTCTGACGGTCAGCAGCACCGGCTTCGCCACCAAGAAAATTGGTGGAATTGAAATCGAGGTTTCGCGTACGTCCAACCTCGCAGTCCAATTGGGCGTGGCGCAGCAGTCTGCGGTGGTGGAAGTCACTGCGTCGGCGGCCACGATCGAAACCAGTTCTAGTGCCTTGGTGGGCGTGGTTGACCGCAAGACGGTCGCGGACGTGCCGCTCAACGGTCGTGATTTCCGCCAGCTGATCAAGATGGCACCGGGCGTTTCCCCGTCGACCAGCTCGGTCAACGGCATGCGCACGAGCGGCAACAACTACCAGATCGATGGCGCGGATAACAACGATGCATTCCAAAATGCAGCGGCGGTCAACCAGGGCGGTGTGGCCGGTATCGCGGGCACCTTGCTGCCGGTCGAGGCGATTGACCAGTTCTCGGTGCAGTCGAACGCGGGTCCCGAAGTGGGCCGCAATGGTGGTGCATCAGTCAACTTGGTGCTGAAGTCGGGCACGAACGTGCTGCACGGCACTGCTTTCTACAACAACCGCAATGAAGCACTGGCGTCGATTTCGCCCTTGCTGCCGGCCGGCGCTCCCAAAGCGGTGATTCGGAACAACCAGTTTGGCTTCTCGGTGGGCGGCCCTGTGATCAAGAACAAGACGTTCTTCTTCGCGGTGGGTGAAGGACAGCTGGCGATTGCCAACAACTCCGTGCTGGATACCACTCCCTCCGATGCGTGGGTCACCCAGGCCAAGACGGTTCTGGCCAAATACAACACGCCGGTGAACCCTGTTTCGCTGAACCTGCTGACAATCTGGCCCGCGTCCAGCCGCACCGGCCCCGCGACGGCCAACAACTACATCAGCAACGCACGCAACGATTACAACAGCTTCAACGGTGTGATCAAGATCGACCACCGCTTCAACGACAAGCATTCGATTTTCGCCCGCTACTTTGGCGGCACCGGAACTCAGACGGCCGACGTCGGTTCCCACCTGCGGGACTTCTTCCAGGTTGCCCCCAGCCACATGCACAACATCTCGGTGGTGGAAAACGCCATCCTGTCGCCGACCATGGTGAACC
>CAIYDY010000386.1 GCA_903925015.1 uncultured Acidobacteriia bacterium
CAAGGCTGCCGAGACCTGGATGGTGGGGTACTCCACCGACGGGAGGTCGCTGACAGGGAGCGTGAAGTAGCTGAGGAGCCCGAAGCCGAGAATGCCGGCCATGACCAGGGTGGTGGTGACCCCGCGCCGGATAAAAAAATCGGTGATGGCCATGGAGTTAGCTTCCTGAAGCGGTGTTCGGTTGCAAAACGCGGACCTTGGCGTTGGGAGCCAAGCGCATCTGCCCTTCGGAAACCACGGCTTCGCCCGGCTTCAGACCGCTGCCGACGACGGCTGTTTCCGGCTTGCCCGGGGGGGTGAAGAGCCTCAGGACCGTGACGTCGCGCATGGAAACGGTGCTGTCGGCGGGGTTCAAGATCCAGACGTATTTGCCGTTCGGGCCGGTCTGGAGGGCCTGGGAGGCGATCAGAATCCGGTCCTTCTCCACCGAGAGGCGGGCCGATACGCTGACGAATTGTCCCGGCCACAAGGCGCGGTCGGCGTTGCCGAAGCTGCCCTTCAGGCGGATGGTGCCGGTGGTGGTGTCCACGGTGTTGTCAATGAACTGCAGGGACCCGGTGGCCGCCTTGCCGTCCGAGGTTGTTGCCGCTATTTCCAGCGGGTGCGAGGCGTTGTATTTGCGGATATCCGGGAGCAGGTTCTCCGGCACGGGAAAGGAAACGTACACGGGCGAGGTTTGGAGGATCGTGACAAGGGTGTTGTCGTTCTCCTTGGCCAGATTTCCCTGTTTGGCGGCGATGGCACCGGCCCGGCCCGAGATGGGGGCCCGGATCTTGGTGTAATCGAGCTGCAACCGGATCTGCTCCAGACGTGCGCGGTCGGCCTTGGCGGCGGCTTGGGCACTGTCACGGGCTGCCCTGTCCGCGTCGACCGAGGCCTTGGCGGCATCGGCGTTGGACTGCGCCTGGGCGGTTTGTTCGGCCGAGAGAATTCCCTCGCTGTTCAGCCGGGCGCTGCGTTTGGCGATGCTGTCGAGATTGCGCCACGTGGCGTCGTCGCGCAGGATGTTGGCCTCGGCCTGCTTCTCGTTGGCGGAATCCTTGGCTATGTTGGCTTCGACCTCCGCGATCTGGCGGTTGAAGGTTTCCGGGTCCAATTCGAAAAGGTAGTCACCCTGCCGGACATCCTGGCCTTCGGAGAAATGGACGCGGAGGACGGGGGCGGTTACCCGGGCTTTGACGTCCACACTGGAGACCGCTTCGACATTGCCGATGGCTGCAAATTCGAGCGGGACATCAGCGCTGGTGGCGGTGATTGTGCGGATAGCTTCCGGGGCCTGGACGACAGTGGCAGGAGCCGTCTCCCTTGCGCAGGAGGTGGCAAGAAGCGCCACGGTGAGGGCGATACATTGGGCCAGCGTAGCTGGAATTCGATTCTGCACGGGGATTATGTTGGACGAACAGCTCGTCTTTAGGGTAGCAATGCCGAGGTGGAATGTGATTCCAGCGCGCAAGAGCAGTAGACGAACTGTTGAGTGGTCCCGAACGGCGTCCGGTGGATTTCCGTGGCGCTCTCCACCATCCGGAAGCGGCGTCCAAACTCGTTGTGGAGCGAATCGGCGTCGTAGCGCACCACGTCCAGCCCGCTGCACTTGGTTGGCCCTTCCGGGCCGAAAGTGCCGATGATGACATGGCCGGAGGGTTTCAAACAGCGGGCAACCTGACGAACGTAAAGACGCCGCTGGTCCGGGCTGGTGAAGAAATGGAAGACGGCGCGGTCGTGCCAAACGTCGTAGGCATTGGCCGGGAGGTCGGCTGACGTAACATCGGCGCAGTGCCAGCGGACGTCGGCACCGGCCGGGCCCAACCGGGAAAGGGCGATGTCGATGGCAGAAATGGAAATGTCCAGCAGGGATACGTTCGGGTAGCCGGAACCGATCAAATCATCGACGAGGGTTGAAGCCCCGCCGCCCACATCAATGATGGATGCCGAGCGGGACGCTGACACGCGTCCTATTAAAGCCAACGAAGTTCCAAGGTGGGGAGCGAACCAACTAACCCGGTCGGGTGCCTTGGTACCGTAGACATGCTCCCAGTGGGCGCGGGAATCCACTTGTTACCGGTCCCGGTTGAACCAGCGCCAAGCCGTATCCACAATCCGGGGTAGATCCGAATCCACGGGCTTCCAACCCAATTCCCCTTGAAGCCGACTCGAATCCGCGACTAGCGAGGGCGGATCGCCGTCGCGGCGGGGACCAAATGAGTAAGGCACCGGGCTCCCCGTGACATGTTCCACGGCCGCAACCACTTCCATCACCGAATAGCCCGTGCCCGTCCCCACGTTGTAGCGGTTGGAGGGTCCGCCCGCCAGCAGCGATTCCACGGCCACGATGTGTGCGCGCGCCAAGTCAGAAACATGGATGTAATCCCGGATGCAGGTGCCGTCCGGCGTCGGATAGTCTTCTCCGAACAACGTCATGGGCTTGCCCGACCGGATCGCCTCGAACATCAGCGGAATCAGGTGCGTTTCCGGCTCGTGGCTTTCGCCCGCGCGGCAGAGAGGGTCGGCTCCCGAGGCATTGAAATACCGCAAGCAGATTCCGCGCAGATGGTGGATGCGGTCGAACCAGTCGAGCATCGTCTCCACCATCAACTTGGTCTCGCCGTACGCGTTCACGGGGCGTTTGGCGGCGGATTCGGGAATGGGTGAAACGTCCGGCATTCCGTAAACAGCTGCGGTGGATGAAAATACGATGTTTTTGACGCCCGCTCGCACCATCGCCGTCAGCAGGGACAAAGTTCCGGCCAAGTTGTTCCGGAAGTAGATTTCGGGAGTCTTCATCGACTCGCCCACAGCGATAAATGCCGCGAAGTGGATGACGGCTGCGACCGGGCGTTCGGTCAGAACCCGGTACAGTCCGTCGGTATCGAGAAGATCGACCTCGCGGAGCCGCTCGGGATCGACTGCTGCGCGGTGGCCGCGGGAAAGGTTGTCGACGACGACGACGTCGTAGCCGGCATCAAGAAGCTGCAGCGTGGTGTTGGAACCGATATATCCGGCACCGCCGGTGACGAGGACGAGTGGCTTTTGGGTCGACATGGTGGCCTCAGGCACAGAGTTTGACAACAAAATTCTCAACTACGGTGCGGTCGTCGGGACGGGCACCGCGCAGGTCGCGGTCGGCTTCGAAGATCAGTTTCAAGCCCCGCTCCAGTTGCTGGGTGGTGAACTTGGAGGCGGTGGTGGCGACCTGGTCGGCGCGGGAACCCCACATCGGGACGCCGAAACGCTGGAAGTGGCTCTGGATCTGCATCGCACTCTTCAGATTGGCTTCGCGGGCGACGAGCGCCATGCGGAACTGCCCGGCGAGAAAGGTCAAGGCCAGCGGCAGGTACTCGCCTTCGCGGACCAGCGCATCCAGTGTTTCCAGCGACTTGCCTCGATCCTTGCGGCCGAGCGCGTTCACCAGGGCGCAAATCGTGCTCTGACGTGCGTCGGGCACCAACAGGGGGAGTGCCTCCGCCGTGATCGGCTTGCCGTAAAGCGAAAGCTTTTCGAGTTCGACGGCGATGCGGGCGACGTCCGCTGCGAGCGCCTCCACCAGAGCCTCGGCGGCGGCTGGATCCAATTTCACGTTGAGGGCCCGGGCGAGGCGGTCCATTTCGACGCGGGCCTCGTCGGGGGTGAAGCGGCGGAATTCGACGACCTCGGGGACGGCAGCGTAGAACTTGCGGACGCGCTCGTTTTTGGCCTTGTCCTCGCCGTCCAGATCCCAGCGGGTGGCTTCCAAAACCAAGGTCACGCCCGGTGTGGGGCTCTTCAGATAGGCTTCGAGCAGTGCGATCTCGCCCGTGCTGGCGGATCCGCCTTTGGGGGGAGCTGCATCATTCAAATCGCCGGGCACATCGCCGGGGTCGTCGTCATCGGAGGCTGACGATGCGGCGGTGCGGGAGACACGGGGCATGGCTACTTCGGCGTTGGTAACAAAGACCAAGCGCTCCGAGGCGAACAGGGACATGGACCGCATGTCGTCCACAATCGAGGCCAGAGCGGTTTCACGGGCGTCGATGGTTTCCGGCTCAATGCCCGAAGAGGTGGCGGCGGCGGAAATCAGGGCGTCCCGGCAACGGCGGCGATTGTACCCCTCCTGACCAACGAAAAGCGAGACAGGCGGGATGTCGCCCTTCTTCACCTTGGCCAGGAATTGCGCGGGGGTCATGGGAACTAGAAACTCTCCAGAATGGCGCTGACGACGGACCGGGCCACGTCGCGGCTGATGCGCTCCAAGGTAGCCTGGCTCTCGTCGAGGTACTGGCGGGGGTCGACGCTGATTTCGTAGCGGTCCCGGAACTCGAGGTTGGGCCGGAAGAAGAGCACCTTGCCATCCTTGCCGACGAGGCGGATTTGGGTCTGCACCAAAATCTGGGCTCCCGTGCCGCGGCCGGTTGCGGGATCCAGAACGGTGGTGTTGCTGAACAGGTTCACCACGGAACCGATCAGAACCGCGTCTGCCTTGGCGGGATCGGCCACCACGTTGTAGTGGGTTCTGGAAATGATCTCGCGCGACATGGCCTCCGCCATGTAATTTGAGAGCTTGTACTGGGTGGTTGCGTTCGACCAAGGCACGATGGCGATGGTGTGGAGTTCCTTCGGCAGCAGGTTGGCACTGCCGGCGGTGTGATAGCCGCAGCCCGCCAGCAGCACGGCGAAGGCGGTCAGCACCAGTTTCACAACCGCTCCCGGATCACCGCCGCGGCGTTCTCCGCCATCAGGCGCAGATTGTCGGCGGCCATCCAGATCCACGCGGCGTTGCCGTTGTTGCGGTCGGGCGTAATGGAGCCCACGGTGACGCCAGACTGCCCGGCGACGCCGATATTGCTCGGAGCGTCGAAATCGGCACCGCGAACATCGATGGAGTCACCGGCAAGGGCATCTTCAATCTCGCCAACCGCCGGGGCGTCCTCGAATTCCACCCACATCGAAAAACTGTGGCCATGGAAGACGGGAGCCTGGACCAAGCGCAGGGAAGGCATGGGGACGCCGCCGAGGCGGTCGAGCAGTGTCGCCAAATGGCGCTCGATGCGTTCCTCGATTTCCTCGAGGGTCGGCGCAGCCTGGCTTCCCAGCCGGGGCAGCAGGGCAAAGCTCAGCTGGCCGTCAAAAACCGTTTTCGGCATCGACTGGAACGAGAACAAGCTCAGGGTTTGCGATTGGAGTTCGTCGACGCCCGCCTTGCCGCGTTCGCTGGCGGGTTCGAAGATGTGGACCATCGCGTTGGCGATGGGGAAATTGGAGTGGAGCCGACCCAGCACCATGGCAATCGCCACTGCTGCCGGGTGCGCGATCACGACGGGCCCGGAATCGTCGCTTTCATACCCGGCTTCGGCGAGCGGGGCGCGCAAGCGGGCGTCGGGGGCATCGTCAAAGGTGTAGGTGAGATCAACAACCAAGGAATCCGGATTGGCGGCAAGAGCCTCGGTCTGGAGCTTCCCGCCCGCCAGCACGATGGCGTCTGCGCTCTTAAGCGCGTCGGGCGTCAGGCGCGCGAGGAATTCAGCGGCTCCGTCGATCTCAATCAGCTTGCCGCTGATGGACTTCACCGGCTTCTTTTTGGAATCCTTGGCTGTAGGGGTATCGCCCAGGGCAGGGTCAACCAGTTCGGGTTCTCCGCCGAACAGTTGGAGGTTGCGACCCAGCGAAGTCTCGCCGAACACCTCCCGGACTTCCCTTCCCAGCAATGTCTCTCCGCCCACCAGGGCAATCGTTTCAGGCAATATTGTTCACCGATCTGGCTGAGGTATCGCGGGGCGTGCCGCCGAACAGACGGCGGGCCAAACCACCGAGACGAATCAAAACTCCACTCGCGACGTACACGCCCGCCAAGACCAGCAAAACCTGTTGCGACCAATTCCAAATCGCGAAGATCAGCGAGCACATGAAAACCACCATGACCGGCGACCGGGGGCGCATGAAATTCAGTTCCTTGAAGCTGTGGTAGCGCCACGTGCTCACCATCAGGAACGAGACCAGGCCGAGCAGCGCCATCCAAGCCGAGGACCACATCCAATCCGAGAGCGGCATGCTGCCTTGGCCGTAAATGATGGACGCGATGAGACCGGCACCGGCCGGAATCGGCAGGCCGACGAAATATTTCTTATCCGGGGAGCCAGGGTTCTTCGGCACCGGATTCTTCTGGACATTGAAGCGCGCCAGGCGGGCCGCACCGCAGACGAGGAAGAGAAACGCGAGGAAAGTTCCGGCCTTCTGGAGCTGGTCGATTCCGGCGGGTCCACCGGCCACCGGTGCCACGAAATGTACACCCCAGACGTAGGCCAGAATCGCGGGCGCGATGCCGAAACTGATGATATCGGCCAGCGAATCGAGTTCCTTGCCGAATTCGCTCGTGGTGTTGGTCATGCGCGCCACGCGGCCGTCGAGGCCATCGAGGACGAAGGACCAGCCAATGGTCTGCGCGGCAATGCGGAAATCCAGCGCGGCGGCGTCGGGATTGGCGTGGAAAAGGATTGCCCCTTCAATGGTACGGACAATCGACAGGTAGCCGAGGAAGATATTTCCCGCCGTGAAGAGGCTGGGAAGGGCGTAGGCGGCGCGCGGGGGGCGCTTCCGCTGCAATTCGCCTGCGGATCCCGACACGGGCGGGACGTTTATGTCTGACAAAATGCGGGCTCCTTGGCGAGGTCCGAGCCCCGCATGTCCGAGCCAATGATCGAGGCAAGTGCATCGGAGGTAAGCACTTGGTCGGCCCGGCGGGCAATGATGCTGGATCCGGCCGACACACGCATCCCGGCGGAGACTTCGACCCGCCACTCGGGTCCAAAAACGATGTCCACCCTGGAGCCGAACTTGATCAGACCCACGCGCTCACCGGTCTGGACGGGATCGCCTTCCTTCTTGTAGCAGACGATGCGGCGGGCGATCAGGCCGGTGACTTGGCGGAAGACCACTACGGTGCCATCCGCGCCCATGACCGTAAACTCATTGCTTTCATTGAGTTCGGAAGCTTTTTCGTGGCGGGCGTCCAAAAACTGGCCGGGCTTGTACTTGATGCTGGTGATGACGCCGCCGATGGGCGAGCGGTTCACGTGCACATCAAAGATGTTCAGGAATATGCTGACGCGGGTGCGCCGACCCGGCTCCTGGACGATTCGGTCCACCAAGCCGTCGGCAGGTGAAACCGCCACGGGCCCGGCGGGGATCGGCCTTTCCGGGTCGCGGAAGAACCACCCGCAAAACAAACCCAACAGAAACAAGGGTGCTGCGGGAGCGGGCCCGACCAACGCTGTAACCAGCGCTCCGGCTGCCAAAAACCCGATTAAGTAGAATATTCCGTCGCGAACCATCGCCGTCTCTATTCTAGCCGCTGCAATCTTACGCGTAGATCCCGCGCAACCGGATCGCAGCGCTCACCCGATCAAGAGCCAGCATGTAAGCTGCGGTGCGGTTGTCCACATGGTGCCGCTCGCCGTAATCGGCCACGGCGTCGAAGCTGCCGACCATGATCTCCTCCAACCTGGAATTGACCATGTCCTCGTTCCAGAAGTAGCCTTGGCGGTCCTGCACCCACTCGAAGTAGGAGACCGTCACGCCCCCGGCGTTGGCCAGGATGTCCGGGATCACGAAGACCCCCTTTTCAGCGAGGATTCCGTCGGCGATTGCAGTTGTGGGGCCGTTTGCGCCTTCGCACAGGATCTTGCAGTTCACGCGCGCCGCGTTTTCGGAGGTGATGACGTTTTCGGTGGCAGCGGGCAGCAGGACATCGCAATCCAACAGCATCGCTTCCTGTTTGTCGATGTTCTCGCCGCCGGCAAAATCCACGATCGAGCCGGTTTTGCGGCGGTGCGAGGCCAATGCGTCGATGTCGAGCCCGCCCGCATTGTGCACCGCGCCGTCATATTCCACGAGCGTGGTGATCTTGAAGCCGCGCTTGGCCATCAACTGCGCCGCCATCCCGCCCACATTGCCGAACCCTTGTATGACAACCCGCGCGTCCTCGGGACGGATGCCGAACTTCTTCAGGGCCTCCAGCGTGACGATCATGCAGCCGCGCCCGGTGGCTTCCTTGCGTCCGCGCGAACCGCCCAGCTCCATGGGCTTGCCCGTCACCACGGCCGTGGTCGCCTGGCCCACGTGCATGGAATAGGTGTCCATGATCCAAGCCATCACGCGGTCGTTGGTGTTGACGTCCGGCGCGGGCACGTCGCGATCCGGGCCGATGATGTCCATGATTTCCGCCGTGTAGCGGCGCGTGATGCGTTCGAGTTCGCCATCGGAGAGCATAGCGGGATTGCAGATGACGCCACCCTTGGCACCACCAAAGGGGATGTTCACAACCGCGCATTTCCAGGTCATCCACGAGGCGAGGGCGCGGACTTCATCGAG
>CAIYDY010000387.1 GCA_903925015.1 uncultured Acidobacteriia bacterium
CGACCTGCTCTATGTAGCCGGAAACGATGTGGTTTGCACCTGCGGCCACCGCTTCCTGGCGTTGTGCCGAAATTCCCGGCGCAGTGATTGGCCGGGGCCCCAACGCTTTTGCAACACGGGCGAACGACGACGGCGTCAGCACGACGCCGTCCATGGCCGTCGACAGGGACGAGGACAGGAGTTCGGTGGCAGCCCGACCAACCCAGTCCAAAGCCGGATCGCCCGAAAGGTTCTCAAAACGGACAATCGCGTAAAGGGGCTTGGGACCGGGCACCTTCTTGCTACAACCCAGCAAAGCCAAGAGGGGGAGTGTTAGTGCTGCAAATCGTCTAAAGGACACGGGGCTCCAAGGTCAGCAATTCCTTGAACTCGTCGGTTTCCCGCAATTGGGCAAATTCCGGCGCGTCGGTCATCTTTCTCTTGTCCTTCAAGCCTTCTTCTAAGGATTTCCGGAGGTACTGCAGAGCCAAATCATTCCGACCGTTCAACGCGTACATCCGGGCGAGTTCGAAGTGGTAGCGGGCCCGGTCGGCCACAGTGCGGTCCTGCAACTCGGTGCCGACCATGCCACGGTGTTCAAAGATGTTGGGGTCGAGTGACAGTGCCTTTTGGTAGGCTTTCGACATCTCGTCGAACTTGCCTCTGGAGTACCAAGCGGTTCCCAGATTGCTCCAAAATGAAGCAGTGTCCGGGGCCATGGCGATGGCCTTGCGGTAGCGCGAGATGGCTCCCCTGTAGTTTTTCTGCGCGTAAAAGACTGTGCCGGAATTGTTGACGGCGTCTGCGTAGTGCTTGTCGAATTTCATGGCACGTTCGTAGTACCGCCGGGCTGCGATGAAATCTCCCAACTGGTGGTATGCGATGCCGATTTTGTTTGCCAGAACTGCCGAGTCCTTGGCTCCGGACTGGTAGACTTCGATGGCATCCCGGAATAGCTTCCGGGCCATGAAGACATCCCCACGCTGTTCCGGAGTCAGCTTTTTGGTGGCTTCAGGATCGACAACCGTGCCCCGTGAGGGGGGCGCCAATTGGCAGATCGCGTTGGGCGCGGCCAAGGCCGCGAAAACTAGGAGGATCGGAATTCGATTGGAAACCATGTTGGCCCCCGGGCCGCGTTGGGTCAAAATGCCACCTGCGGCACCTGCCTATATTGGAGCACATTCCGGTCTCCACCGGGTTGCCGGTTCTAGTTGCCGCCGCGGCCCCGACCGGCGTTGTTGGGATTGCCGGGCTGGGCATCCAAGCCATTCAATCCGTTTTTGTAGCCGGGATCCATGGCTGCGATGTCCGTCCGGTAGCTTACGGAATTGGCCGAGGGAAAATTCGCCGGAACCTTCTGGGTGACTTTGCCGGTTGCGGCCCACTCGACGCCACGCTGGAACGTGGTGACGAATCCGACGCAGCTCAGTGCGTTCACATCGTGGCCGAGCGCGGTGTGGAACACCCGGCCTTTGTCATAGTCAAGAACCATGAGCATGGGCTCATCATTGCCCGTTCCTGCATTGGCGGGGTCGGAAAAGGCCGTTGCCAGGACGGTCATGTGCTCGCCCGGACCCCGGAGGGTGCTGTAGAGTTCGTCGCCCTGGTGCATCCAGGCCGAGGGCAGTCCCTTCATGATTGGGTGCGCGGCGTTCCGCGTGACCATCTGGTAAGGCGTGCGCCGACCGTGGCGTCCAGCCCTGCCGGGTGTCTCGTCCGACTTGAGCTTGCCGTCCTTGTAATACCAGAGAGGACCCGATTTTTCGTCGCGCCCGCGCCAGCCGCCAACACCGATCATTTTGTTGTACTCGGCCCAAGTGCCAAACGCATTGTCCGCTGCGTGAACGGTGACCAGACCGCCTCCGCCCTTCACGTAGGCTTCAAAGGAGGTTTTCAAATCCGCAGGCCATTCTGCTGCGTCGTAGTTCGACACCACGACTTGGTATTTTCCGAACTCGGGTTTGAAGGCGCTGAAGTCCCCTCCCGCTTTTGGCGCGGTGGCCACGTCCACTTGGAAAAGACCGGTCTCCTCCAGCTGTTTCTTCAGCACGGGCGTCACCAACTGCCACTTGTGGTAGGCACCGCCACTCTCCCCGTCGAGAATCATCACCCGTATTGGGGCTGCGGGGTGGGCCAAGGGGGCCGAAAGTGTCAGGACGGCCAACATGCCGAAACCGATCTTGGTGGTGTTCGTCGAACGCATTTGGTAAGCATATAACGCATTTCAGCGTGGCGCGAGTTGACGTTGTCCACATCCGTGCGCACATGGCGCGGCGAAATCGGTTATAGTAGGGCTAGAGCCGCATCTCCGGCGCGAAACCCGACCCAATCCCATCGAATGTTCGACAACCCCCTTCTCCAGGTTCAGTTCAGAATTCCGTTCGACAGTGTCCAACCTAGCCATGTCGAACCGGCAGTTGCAGCCACACTGGCCGAGGCATCCGCCAACATCGACGCCATCGTTGCGGACCCCAGTCCCCGGACATATTCCAACACGCTTCTGGCATTGGAGCGCTCCACCGATGCCTTGGATTATGCGCTGAACGTGGTGCGGCATTTGGAATCGGTCAGCACATCCCCGGAACTGCGGGCGGCGTGGAACCAAGTCGAGCCTCTCGCCAGTGCGTTCTACTCCGGAATTCCGCTCAATGCCGGCCTTTGGAAACAGTTGAAGGCGTACGCGGAGACCGATGACGCGAAATCGTTGACCGGTCCCCGCCTGCGATTCCTCACCAAGACAATGGACTCGTTCCGGCACCACGGTGCGGATTTGGATGACGCAGGGAAGGCGCGGCTGAGCGAGATCGACGTGGAGCTGTCGAAGGTCACCACGAAGTTTTCTGAAAACGTGCTCGATTCCACCAATGCGTTCGAACTGGTGGTTACTGACGAATCCAAGCTTGCCGGATTGCCCCCGAGCGCACGGGATGCAGCCCGCCAAAGCGCCGAATCCAAGGGACTGCAGGGCTGGCGGTTTACGCTGCAGGCACCCAGCTACATCCCTGTTTCAACGTACTTGGATGACCGCTCGATCCGTGAGCAAATGTACCGCGCGTTTACCTCGCGGGCCACTGCGCGGGACCGGGATAACCGCCCGCTGGTCGTCCGAATTCTGGAGCTTCGGCGTGAGAAGGCACGGTTGTTGGGTTTCAAGGACTTCGCCGACTTCGTTCTTCATGACCGCATGGCCCAAACAGGGCAACAGGCGATTTCCTTCCTCGAAAGCCTCCGCGAAAAAACAGAGCCATTTTACCTGCGTGAAAACGCCGCGCTGGAAGCGTTTGCCGGATTCAAGCTGGAACCGTGGGATGTGGCTTATTACGCGGAAAAGCAACGCCGCGCGCTCTATGACTTCGACGAGGAGGAGCTACGCCCCTACTTCTCCGCCGACCGGGTTGTGGCCGGCATGTTCGATATCGTCCAGCATCTTTACGGTATCCGTGTGGTCGAACGCTCCGGAGTTCCCGTCTGGCATCCGGATGTGAAGTTCTACGAGGTGTTTGACGCTTCGGGGTTGCACTTGGGCAGCTTCTACGCCGATTGGTTCCCGCGCGAAACCAAGCGCGACGGCGCTTGGATGGACTCGTTCATCACTGGCTGGGACACTGCCAACGGCTGGGAACCCCATTTGGGCTGCGTTTGCGGCAACATGACACCTCCTGTGGGCGACAAACCGGCGCTACTCACCCACCGCGAAGTCGAAACCGTGTTCCATGAATTTGGCCACTTGCTGCACCATGTGCTGAGCCGCGTGGAGGTCCGCAGTTTGGCCGGTACTGCCGTTGCATGGGATTTTGTGGAACTGCCCAGCCAGATCATGGAGAACTGGTGCTGGGAGCGGCCGGCGCTCGACTTGCTTGCGAGGCACTATGTGACTGGCGAGACGATCCCGGAGGAATTGTTCCAGAAGTTGGTGCGAGCCAAGACCTACCGTGGCGCAAACGACCAAATGCGGCAGCTCGGTTTCGGCTTCACCGATCTGATGTTGCACCGCGAGTACGACCCCGTCCTGCATGGCGATGTTGTGGCTTATTCGCGAGCCATCATTCAAAGATTCAGTCCCGCCACGCTGCCCGACACCCATGCCATGATCGCCGGCTTCACGCACCTTTTCGCCAGCCCTGTCGGCTACGGCGCGGCCTATTACTCCTACAAATGGGCCGAGGTTCTGGATGCCGACGCGTTCACCCGCTTCCACGACGAGGGAATCTTCTCCGACAAGGTCGGAGGCGAATTCCGGGAACATATCCTGTCGAAGGGGAATAGCGAGGATCCGGCGGAGCTGTACCGTCGATTTATGGGCCGCGACCCGAATCCGGATGCGCTTTTGATCCGTTCCGGTCTCGTCGCCGCTTAAGGTTTCCGAACATGTTCCTGAAAATACTCGCGCACCCGATTTTTACCAGCCTGAACTTCCACATGCCGATGGTGGTGGATCTCTCCCACCCGCTCGTCATGTTTTCCGGTGAGAATGGCTCCGGCAAGTCCACCCTGCTGCATTCGGTCAGCTACGCGCTGAAGGGCCAAACTGTGGACGGCTATATCTACAAACTGGACCGCCGCGGAGTTCCTCCCGGCAAAACGTTCTTGTTCGACGCCGAACAGCACAATCCGCGCATGCAGCTGGATCTGTTCCAAGACCAACCGCAGATGCTGGAGTTTTTGCAGACCGCCAGCCATGGGCAGGTGATGCTGGCGATGTTCCAGCAGAATTTTCCTTCGCTTGAGCCGGGCACGACGCTCCTGCTGGACGAGCCGGAAATGGCACTATCCGTTTCGAATCAGCGCCGGATGTTGAAGATGCTGCAGGAACTTGTACAGCAGCGTGGTTTCCGTATTGTTTGTGCGACGCACTCCCCCGTGCTGCTCGACTCCCCGGACACTTACGTCATCAACCTCGACAAGCACACCAACAAGAACATTGTAGATACCGACATGGCGATGCCGGGTTCCAGCACGATCCAGTAGTTGCCGGGGGGCTGGGTAGTTTATTCTTGGGACGTGCCCGATTCCCCCGTACCATCGCTCCCGCTTGATGCTCTGGACGAAGTCCTGTCCGGAGGCGACGCCGCAGCCTCGCTCGACTTCCTTGCCAGCCACTATCTTGCGACCGGCGAATACGGTCTGTTGTTTGAAGCCCGGTTGATGAGGAAACGGTTTGATCTGGGTCTTCCGTTGGTCCAAACAGAGTCCGTCGCGCTCCAGTCATATCAGGACGGGGTGGTGGACGTCGCGCGCGAAACCGGACGCCTTTTCTTGGCGGCGGGAAACATTGAGCGGGCATGGCCGTACTTCCGGGCGATCTCCGAGCCCGGCCCGATTGAGCAGGCGATTGCAGCTGTGGATGCGGAACAGGCCACCGAAGGTGTTGTTTCGATCGCGTTCCAGGAGGGTGTCCATCCGCGCAAGGGTCTGGAATTGATCCTGGAAAAGCATGGCATGTGCCGTGCCATCACTGCTTTCGGGATGACCGCAGTCCAGAAGGACCGTGAGGCGTGCCTCGCGCTCCTCGCCCGCCACATCCATGCCGAAATTCTCTCGCGCATGGATTACGCGATTGAGGCGAGGGAAGGGAAGCCGGGGCCCGGTACCACCATCGCAGATCGTGTCGAGGGACGCGACTGGCTGTTCGGCGAATGGGATTGCTACGTGGATACATCCCATCTGCTTTCCGTTGTTCCCTATTGCGTCGAGATCACGGACCCCGCCGCGCTCTCAGTGTTCCACGAGCTGTGCGAATACGGCTGCCGCCTCTCCCCCCAGTTTCAATCCGCCGGAATTCCACCATTTGAAGACCAGTTCACGGCGTACGGCCACTACGTCGAGGCGCTCCGCGGCAACGATGTTGAAGTCCACGTGGACTATTTCCGCAAGCAAGTGGCGGAATCGGACCAAGACATTGTCGGCGATGCCCCTGGACGGACCCTCGCCCGGCTTTTCATTTCCCTCAAGCGCCCCGCCGACGCACTGCAAACCGTCCTTGACCACGTCTTCGAGGATGCCCCCTACGGCATGCCTGTTCCAGGTGCCATCCAACTCTGCCATGCTGCCGGAAACTTCGCCCGGATGCGCGAACTGGCTCGTGAACGGGGAGACCTGCTGAGCTATGTCGCCGCATCTGTCGCGGGTGCATCTCCGGCTCACTAAGCCCTTCGCTATCATCGAATTATGTCCGTTGTCGAACTGGAAAAGCAGTACCTCCTGCAGAATTATGGCCGCCACCCCCTCGTGCTGCAACGCGGGGACGGCCCCTACATGTGGGATGTCGACGGCAAGCGCTATTTGGACTTCATCGCCGGAATCGGCGTGAACGCGCTGGGCCAGAACCATCCCCGGATTACTGCTGTAATCGCCGAGCAGGCCGCGCGCCTGATCCACACCTCGAACCTCTACTACAACGAGTTCCAAGGGCCGCTTGCGAAGACGATCGCCGAAGTCAGCGGTCTTGACCGTGTCTTCTTCTGCAATTCCGGAACGGAGGCCACCGAGGGCTCGCTGAAAATGATCAAGGCTCATGGCCACGACCGCAGCCCGGACAAGTACGAAATCGTGTCGTTGGAAAATTCGTTCCACGGACGCTCCCTGGGTGCGCTTTCCATCACGGGCCAACCGAAATATCGCAAGGACTTCGAGCCACTGATCCCGGGCGTCAAATTTGTTCCGGCGGAGGATATTGCGGCCCTCGAGGCTGCGGTGAACGAGCGCACTGCTGGAATTTGCATCGAGTGGATCCAGGGCGAGGGTGGAGTCCTGCCGCTCAGCGATGCTTTCTGCCGCCGGGCCCGCGAGCTGGCCGACCAGTTCGACGCGCTGCTCTGTTTCGACGAAATCCAGTGCGGTGTGGGGCGGACAGGCAAATATTTCGGCTACCAGTTGGCCGATCCCGTTGTGCTGCCCGACATCATGACTGCTGCAAAACCGCTCGCTTGTGGCATCCCGCTCGGGGTGATCGCGGTGAACGAGCGTGCGGCAGCCTCAATCCGGCCCGGCATGCACGGGTCAACTTTCGGCGGCAACGCCTTGGCGGCGCGCGTCGCGATTGAGTTCTTTGAGATCTTGGAGGGGCTGCTGCCGCAAATTTCCCGTGTGGGTGATTACTTCCGCAGCCAGCTGCGGAGTCTCGGAGCCAAATATTCCTTCATCAAGGAAGTGCGCGGTTACGGCTTGATGGTGGGCGCGGAGCTGACGATTCCCGGCAAGGAGATCGTCAACCAGGCGATGGCTGCGGGGCTGCTGATGAATTGCACGCACGATACAGTCCTGCGATTCCTGCCGCCGTACATCATCACCGAGGAGCATGTGGACGAGGCGATTGCCGTCCTCGACGGTGTGTTCGCGAAGATTTCGTAGCTTCTTGGCGACGGACGGTCCGGCGAGATTCCAGGCCGTTCAGCCCCCGCGCTTCCCGCGCCACCAGCTCCACCCCAAATTCGCCAGAAACAGCACCTGCACTGCAGCCAAGGTGAATGCCGAATGTGTGATCCACTTCTGGATCGGCATCAGCGGTGCCAGGAACTCGAACGCGGTGAAGTCCGCATACCGCCTGGGACTTCCTGCAAAGCCTACAAAATGCATCGGTATGAATGTGGTGTAGGCAAATACGAACGTTAGGTAGAAGTGTGCCTTGCCCAAGACTTCGTTCATGTGCCTGCCGCAAAGTAGGGGAAACCACTCGAACGTTGCAGCGAAAATTGCGAAGAGCGCTGCCACGCCCATCACTATGTGGAAGTGCGCCACCACGAAGTAGGTGTCGTGGAAATAGGCGTCGATTTGTGGCTGTCCGAGAAAAATCCCCGAAAGCCCGCCAGTCACGAAGACCGACACGAATCCCAGGGAAAACAGCATTGCCGTGTTTAACTCCGGCCTGGCACCCCACACCGTTCCGATCCAGTTCAGAGTTTTCACCGCCGAGGGTGCCCCAATTGTCATCGTGATCAATGAGAACGCAATCGCCGAGTAGGGGCTGATTCCGCTGATGAACATGTGGTGTCCCCACACCAGCATTCCGAGCAGCGCAATCGCCACTGTTGCAGCCATCATCGTCCGCTGCCCAAAAACGGGCCGCTTCGAATACTTGGACAGGATGTGCGATACGATTCCCATTCCCGGCAGGATTGCGATGTAGACTTCCGGATGTCCGAAGAACCAGAACAGGTGCTGCCACAGAAGCGGACTGCCCCCCGAATGTGGCGATTTGTGGTCCCCGATCAGTAGGTTGCCCGGCACGAAGAAGCTCGTCCCGGCGACCCGGTCCAGCAGGATCAGCATTCCTGCAGCCAGCAGCACGGGAAAAACCACCAGCGCGAGGATCGAAGTGATGAACCAGTTCCAGCAGGCGATCTGCATCTGCCAGATCGACACACCGGGCTCGCGCAGGTCAATCACAGTTGCGATCACATTGATCGCAGCCAGTGTAGAGCCCACGCAGAACACCGCAATCGCCACAAACCACAGCGTTTGCCCCAAGCCTTCGCCGGGCCCGGCGATTGCCCCTAGCGCGGACAAGGGCGGATAAGCCGTCCAGCCGGAAAGAGGTCCGCCGTCGGCCACCAGAAACGATGCGATCAGGATCAGGAACGACGAGAAGGTGACCAGAAACGCGGTAAGATTCAGTTTCGGAAACGCCATCCGCCCGCAGCCCAACTGTTCCGGAACCACTAGGTTCCCGAAGGCGTTCAGCGGGGCCAGCGTGAGCACGAAAAACACCATCAGCGTGCCGTGCAACGTCAGAACTGAAAGGTACAGTTCCGGCGTCATGATTCCGCCGGAGGCTTTCGTCGGCCAGATGGAAGCGAACCAGGCTACAGGCGTCTGCGGATATACCAAGTGGAACCGCATCAGCAGGGAAAGGACCACGCCGATCAGCACGGCACCCAAGGAAAGGAAAAAATAGAGGCGCGCGACGGTCCTGTGGTCGGTCGGGGAAGATGTCATGGGCGTGCTAGCGTCTGAACAGTGTCACGGACCCGGCTTCGGCTGGTGAGACTCGGATTGCGGTCCCGGCCGGAAGGTCCACCGGCACCCGGTACTGGTATGTCCGCGTAGAGTTCGGATCAAATCGGTAGATCCATAACAATGGTACGATTCCGCCGTCCGGCAGCTCGGCAACGACCTGCGCGCTGGCTCCCGGGCGGAAGCCGTCGGGTCTAATTGCGGCCACTTTGCCACCCGTTTCCGCCCGCCAACGGTGCCCAAACCGGGGCGCAGCCTTGCGTGTCGCGGGCTTTCTCTCCAACAGCCACTGTGGGTCGCCTTCCGGGGCTCCGCCCTCCACCCAGTCCGAGAGAAGTTCGATTTCCTCTTGGGTTAGGCCTGCATCGTCGCGGAATTCCCCAAAGCCTTTCACTGCCTGCCACGGGGGCATCCGCCGGTTGCCGGTTTCCTCTTTGATGGCTTTTGCCCAGGGACGGGCCGCCGCGTAGTCCAACAACGGGAAACTTGTCTTGCCGTTGTGGCAGGTGGCGCAGCGCCGGTCCACCAGCCGCGAAACTTCCTTCGTCCACGTGACTTTGGTTGTCACAACGTCGTGGCCGAATAGTGGGACGGCGAGCAGCAAAAGGACTCCCCTCATCGCAGCGCTCCCACGGGTACGTTGAAAGCAACCGTGTTTACGACGCCGGCACGTTGGAATTGCACCCAGACCCGGTGCATTCCTTCACGCGGAAATATGATGTTGAACTGGATCTGTTTGGCAGCGGTGCCCGGGTCGTCGGTCACGTAAACAGGATGCAGGTGCATCATGTCGATCAAATCGGCGCTGGCTGCCATCATGTGCCCCATCGCCCCGAGGTAGGCTTCCAGCCCATCCACTGGTGACACTCGGAAGAACATGATGGTCTTGAATCCGGCCAGCGGCCGTTGGGGTTCCAGCAGCAGTTCCGCGTCGATATTTTCGCCCCTTTTCGGCTGCAGGTCCGGTGGTGGGGCGGCTGTGGCAATGCGGAAGCCAACACCGGGCACCATGAATGTTCCAGCGATCAGCTGGGGAGCACCTCCGTGCGGGTAGAAGTCGCTCAGGACCCGGTACATGCCGGGCTTGGGAAGCTGCAGTTCGATCCGGAATTCGGCGCTGGCCGGGTCAAACTCGGGATGAACGTGCGCGAAGACCTCCAAGTCCTGGCTGATGACGAACAGGTGGAAGATGCGCTCGTGCATCACCTCGAAATCGCGGACGGGCTTGCCCGACGAGGGGTCCCTCACCAGCAGTGCGAGGCGCGGGCCGTCCCGCTTCATTTCCACGAAGTATTCGCGGGTCTCCGGTATTCCTGCCACCAGCTTCATCCCGCAGCGAGGGCACTTTCCAGGAGTGCTCGAACGGACATCGCGATCCATCGGGCAGACGAATTCGGGCTCGGTGTTGGGGAGTTGCGCCCAGCCGGAAACCGCCGTGAGTGCGGCCAGCACATTTCGACGAGAAATCCACCCGTCACCCATGTATCCAGCATAGCGTCCAGCATGACAATCCTGTATACTAGTGAAGACGGTCTTGGTGCGCCCGTAATGGGCGGTCCGACCAGGCAGAAGGCGCTCACCTTTGCATGAAGGCGCTCCTCCCACACGCGTTTCCTTGCGCGTCGGGAGAAGTATTGTCTTTCGGCGATTTGACATCTAGCGCCGCCTTCGATAGCCTATATTGGTAAGCGCAAACATTTACGGAGTGGTGTCTTCATGAGTACGGTCTTTCCGACACTGTCGGAAATCGAAAGAAAGTGGCATGTCATTGATGCCAACGATGTAGTCCTGGGCAAGGTTGCCGCGAAAGCGGCACGCCTGCTGATGGGCAAGCACAAAGCGATCTGGACGCCCTTTCTCGATACGGGCGACCATGTCATCATTCTCAATGCCGCAAAGGTCAAGCTGACCGGCAACAAGGATGACCAGAAAATTTACCGGAGCTATACGGGCTTTCCCGGTGGCTTGGTGGAGACAGGGGCCCGCAAGGTCCGTGCGACCCGCCCCGCCCGCATGATCGAGGAAGCCATCGAGGGCATGTTGCCCAAGACGAAGCTCGGCAAGCAGATGTACCGGAAGCTCAAGGTGTATGCGGACGACAAGCATCCGCACGCCGCCCAGCAGCCGACCGCGATGACCGTGGCCTAAATAGCGACCCAGCAGGACATAGGAAAGAAGGAATTGGACGTTGGCGTTTAAGAAAATTGAGCAATATCTGGGCACGGGCCGTCGCAAGACCAGTGTCGCCCGCATTTTCCTGCGGCCGGGATCCGGCAAGATCACTGTGAACGGTCGCGCGTTTGAAAATTATTTCCCGACCGAGGCGACGCGCTTTCCGGCGCAGCAGCCCCTTCGTTTGGTCGAAATGCAGGACAAGTTCGACCTTTTGATCCTCGCAAGTGGTGGCGGTGTGAACGGCCAGTCCGGAGCCATTCGGATGGGTGTTTCGCGCGCGCTGATCGAGTTCAACGCCGAGTTGCGGCCGATCCTCAAGAAAGCCGGCTTCCTGACACGGGACGCCCGCCAGAAGGAGCGCAAGAAGTACGGTCAAAAGGGCGCGCGCAAGCGCTTCCAGTTCTCCAAGCGCTAATCCCCGGATTGCGCTGCTTGGATTTCAGCGGTGGGGGTGCGGACTTCACGGTCCGCACCCCATTTTCTCGATTTGTGCGTATTCTTTGCGTTTCCGCGCCAATCCCTCTGCAATCGCCCATCCCTCCCGCAGTGCAAATCTCGCTTAGGGCGCACATCGGGGCTGAAGGGCTCAACACCAAGGAGTTTTTTTGCCAGCAATATCGATGAAAGAATTGCTCGAAGCAGGCGTTCACTTCGGGCACCAGACCAAGCGCTGGAATCCAAAGATGAAGGAATATATCTTTGGCGAACGAAACGGAATTTACATCATCGACCTCCAGAAGACGCTGAAGCTCTTCAAGGATGCCGCACGGTATGTAGTTGAAATGGCCGCGCAGGGCAAGAACGTCCTGTTTGTGGGCACCAAGCGCCAAGCGCAGGAAGCCGTCGCGGAAGAAGCGACCCGCTGCCAGATGTACTACGTCAACCAACGCTGGCTGGGCGGTTTGCTCACCAACATGGTGACTGTCCAGAAGTCGATCAAGCGCCTCAAGGAGCTTGAGTTGATGAACGCGGAGGGCAGCTACGGCGGACGCCCGAAGAAGGAAATCGTCCGGATGGAGCGCGAGCGCAAGCAGCTCGATTCCAACTTGGCCGGTATCAAGGACATGCCCGGCCTGCCGGACGTGATCTTCATCATCGACTCCAACAAGGAAGCCATCGCGGTCAAGGAAGCCCGCCGTCTGGGAATCCCGGTTGTCGCCATCGTCGACACCAATTGCGATCCCGACGAAGTGGATTGGGTGATCCCCGGCAACGATGACGCGCTCCGCGCCATCCGCCTGTTCACCAGCAAGATCTCCGATGCCGTGATTGAAGGCCGCGCACTGGCCACCGAACACGACTTCACCGCCGAGAAGGTTGCCTCGGATGAAGCCGGTGTCGAGGATATCACCGACTACACCCAATACGTGGACGCCAAGGACCTCGAACAAATCATGCAGGAAAGCCTGATGGTTGACGATTCCCCGGCTGCTACCCGCAAGGGCCCCGGTTCCGAAACCGCCGAGCCGGTTGCCGAAGCCACTCAAACCATCAGCTAGTCGTTGTGTCGGCGCACCATTCCCGTTGCTGGCTGTGACACAGCCGGCCGGGATAACGGTGCGCCTTCGCTCGTCCAGCCGCAAGCCTCAAAACCAACCCAGCATTCGATAATAGAAACATATGGCCGAAATCAGCGCAAGTCTAGTGAAGCAGCTCCGGGACCGTACCGGCGCTGGAATGATGGAATGCAAGAACGCCCTCGTCGAGGCGAAGGGTGACTTGGCGGAAGCCGAAGTCGTACTCCGCAAGCGCGGAATCGCCTCGGCAAGCAAGAAGTCCAGCCGCACCACCAAACAGGGCACCATCGCAACCTACATCCACGCCGGGGCCCAGTTGGGTGTACTCGTCGAAGTCAACTGCGAGTCCGACTTTGTGGCACGTACCGATGATTTCCAGGAATTGGTCCGCGACATCGCGATGCACATCGCCGCAGCCGATCCCCGCTACATCCGCCGCGAAGACGTGACCCCCGAGGACCTCGCCAAGGAAAAGGACATCCAGAAGGCCCGCGCACTCAACGAAGGCAAGCCTGAAAAGGTTGCCGAGAAGATTGTTGAAGGCCGGATGGCGAAGTTCTATGAGGAGGTCTGCCTCCTCGACCAGCCTTTCGTGAAGGAAAATTCCGTTACGATCGACCAGTTGGTGAAGGCGAAGATCGCCAAGTTGGGCGAGAACATCACGATCTCCCGGTTCACCCGGTACAAGGTCGGTGACTCCGAACAGGCTTGATCGTTCGCTCCAAAGGCGGACCCTCGGGTCCGCCTTTTTTTGTGCCGTAAACTGGATTCAATGCCCAAATACGAACGCATCCTCTTGAAGCTCAGCGGCGAAGCCATGGCCGGTCCACAGTCGTTTGGCATCGACGGCGAAAAGGTGAAGGCGCTGGCTCACGAAGTCGCTGCGGTCGCGCGCGAAGGTGTTCAGGTTGGAGTCGTGGTGGGCGGTGGCAATATTTTCCGCGGCGTTGCGCTGGCTGCCAAGAGTATGGACCGCGTTACTGGCGACCACATGGGTATGCTGGCTACCGTCATCAACTCCCTGGCCCTATGCGATGCACTGGAGCAGATCGGCCAGCACACGCGTGTGATGAGCGCCATCGAGATGCACCAGGTGGCCGAGCCCTACATCCGCCGTCGTGCGATCCGCCATTTGGAAAAAGGCCGGGTGGTGATTTTTGCTGCCGGCACGTCGAACCCGTTTTTCTCCACAGACACGGCAGCCAGCCTCCGCGCGCTCGAAATCAAGGCGCAAGTCATTGCCAAGGCCACCAAGGTCGATGGCGTGTACGACAAGGATCCGAAAAAGTTTGACGATGCTGTTATGTACGAGCACATCACCTACACCGAGGTTTTAACCAAGTCCCTCGCCGTGATGGACGCGACTTCGATCGCGATGTGCCGCGACAACAAGCTTCCCATTCTCGTCTTCAACCAACTGACGCCGGGCAACATCATGCGGATGGCGACCGGCGAACCGGTCGGTACGATTATCGGGCCCCCACTTTCCTAGTCGTAAGTTTTGGGCCTAGACTGGAAACAGAAACCAACATGACCACCGTAAACGAAATTGAATCCAGCGCCAAAGAGCGTATGGAAAAAGTACTGGGCGACCTGCAAAATGCGATGGC
>CAIYDY010000388.1 GCA_903925015.1 uncultured Acidobacteriia bacterium
CCGTGCCGGTGTGGCATCCGGATTCAATGCAACCATTCGGGTTGTCGCCGGGCGCGCCGCTCTTGGCGGGATCGGGGCCTGTTTCATAGGCGTGGATCACGATTGGCGCCGCTGCCAACGCCACCAAGGCAAAGTTGGTTAAGTATTTCTTTCGATTGGACATTGTTCTCTCAGACGTCTAGAAGTGACCCGCAAGTTGCCGATTTCGGAACGACAATCTCCCAGGAGAATAACATGTGCCCGGTTCCGGGTTGTTTGGATCAGGCCTGAAGCAGCTCTGCGATGGATTGGGCACCGAGGGCGCGCTTGCTCTCTTCGCGGAGTTCCGCCGTGCCAAGGGTTGCATAGCGGCGTTCCAAGACGTCCGGAACTGGTCCGAGTCGCTCCAGGATCAGGTGCAGGAACGCGAGCGCTGAAGCCCGTTCGCCCTCCAGCCGACCTTCCTGCCTGCCTTCCTGCCTGCCCTCCTGTCGGCCTTCCTGTCGGCCCTCCTGCCTGCCTTCCTGTCGGCCCTCTTCGCGGCCTTGTTCCAGACCTTGGAGCACCAGAGGTCCGAACACATCATGTTCCAAGTAGTCGTCCAACGCGAACATTTTCTTTCCCTCCTCCTTGACGAATTCCCCCAACTGGCGAAGTCCCGCCAAGGTCAACAGTTGCCGGTATGCGACTCTGCGGTCGGCGGTACCCAACTCGCCGATGCGGTCCAGGATTGTCCGGGCGGCCTCGCGCTTGTCGCGGAGCCGCATGAGCACCGAAAGTATATTATCGCCCAGATCGTGACTGGCCATGAGTGGTTCCCCGTCCAGTGTTTTCAAATCGACCAGCGTGTAGGAAAAGCGGATGCTGTGGGCCGCGAAGGCATCCGGCATCGACATCGGCGACGATCCAATGTACAGAACGTACTGGAGCGGAAACTGTCCTTCGTCGGCCAGCAGCCAAGCCCCGTAGTTCAGCATACGGACGGCCATTTTCGGGTCGTTGTGGGTTTGGCATTCCAGCTGGACGGACTGGGCGAATTCGTCTTTGCCGATGGAATCGGCCCGGAGGCTTCGGGTAGCAGGCATCTCCACGTTGCGCCAAGAGACAATCCGGTGCCCCGTGATGTGTCGGACTGCCAGTCCATCCGGATCCCGGAGCAGCTGCTTCAGAATGCTGTCGAAGTCTTGCAATGGGCGATCTCCCGATTGCCGATATTACCAGTGCTCGAGTTGCAAAGAAACTGTAAAAATTTTCCGCGACCGTTGACGCTCCCGGTCTCCGGGTATAGACTTGGGGAGCACCAGGGATTTTACCGGCGCTTTGCCGGAACAGGAGGCAGACCTACAGATGGCTGCATATAGTCTCACCGTGAACGGGAAACCGCTTACGGTCAACGTGGATGATCCAAACACTCCACTGCTTTACATACTTCAGGAAAACGCGCAATTGAACGGGCCGAAATTCGGCTGCGGCTTGGGGCAGTGCGGTTGCTGCACCGTCATGATCGACGGCGTACCAACCAAGTCCTGCATCACGGCCATCTCGGATTCCGCGGGCCACTCGATTTTGAGCATCGAAGGTTTGGGCACTGCGGCCAACCCGCACCCGCTCCAGCAGGCGTTCATCTCCCAACAGGCGATGCAATGCGGCTACTGCATTAGCGGGCCGATGCTCTACGGCAAGGCCTTCATCGACAAGAATCCAGGCGCGACGCCGGACCAGATCGTGAATGCCCTCGGCCAGACGCAGCTGCTCTGCCGCTGCCACGCCCACAGCCGGATGGTGAATGCGTTGTCGCTCTACGCACAGGGGAAGACACAATGAAGCTGGGAAATCTCTTCGACACATTCAAGCGGAGCCAGATGACTCCTGACGCCCATGTTGCGCTGAAGAAACTGGAGAAGGCCAGATCCGGTGCCTCCCGCCGCGATTTTGTGAAGACCGCGGGTGGACTTGTGATCGGTTTCAGTGCCCTCGGTGCCGCCAGCCAAGCGGACGCGCAGAGTCCGATCAACGTAACCGGCTTGGTGGACGCCAGCAAGGTAGACTCCTGGGTCAGCATCGGCTCCGATGGCGACGTCACGATCTACTCGGGAAAGTGCGAGTTCGGCCAAGGGTTCTCAACCGTCCAAGTGCAGTTGGGTGCCGAAGAACTCTATGTCCCGCTGAGCCAGGTAAAGCTGGTGTACTGCGATACGGGATATACCCCCGATCAAGGCACGACTTCCGGAAGCCAGTCGCACATCGCGGAATTCGGTCCGTCCGGGCTGCGTTCGGCTTTGGCGACGGCCCGGCAGGCGCTGCTGCAATTGGCGGCGCAGTGGTTTGACACCACTCCGGACCAGCTGGTAATCAAGGACGGCGTGATTTCCGTGAAATCGGATGCCACCCAGTCGATCAGCTACGGCGAGTTGGTGAAGGGCGCGCGGTTCAACTTGGCGATTGACAACAACGCCCCGTTGAAGGACCCGGCCACGTACACGGTCCTCGGAACCTCCGTTCCGCGCATGGATATTCCGGCCAAGGCGCTTGGTACCCACACTTATGTGCACAATGTCCGGTTGCCCGGTATGCTGCACGGTCGCGTGGTACGGCCCCCGTTCGTCGGCGCGAAGGTGATGAGCGTGAACCAGGGGTCGGTCGCGTCACTGCCCGGCAAGGTTCAAGTTGTGGTTGTGAAGGATTTTGTCGGCGTAGTTGCCGATACGCAGTGGCATGCGATTCAGGCCGCCGGGTTGCTGGACGTGACTTGGTCGTCTGGCGCAACGCTGCCGGACCAGGCCAGTTTGTACACGTGGATGACGCAGCAGCCGTCGGCGGACACCATGGTTGTGGACACCGGCGACACCGAAGCCGTAATGGCGTCGGCGGCGAAGACCTTCAGTGCGCAGTATGTGCATCCCTACCAGATGCACGGCTCGATCGCGGGTTCGTGCGCGGTGGCCGATGTGCGTGGCGGTACGGGCAAGACTGCGACAGCGAAGATCTGGTCGCCCACCCAGGGAGTCTATCCGCAGCGCGACAGTGTGGCTGTGGTTCTGGGCATCCCTCCCGCCAACGTGCGTGTCATTTATGTGGAAGGTTCGGGTTGCTACGGGCTGAACGGCAACGACAGCGTTTCCTATGACGCGGCGTTGATGTCCCAGGCCGTGGGCAAGCCGGTCCGCGTGGTCTACTCGCGCCGCGATGAAATGGCGGCGGGCGAAAGCTACGGACAGCCGTACGTGGTGAACTTCAAGGCCGGCGTGGACAAGGGCGGCCAGTTGACGGTTTGGCAATACGACTCGTGGACTGCGACCAAGGGCAATCGCCCCAATGCGACCACTCCGGGCAACATCGTCTCCGGCGCTTTGGCCGGCTTTGTGACTCCCCCTTTGGTTCCCGCTGCGGCGAAGGTTCCCACCACCTTCTCCAACAACGGCAACAGCCAGTGCAGTTACATCACAGGCCAGATTGCGGGCGCTCCGCCGCAAGGCACGGGCACTGTGGCCAGCCAGCGGGTTTTGACGCGCACGATCGCATCGCCCTTCTTTACGGGACCGCTGCGTTCGCCCTCCCGTTTGCAGAACACGTTTGCAAACGAATGTTTCATGGATGAAATAGCAGTATCCCTGGGCCAGGATCCGGTTCAATACCGGCTGCGGCACTTGAGCGACCCCCGGTTGATTGCTGTCGTGAACGCTGCGGCCAGCGCTGCCGCGTGGGTCTCGCGCCCGTCTCCGAATGTTTCCATCATTCCGAATGCCAAGGTCAGGACCGGTCGCGGCATCTCCTGCGTTCTCTATGAAGGCAACAACGGCTACAGCGCGTTGGTTGCGGAAGTTTCGGTCGACATGACGACGGGTGTAGTGACTTGTACCCGTTTCGTGACGGCGATCGAAAGCGGCCCGATCTCCAACCCCAACGGAATGATCAACCAAACCGAGGGCGGGGTCATGCAGGCCATGAGCCGCTGCCTGAAGGAACAGGTGAAGTGGAACGCGAAGTCGGGCATCATCACGACTTCGGACTGGAACTCCTACCCCGTTTACAACTGGGGCGAACGAGTTCCGGTGCTGAAGACCGTGCTGCTGAACAACCTGAAGGTTTCGCAGACCGGCGCGGGCGAATGCTCGATCACGCTGTCGGCTTCGGCGATCGGAAACGCGATCTTCGATGCGATCGGCGTGCGGATCCGGCAGATCCCGTATACTCCAGCAACCGTCCTGGCCGCGATCCAAGCGGCGAGCGGCAAGTAGGGAGTCGCCGAAAACTTGTCAAGACAATTGGTGTGTGTGGCGGCGCTGCAGGGATTCGTCCTTGCAGCCGCCGCTTCTGGGCAGGCATCGAAGTTTGAACCACGGGCGACGATTCCGGTGATCACGTCCGTCGTCAACAGTGCGTCGGGCCAGCCGGGGATTGTTTCCGGCAGTTGGGCCACGATCTACGGC
>CAIYDY010000389.1 GCA_903925015.1 uncultured Acidobacteriia bacterium
AATCGGCGGACTTGGAAGCTCAACCCGCAGCAATCGGTGTTGTACGTCGTTTGGGCGACGCCGTAGTTCAAACGCGCCAAGCGGTAGTCGTACACCATTGAGAAGGCGGCGTTGATTCCCTTGCGATTCGGGTCGCCGTATCCGAAGGTCGACCGGAACTGGTTGGCTGGCGGGGAGATGAGGGGACTGGGGCGCACTTGGTCGCTGCCGGCCGAGAAGAAGTACTTGTTGATCCGCATGTCGGCGGAAAAAGTGCTGTTGACGAAGCGCTTCAACAAGGGATCGTAGTCCGTTTCCCATGTAAGGCCGAAACCGGGGCGCGGGCTGCCACGCAGGATCGAAACGATTGGGGAATAACTCCTGGCACCGTCGAGGAAACTGTATCCAGTTAGGTCGATCGCTGACAGGACGACATTGCGCTGGCCGGGAACAACCGCACCGCCGAAAAGCGGGTCGAAGAAGCGCTTTTGGAAAAGTTCCCAGGTGACAACTTCCTGGACGCTGTCACCTCGCTTGGCATAAATGCGGTTGGTGATGCCGACTTCCATCTCGCTGGTGTTGGACAGCAAATCCACAGGGTCGAACCGGAGAGTATCAGCGAAACGGGACACGCCGGAAACATGCTTGTACTGCAGGCGGGGCTCGATTGCATGCTTGAGTTTGTCGCCGAGGAACGTCTTCCGGTTGAAGACGCGCTCCATAGTGGGCAGGATGAAATCGAAGGAGATCTCGGGCGCACTGCGGGTTAGGGCTGTGTTGCGGACGGTGTTGTTTTGGAAGCTCTGGCTGTAGATCGCTTCGTGCAAGGTGAAGCTGGGAACGAGGTGGAAACCGCGCCAGTGCAGGGCGGTGGTAACGGTCGGGTCCAGGCTGGTCCGCGCGCTGAACTGGCTGGTTTCATAGAAATTGGTGAGCGGCTGGCCTTCGGGCCGGGGCTGGACACGATGGTAGAGTCCCAGGCTGGAGCCGAAGGAGAACCAAACGGGAAGATTGGCGAAAAGTTTGCGGTCCCGGCCTTGGAAGTCGAACTCGGGGAGCTTGCGGATGACAATTGTGTTTCCGGGAGTTGCGTCCTCGAAGTTCTCGCTGCGGGAGGCCGAGACGGCAAAAGCATAGTAACTAAAATTCTTGCTAACAAGACCAGCCGAGTGGCTTTCAGAGAAGATGGCTTCACTGAAGGACTCCGAGAACTGCTGTCGGAACGCCAGAGAACTGATGAAGTTGATGCTGCCCCGAGCCACCCAGCCATTGCCGAACTCGGTCCTCCCCTTGCCGGTAATGCTAAAACCGGGAGCCTTGACCAGCGTGCTGCCCTGCTTGATGCCCTTGTCCTGTGCGCCGTAGAAGATCAGGTTGAAGTCGCTCTTGGCCGTTGGCTTGCCCCGAAAGTCGATGTGGTGGGCGAAACCGCGCGCACTGAAATCCTGAATGATGTAGGTGGCGTCCAAGCTCCGGCTAATCGCCCAGTAGTAGCCTCCGGCAAGCATGAAGCCGCGGGTGTTGCTGTGGCCGAAATTGGGAGTGAGGAAGCCGCTCTTCCGGGGCTCCTTCTTCAGCGATTTGTGAAAATATGGAAAGAAAAAGGCCGGGATGTTATGGAGCCGGTAAACAGCATTCCGGGTGACGGCACGGTCATTTGGAATGATGTCAAAGGATGAGCTGTGGATGGTCCACCAGGGGTTCGGCATCGTGCAATCGGTGATAAACCCGTCGTGCAGGATGTAGCGGTCCTCCAGTTTGTCGGCCGAGTCACCTTCGAAGTAAAACGGTTGGGCGTTCGTCAGCAGGCCGGGGCGGGCAACGACCTTGGTCTTGGCATAGCCGCGGACATGGTGGAAAGTCCCGTGCTCGGTATCGGTGTTGTACTCGGCAGCATCGCAGTAGATGACCTCGTTCTGCTCGTAGTTCCGGTAATAGACATGGCCTCGGCCTGTGAAATCGCCGCTGGACTCGTCGAAATCCACCGCGTCCGCTTTGAAGGTGGCATTATGGAGCTCAACGATCACGTGGCCCCGGAGATGGTAGACCCCGTTGTCGGACTCCTGGCTGTCGGCTGTGATGTTGTACTCGCCCCGGGCGGGGGCTTCGGGCCGGGGGACGCGGACGGAAAAGTCGGGGCGCTCGATTGTCGCGGCATCTAGGACAAAATTCCGGGCGTTCAAATTGCCGGGCACGGCATTGCCCGCAGGAGCATCTGCTGGACGGGAGGCGGGAGGGTTTTGTACCGCCGGGATGGGATCAGCCGCACTGCATAAATCAGGTCGCAGTATTTGCAGGGCGACCAATAAAAACAGGGCCTCCGGACACTTCGAGGTGAGAATTTTCGCGTGACAAGGCACTATATGTATGGTACTCAGAGGTAGGGGTGTTTTTCTAAACAATTTTGAGAACCCGCCCCTGCCCCAACCAGGGGACCCAAGAGCTTGAAAGAGATTTAGATGCAGTGCAAGTTTTGTGGTTTCGGCAATGGTGAGGACGACCACCGGTGTTTGCGGTGCGGACGCCGCGTGGCTGGCACGGCGGTCGCCGCTCCGGCCGGATATGTAGGGGCGCTGGCCCTTGCGCCGGTCTTCGACCCGGATAAAACGCAGGATCTGACAGCCCAGGGATTTTTCCCGCCACTGAAATCGGAATCGGAATCGCGCGCCGAAGCACGGGCGAAGGAACTGGCAGCTCAACTTGGGGCACCGCGCGGCCCGGGCAGACTGATCCAGTTCGACCAATACCAGAAGCAAGCCCAGGAACGGGCCACCATCGTGGCTCCGGTTGAACCCGCCGTTGCCGCCATACCCGTCGCGCCAGCCGCACAACCTACCCTGTCCATGGCCGAATTGAGGGCAAGCGGAAAATTCGCACCGCAGAAGCCCGCGGCGCGCAAGGAACAGCCCAAGGTGCAGCAGGAAATCTTCGACTTCACTGCCGCCAAACCGGAGGCACCCACGTTGAAG
>CAIYDY010000390.1 GCA_903925015.1 uncultured Acidobacteriia bacterium
CGAAAGCGGTGCCCAACTCTTCGTTTCCGGCTTCGGCCTCTACGTCGGCAAGAAGGCCGAACGCATCGTCGTCCGCAAATCCGGCAAGATCTGCGCCCAAGTCCCCTTCATGCGCGCCCAGGAAGTCATCATCGCATCCCGTGGCGTCAGCTTTTCCTCCGACCTTTTGGAGGAACTCTGCAACCGCGGCATCCGCTTGGCCATCATCGCCTCCTCCGGCAAACCACTCGCACTCGTCACCTCACCACTGCTCACCGCCACAGTCGAAACCCGGCGCCAACAAATGGCCGCCACCGCCACCGAGCGCGGGGCCGACTTTTGCCGCTGGATCGTCGCAGGCAAACTCCGAAACCAGGAAAAACTCCTCCGCTACTTCGGAAAGAGCCGGGAGGGACTCCGCCGGGAGCAACTCGAGAAGGCCGCCACCGCCATCCGGCAATTGCGCAAGGCCGCCCTGCAAGTCCCCGGCAATTCCGCCGATTCCGTTCGCCCCGTTCTCCTCGGCCTCGAAGGAACCGGCGGCCGACTCTACTGGCAGCGAATCCAAACCATGCTCCCCGACGAGGTCTCTTTCGATGGGCGTCGTCCGCCCGGTCCTGCCGACCCCGTAAACGCCGCCCTCAACTACGGCTACGGGATCCTCTACTCTCACGTCTGGGGTGCCACCATGAACGCCGGCCTCGAACCCTTCGCCGGTTTCATGCACGTCGACCGCAGCGGCAAGCCATCCATGGTCCTCGACCTCGTCGAAGAGTTCCGCCAACCCGTCGTGGACCGCGCGATCCTCACATGGCTCAACAAGGGCGGTCGCCTCCGGCTGGTCAACGACATGCTCGACGCCGCCTCGAAGGAGGAGGTCGCAGCCCGCGTCCTCCTGCGACTGAACACCCGCGAGCGCCACAGGGGCAAGGACCATGAAGTCCGCTCCATCATCCAAATGCAGGCCCGCCTCGCCGCCGCCGCCATGCGCGGCCACCGGGAATACCGCCCCTTTGCCTTTCAATGGTAGGCGGGCGAGGCTCGGGCGCTCCATAAGAAACGGATCGGCACCTCACATATGGCACGAACAAACCGCTACAGCAGCGTCCTTCGCCCAGTCCTTGTAGGCAAGGGCAGCCCCGAGGTGTCTGTCATCTTGTTGTACGACATTGAAAACGACCGCATCCGCACCCGCGTCTCCGAAATCTGTCTGGACTACGGACTCCAACGCATCCAGTTCAGCGCATTCTTCGGCAAACTCAACCGCAACCGCCGCCAGGAGCTCTCACTCAAGCTGCGCGGCGAGATTGGCGACGAATCCGCCCGTATCCGCCTGTTGCCCGTCTGCGAGGCCGACTTGGCCGACATGTGGGTCCTCGAACAATACCGTCGCGATGCCGATGCGTTGAAGGCCGGCAACGGAACCCGCCCGGCGGACCTGTTGCCAAAGCTCCGCGTCCTCAGGCAAGGGGAATAAAGCAAGGCGAATGATGACAAGGGGAATGAAGCAAGGGGAATGATGGAACTTCTGCCCGTAACCGAGCTGCGACAGTGGACCTACTGCCCGCGCGTCGTATACTTCCACCAATTCATGCCGGGCGCGGGACAGATGACCTTCAAAATGCGCGAGGGCCTGCACGCGCAGGAGATGATCGAGGTCCTCGAAATGCGCCGCACCCTGCGCCAATACGGGCTCGAGGGTGCCACCCGCGAGTTCAATGTTTGGCTGCAGGACGAGTCGCTGGGCCTTTCGGGAAAGCTGGACCTCCTACTCAGGGGTGAAACCTTCGCGTCCGTCGTCGACTTCAAGCTCACCTCCGGCGACGTCGGCGAGAACCAGAGAATGCAGCTGACGGGATATGCACTCCTCGTGGAGGCGGCTCTTGGCCTGCGGGTGGACCGGACCTTTCTGTTTCGCATACCGGACAACCGGGTGTTCCCGGTTGAAATCACGGATGAGATGAGAAGCCAAGTGCGTCATATCGTCGCCGAAGTGCGTCGGATGAAGGAGCGCGAGGAGATACCTGGACCCACGGCAATCCGCGCTCGATGCGTCGAATGCGAATATGCGAACTTTTGTGCCGATGTCTGGTGACACCGGCCATCCATATAAGCTAGGATTGTCTCAGATCGCCAGCTGTTCACCACAGTTTGGCGATCCACCGGAACCGGCACCAATCGGGCATGCAAAACGCCTTATTTTTCAACCGGTTCTGGAGCTCTTGAAAGGCCCTCCCCGATCTGAAGGGGACTGAAACGCAATAATCCCCCGTGCCAAATTTCCCCCGACGTGTCGCCTTGAAAGGCCCTCCCCGATCTGAAGGGGACTGAAACGTACGGGTTACAGTAGTGCCAGACACATTGACCGTCTTGAAAGGCCCTCCCCGATCTGAAGGGGACTGAAAC
>CAIYDY010000391.1 GCA_903925015.1 uncultured Acidobacteriia bacterium
CACCCCGGCTATCGGCCTCGGCCTGACGATCCCATTTCTGCAGGACCGCGGCAGCTTGTTTCGCCAACGGCGTACCGAATTTGTTCGCCGCCTCCACCAGGTCCGGCAGAATCCGGTCAGCCATCTCGGCCCGTGTCGAGTGCTTCAGAGCGATGAAATCTTCGTAGCTTACCTTCGGATTTTCGTACAGCATCCGCAGGGAACGTTCGGCTCGGAACGAAATGGTCCTTGGAGCGATGTAGGGCGCATATTTTTCGGGATCGAGCGATGTGGGCCAGGAGGCGTTCCAAGGTGGATCGTTCGTGTTCTGGACATAGCCGGACGGCGGATCGATCGACTTGGGCAGCTCGGCATAAGACAGGTAGCTGTCCCAAAACGTTTCCGAGGTATCGCCGGGAACGACCCCAGCCCAGAAGCGTAGGTCGCCCTTCTTTCGTCTGGGTACGGTTCCGTTCAAAAGATACTCGATGTGGCCGTCGCGGTCGGCGTAGATGATATTGAAACACGGCACTTCGAGGCGTGACACCGCCTTCTCGAACTCCTGAAAGTTGTGGGCCGTCGCCATTTGCCAGTACTGCTCCAGCAAAAACGGCTTGTCGAGGGCGGCCACACGCATGGCAATTGGTGCCCCGTCCTGCTGCTTGATGATGGGGCCATGGATCGTGCTGGTAATCGGCAGCGTTTCCGACTTCAAGGTACCGTCCGATTGCCGGATCTTCAATTCGTGGCTGGCGTGCTCGAACGGCAGAACCTTGCCGTCGTACAGGTAACCATCCCCCTGCTTGACGATCTTGTAGAGGTCCACGGCGTCCAGATTGTTGACGGTCTGGTTGAACCCCCCATACTCGCTGAAGACAAAACGCAGTACCGGAAACCCGACTTGGCTGGCCCCGTACAAGCTGATACCTGGTGCCGTAAGCTGGATTTCGTAATAGGTCTGCCAGCCGCCCCAGCCAAGATGCGGATTTCCAAGGAGCAAACTCTTGCCGTTCGCCGTATGGCCCGGAGCAACGGCCCAGCCGTTCGACCCAACCGCTTCCGGCGTCTCCAGCAGGCTGGCGACAGTTACCGGCGGGCCCGCACCGGCCAGACGCTGCGACGCTATGTACGTATACTGCACAATCCGGTGGACGTGCTGGATCGGGTCGAGCGCCGAAACCGGCAGGACTCGTTTGGATTCGGCCGAAAGGGCCTCGGGGTGCTTCGCCGAGTAGTCATTGATGCCTTTGGCGAAAGCCTCCAGGTAGCTGCGGAATTCGGGCGTCTGCCGCTGGAGCCAAGACTCCGAGCGCTGCGGCACGGAGTTGGTCCAGACCCACTTGTCCCCTTCCAGATTCGCCGGGCCAAAGTACTCCGCCGCACGCCCGCGAGATTCGCCATACAGATGGAGAAGGAGATTGGCGTGGCTCTGTGCCTGGGCATATCCGTAACCATAGAAAAGGTCCGGTGTGGATTTTGCGTAGACATGAGCTACGCCGAACTTGTCCCAAACAATTTCAGTACCTTTTTCAGGCGAGGCGGCGACCAAGACCCCGCAAAACGCCAGAATGGCGGTCAAAAACCTCTGCATCGGAAGACTCCTCTGGAATGGATTCGAGCCGACGTGGCGCAAGTTGCACAGGCCAAGCTTAGACGGAAAACCTGCCGCGTCCAGAATAGCATTTTTCGCAGGAAACCATGTAAAGATTTCTTGATGATGACGGAAGATTGTGCTACCATTCGATAGGTACTAGTACCTATCTGGAGAGTTTGTCCATGCTCTGCCCCGACTGCAACGGAAAATTGACGGAAACACGCAAGCGCACGATCCTCAGCTTCTTCGTGGCATGTCTGCGCCGCCACACTTACCGATGCTTTTCGTGTAAGCGAAAGGTGGACAAGCTGCAATTCGAGTCCACCGGAGCGCTTCTGGCCGACGCGCTCCGGCGTTCCTAACCCCGCCCTACTTCAAATCGCCAATCCGCTCCGGCATATCCGCCAGTACATAGCTCAGAACCGCCAACGAGGCCACGTTGAGCTGGAATTCGTGCGGAACAATCTTGTCGAAGCTATCCGCATTGGTGTGGTGCCAATCGAAATAGTGCGTGCCAACAGTTTGGACACCAAACCCCGGCACGCCGACAGCCAGCAGCGGACTGATATCGGAACCTCCGCCGCCCGGTCGCATCTGCCCTGCCTCGATTTCCTCCAACAATTTTCCGATTTCCACCGCGCGCGCCATCGACGCCGCTGACGTTGCAGTTTGCCGCGGCGCTGCCGCCGAAGCCGCCCCCGGAGCTTGGCGCCGAGTGAGCCCGCCGCCCTCGCCGCCCCCGCCAAATCCGAAACCCAAGGGCTTTTCCGCACCGCCATCCATCTCAATTGCTGCGACGTGGTTCTTTACGGCATCGCCAACCATTTCGCGGTACGCACGGCCGCCAGCCCCGCCATTTTCCTCGTTCACCCAGAACACCACCCGGATGGTGCGGCGGGGCTTCAAGCCCAGCTTCTTGATCAGCGCGACAGCTTGGAAGGTAGCCATTATGCCGCTGCCATCATCATTTGCGCCCTGGCCGATATCCCAGGAATCGATGTGGCCGCCCAGCACGACCACCTCCTCCGGCTTCTCGCTGCCCCGGATTTCGCCCATCACGTTGTGCGAGGGAGCATCAGCATCCTGGTGCGCTTCCATCGCCAAGCGGACGCGCACCGGCGTACCGCCTTTCACCAGACGCTCGATCATAGCCGCATCCTCGACGCTGACCGCCGCAGCCGGGATCTTGGGGGCATCATCGGTATAGGCCAGCGCCCCCGTATGTGGCGTTTGCAGGCTGGTACCGGTCATCGAACGCACCAAAACCGCAGCCGCACCCAGCTGCGCCGCACGTGAAGCGCCGGAACTGCGGTACATCACGGTCTGGCCGTAGCCCTCCCAAGTCGGATTGAACAGTATGATCTTGCCTGCAACCTTGTCTTTGCCCAGAGCCGCCAACTGCTCAAAACTATTCACTGCGATGACATCCGCAGTGATACCGGCAGCGGGTGTACCCACGCTCATCCCCAGGCCCAGCATCGCCAGTGGCTTCTGCACCGGTGCAACCAAGGTGGCCGATTCCCTGCCCCGGACCCACTTCGGGACCATCACCGGCGGTGTCTGCACATTTTCGAGTCCAGCCTTCCTCATCTCGCCAGCGGCCCATTCGATCGCGCGTTCCAACGATTCGGAACCACTCACGCGGTTCCCGATGCGGTCGCAAAGGTACTGCAGACGTTGGAGTCCTTCCTGGTCCGCAAGGGCTGCGGCAATCAGTTTGCGGGAGGGCTCCCGGTAGGTATCAACAATCTTGGACGGGGGAACTTGCTGGGGAGAAGCGGCGACGAGGGCGCCCGCCACGAAAAGGAGCGGAAGCATTTTGACCATTCGCTGACGATAGCACGAGCGCTCTAGAACTCCACGCGGTCGTAAAGCGAGTCTAGCCGAAGGCGGCATCCGACGGACTTCAGCTCGATCCAGTCGTCCCCGGAGGTGAACTCGCGCAAAATCCAGGTGCCGTCCGACTGCCGCACCAAAAGTTCCGCGTTGACCGAGTCCTGCGCCACAAGGAGGTATTCCTCAAACGATGGCAAGGAGCGGTAGAGATCGAACTTTGCGCTGCGGTCGTAGTTCTTCGTGGAAGGGGAGAGGACTTCGATGATCGCCGTGGCATCCGTGATCGTGTCCCGCCGGTCGTCGAGAAAGCGCGGAACACCGCAAAAGATCACAAGATCGGGGTAGGTGAACTGGCGGAAGCGCGAGATGAACAGGCGCAGATCATTGGCGGCAACCTCGCAATCCCGGCCCTTCAACTGGCCACCCACCTCCTGAATCAAGTTCCGTACGATACGGGCATGGTTCAAGGTGCCCCCGGACATGGCAAACATCTGGCCGTCGGCGTATTCGCTGCGGAACTCGGCTCCACGTTCCGCCTTCAGGTATTGATCGATCGAAACGAACGGTAGAGGCACTGTCGACATCGCACCTCCCAGTTTATTACTCCCGCCGGGGAAGTTTTGCTATGATCGTTAGCGTCCGATACGGACCCGCCCGTACGTTCGTTCCATGGAACCAGCCAGCCGCATCCTCGCAGCACATTTCGTCTCCGGCGGTTCCGGCGGAGACCTGATCGGCCGCGACCGCCTGGCTTGCGCCGCGTGGAAGAAGGCAGTTGGTGCCCGCTTGGCCAAGGTCACCCGCGCCCAAAAGCTGGTGCGCGACCGCTTGGTGGTCGAAGTCGACGACGAGCTTTGGCGCGACAACCTCTGGAGCCTGCGCGGGCAAATCCTGCACAATTTGGAGAAGGCGATCGGCCCGGGAATCGTCGGGCACTTGGAGTTCCGAGTTATGCCCCCCCGCCGCGAACCCCAGCGCGAAATAGCGCTGCCCGGCGTACCGCGCGACGAGGCCCTCGACATTGAGGACGTGGGCATGCGCCGCATCTACCGCAATTCCCGACGGCGCCAAACAGCCTAGCGCTCTCCCCACAACTCCAGTTGCGACAATGGAGGTTCAAGATGCTGACTGAAAAAGACGTCCGATACGTCGCCAACCTGGCCAACCTCACCCTATCAGCCGACGAGATGACTCGGATGGCACACGATCTTGCCGGAATCCTCGGTCAAATGGACGTCCTTTCGAAGGTCGACACCTCCGGCATCGCCCCCATGTCCCAAGTTCTTTTCGAAGATGCGGACGAAACAGCATCCCTACGCGCCGATGTCGAGCGCGAGCCGCTCGGAAGCGACTTGGCCGTTGCCAACGCCACCATCACCTCCGGTGGCTACTACAAGGTGCCGAGGGTTATCGAAAAGTGAGCGGAGCAAAGATCAGGGGACAAAGATGAGCATCGCCAAAACCATTGCCGAAATCCAGGCTGGACTCCGGTCGCGCCAATTCACCGCCGCCGAACTCGCCCGCGAGGCCATCGCCGACGCCGAACGCCAAAACCCCGCCACCAACGCATTCCTCACATTTTCCCCGGAGCGGGCGCTCGCCGTAGCTGAGCGTGTGGACGCGCAAATCGCCGCCGGAACAGAACTGGGCCCGCTCGCAGGCATTCCCGTAGCCGTCAAGGACGTGATCGTCACCAAGGGTCTGAAGACGACGTGCGGCTCGCGGATGCTGGAAAACTACATCCCGCCCTACGACGCCACCGCCATTGAACGGTTGGAATCCGCTGGCGGCATGATCCTCGGTAAAGTCAAGTGCGACGAGTTCGCCATGGGATCGTCGAACGAGAACAGCGCGTTCGGGGTTGTCCGGAATCCGGTGGATCTGGAGCGCGTCCCGGGCGGTTCGAGCGGCGGCTCGGCCGCAGCGGTCGCGCAGGGCTCGGTTCCCGTTTCGCTTGGATCGGACACCGGTGGTTCCGTCCGTCAACCTGCATCCTTCTGCGGCATCGTCGGCGTTACCCCTACCTATGGCCGCGTTTCGCGCTACGGCCTCGTCGCGTTTGCAAGCTCGCTCGACCACATCGGCCCCTTTGCAAACAATGTTTCCGACGCCGCCGCCCTGCTCCAAGTCATCGCCGGACAGGACCGGATGGACGCAACATCCGCACCTGTTGCCGTGCCCGACTACCTGGCGGCACTGCGGAACACGGACGTGCGCGGCATGAAAATCGGCGTGCCCGTGGAATACATGAAGCAGGCCACAGGCGACACGGCCGACCGCATCCACGAATCGATCGCGGCCTTGCGGACTCTCGGCTGCGACGTCCGCGACATCAGTCTTCCAAACACCGAATACGCCATCGCCACCTACTACATCGTCTGCACGGCGGAAGCCTCGGCCAATCTTGCGCGTTACGACGGCGTCCGCTACACCGCGCGCTCCGCCAACGCATCCACCCTGCACGACATGTACGCCAACACCCGCGGCGAGTTCTTCGGGCCGGAAGTCAAACGCCGCATCATGCTCGGCACCTACGTGCTGAGCCACGGCTACTACGACGCCTACTACAAGAAAGCCCAGCAGGTCCGTGCCATGATCACGCGCGACTTCACCCAGGCGTTTTCGGAAGTAGACGCCATCGTGGCCCCGGTGTCCCCCTTCCCCGCCTTCAAGATCGGCGAAAAGGTGGACGATCCGGTCGCCATGTACCTTTCCGACATCTACACAATCACTGGCAGCCTCGCCGGCATCCCCTGTATGAGCGTCCCCTGCGGAAATACGTCCGAGGGACTCCCGGTGGGGCTCCAAATTCTTTGCGGGCACTTCCAGGAGGAGCGGATGTTCCGCCTCGCCCGCGCCTTCGAACAGCAACGCGGATTCTAAACGACTACAATTAAGAAGAACAACATGGCATTCACACTCCCCGCCCTCCCCTACGCGCACAGCGCCCTGGAGCCCTTCATCGATACCAAAACGATGGAGATCCACCACGGCAAGCACCACAACGCCTATGTCACGAACCTCAACAACGCCTTGAACTCGGCTCCCGAACTGGCCGACAAGTCGCTGGAGGAACTGCTGGCCGACAACCTCGCCATCGTTCCGGACGCCATCAAGACCGCAGTCCGCAACAATGGCGGCGGCCATATGAACCACTCCGCGTTCTGGACCATGCTGGCACCCGCCGCTGAATCCGGCGCACCGTCGGAAGCCCTGGCAGCGGACATCGCGGCCACTTTCGGCAGCTTCGACGAATTCAAGGCCAAGTTCAACGCCGCCGCCACCACCCGCTTCGGCTCCGGCTGGGCATGGCTGGTGAAAAACAACGGCAAGTTGGAAGTCACCTCCACCCCCAACCAGGACAACCCGTTCATGGAAGGCAAGACCATCCTGCTCGGCCTCGACGTTTGGGAGCACGCCTACTACCTGAACTACCAGAACCGCCGCCCGGACTACATCGGCGCATTCTGGAGCATCGTCAACTGGGCCGAAGTCAACGCCCGTTACGCCGCATAGTACGTGCCGCTCCGAAAGGGCCCGGTTGCCGAGAGGCAGCCGGGCCCTTTTCAGTTGGTGGCGGAGCGGAGCATAAGATGGTTCCAAATGCTGCGTCGAACCGTTCTACTTAGCCCCTTGATCCCGCTAGCAGCGCCCTTCGCTGCTGCCGCCAACACCACCCGCTGGTCCGCCGAAAAGGCCAACGCCTGGTACAAGAAACAGCCGTGGCTGGTGGGCTCCAACTACATCCCGGCCAACGCCATCAACCAACTGGAAATGTGGCAGGCCGAGACCTTCGACCCCAAGCGCATAGATTTGGAACTAGGCTGGGCCGAATCGCTCGGCATGAACACCATGCGGGTTTTCCTCCACGACCTCCCGTGGCAGCAGGACGCCTCCGGCTTCCGCAAGCGTATTGATGATTTCCTCGCCATCGCCGCCCGGCACCACATCCGTCCGATGCTTGTCCTCTTCGATTCCTGTTGGGATCCGGAACCCAAACTAGGCAAGCAACATGCACCGACCCCCGGCGTCCACAATTCCGGCTGGGTCCAGGGTCCGGGCATGGCCGCGCTCAAGGACCCGGCCCAGGAACCCCGCCTCAAGGCCTACGTGAAGGGTGTAGTGGGTGCCTTCGCCAAGGACAAGCGAATTCTGGCATGGGACATCTGGAACGAGCCCGACAACTTGAACACCTCCAGCTACGGTGCCCGCGAGCCCAAGGACAAGGTCGCGCTGATGCTCCGCCTCCTCCCCAAGGCATTTGCGTGGGCGCGCGAGGCAAAGGCCTCCCAACCACTCACCAGCGGTGTCTGGCACGGGGACTGGTCGTCCCATGAGGCTCTGGGCGAAACGGGAAGGATGCAGATCGACCTCTCCGACGTCGTTTCCTTCCACAGCTACGACAAGCCCGAGGAATTCGAAAAGCGCATCGGCTGGCTGCTCCGCCAAGGCCGGTCGGTCCTGTGCACCGAATACATGGCGCGCGGCAACGGGAGCACCTTCCAAGGCTCCCTTCCGATTGCTAAAAAGCACAAGGTCGCAGCGATCAACTGGGGCTTCGTGGCCGGCCGCACCCAGACCTACCTGCCCTGGGATTCGTGGCGGCAGCCGTATGTGGACCGCGAACCCGCCGTCTGGTTCCACGAGGTCTTCCGCACCGACGGCCAACCGTACCAAGCCGAGGAGACGAAGCTGATCCGGGAACTGACCAAGGGCTCGGGTAAATAGAAAAAGGGGGAGGCCGAAGCCTCCCCCTTTGTCATTCGGAGAACCCGAAAGTTTAGTACTTGCCGCAATCCTTCCAGCCAGCCTTGGAGGCATCGATGGTGACCGAAGCCTTCGCAGTGGCCTTGAGAACCGTGGTTCCAACCTTCACCGTCGCCGTGGCGGTGTTGGTGGCAACCGAGCTGGTCGGGTGCAGTTCACGAGCGTCGCAACCATACCACTTGGACGGGTAGTTGTGGATGACGGGGATTTTCACGCCGCCAAAGCCGTTGCTGCCGCAGACCGAAGTATCAACCGTGACCTTGTAGCCGTGGCCGAAATCCCCATCCTTCGCGCTGGTGGAGGGCGAATTCGTGGTCGCCGTGTGGTACTTGGACTGGCGGTTCAAGTTGCGGGAGAGGCTGGTCTCGACAGACAGCACCTTGGTCTTGTCGCCGGTGTAGACACCGCCGCCGCCGCCCGTGACGCCGAGTGTACCGTAGCCGGACCGGAACTTCGAGGTCGGGCTGACATAGTCGCAACGGAAGCCGAGCTTCACGTTGCCGGACTTGTCGAGGACTTGGAAGTCCGCCGAATCGTTGCTGGCCACGTCCGCGAACTTGTGGCCTCTCCAGCCCCAGTCGGAGCTGGAGCTGCTTCCGAAGCTGTTGTCGGTCAGCTGCTTGTCTTCGTGGTACTCAAACTGCAGCTTGCCATTGCCAGCGTCCTTGCAGGTCAAAGTTCCGCCGGGCAGATTGTCGTCGTGATCATCGTCGTCGCGGTCATTGCCGCCCCAGCCATTCCAGTTCCAATTGATTCCCCAGTCGTCGGTTTGCTTGGCCGATTCCTTCACCGGCGGATAGATGGTCGCCGTGAGGGTTGCGGATGCGCCGGGGGCGAGGCTGGCGATGGTGCCAACCGTAAAGTCGTCTTTGGCGACGGTCGGGGTGGCGTTGTCGTCAGTCACAACGATGCCGGTCAGGGCAACGGTGCCGGTATTCTTCACAACGTAGGTGTAGGTGACCTTTTGGAACGGGTTGACCTTGGTCGGGTAGGCCGACTTGGTCATCGAGAGGCTCGGGGTACCAGTCCCGCCGCCGCCCTGGCCGCCAGTGGTCGGGCACATGACTTCCAAGATCAGGTTTTGCAACTGGGTGGCACCCGCAGTCGCGTTCGCCGCGATCGGGGAAGCGCTGAAGGCGTAGTAGATGCCGATGACGCCGCCTGCTGGCGGGCAATACGCCGGATTGGCCTTCGCGGAGGCGGCCAAGGCTGTCGCGGTGGCGGACGGGGTGCCGCCGGTCTGGCCAGTGATAATCAGCCAGATCGCGTCCTGCACATCCTGCACCGTGCCTTGCTTGTTGTTCAGGATGTAGTTCACCATGTTCCAAGTGTTGCCGGGAACAATCGGGCTGTAGAGCGACGCGAAATTCGAGGCGTAGGTCGAATAGAGAGGTGCCGCGCTGGTCAGCTGCTGCAGTGTGGAGTTGTACCACGCTCCGCACCAGGCTGCGTAGGCTTGGTTGGCGACACTGAAGCCGGTGCCGACACCCTGGAGGGTGGTGGTGAAGTAGCCGTTGCCGGTGGCCTTGGCATCGTCGGTGCTGGCGTTGAAGTTGATCAGGGAGCCGGGGGCCGTTACGCCACCGGTCGGCAGCGTGATGCTGCTGACGCAGGTGGTGCAGCCACCCTGCTGGGTGACGGTCGGAACCGGAACCTCAAGCAGTACGTTCTGGAGTTGACCTGCGGCAGTCGTGATGTCTTTCGCGAGGGGGTTGGGGCCGAAAGCATACAGAACGGCCAAGACGCCGCCCGCGTTCGGGATGTAGCTCTTCTGCGCAGCAGCCGCGGTCGCCATGGCTTGCGCCGTCGTGGAGGCGGGTGTGTCCGTGTTGCCGGTCATGATCAGCCAGATGGCGTCCTGCACATCCTGGACCGTACCCTGCTTGTTGTTGAGCACCCAGTTCACCATATTCATGGTGTTGCCGGAAACAATCGGGTTGTAACCGGACGGGAACGAGCTGGAATAGGTGTTGTACATCGCCGCACCCGGCGCGGTGAGCTGCTGCAGCGTCGAATTGTGCCAAGCTCCGCACCAAGCGGCGTAGGCTTGATTGGTGATGGTGGTGCCTGCGGCAACGCCTTGCGGGTTAATCGTGAAATAACCGTTGCCAGTATTGGCCAAATCGGTCGATGCGTTGAAATTGATTAGGGCCGAGCCCAGTAGCACATTTCCGCTCGGCACCGTGACCGCATTGACGCAAGTCAGGCATTGGGCGGACGCGGTCGTGGTGCCAAAGGTGGCCAGTAGCAGGGCGGCGGCGGGGAGGGTGAGCGCCGCAAAGTTCCGTGTCATCTTAGTCAAGTTTCTTTCCTTTTGGTGCGTATGGTTCTCTCGTCGGCGGGAACATCTTTCCAGAATCGTTATCGGAGGAATTGATTCTGATTCCCAAAATGATGCGCCCGTCAAAGGGTCCTAAACGTGTCCGACATCGTTGATGCTAACACTTGCGGAGGGGCAAATATAGTCTCTATTTGAAGCTGCCGTACCAGTACCTCATACAAAGGTCGAGCCACCCCGGTCTGGTTTTAGGCAGTATTTCCGACGGGGGAAAGGTGATCGGAAATGGGACGGAGCAAAGCTTCAAACACTACCTCGAAATCCTGGCTGCAAACAGTGCCTTGGACGCGGAAAGGCCCGCCCGGCGTGAACCGGGCGGGCCTCGTTACAAACCAGACCTATGGAGGTTACACGCGCTTGGAGTTCCGGTACCGACGGGCACCGAACGCGGCCAGCGAGCCACCGAGAAGGAGCAGCGCAGAAGAAGGCTCTGGAGTTGCCACAGAAGTACCGGCAATTCCACTCACGGTGAACTGGTTGTTCAAGGTTTTGGACTGTTGGGCACCGGTTGTTGCGTTGATGCGGGCCGAAATTGTATCGAGCGTCAAGTTGGCGGTGGTGCCGGACGCGATGGTCCCAGAGAAGTTCACCAAGAACTGAAACTGGGTACTTGCACTCAAGATGCCGACAAACGAGCCGACACCATCCCCGGCAGTACCGACCGCAGCCGGCTTCAGCAAATTGGTTGCAGGCGCAACGTCTGTTGTATAGGTCGCCGTAGTGCCGTTGGCGACCAGCCCGGCTCCGATCGTATTCGCTGCGCTTGACTGGGGCGCGATGTAGGCGATTGTGCCGCCGCTGAGATCTTGGTTCTCAATACCCACGGTCGTTGTTCCCGGGATGGTAACCGCCACCCAATTATTGCTGGAGGTGATTCCGATAATCGACGCGGTTACGCTGGTGGCTCCGGCAATCGAAATATTGGCTGTCGAGAGGCCGATTCCGAAGATACCGCATAGAGGGAACGTGGCCGACAACCCCGTGGCGCCGTTACCACCGCAATTGGTGGAGTAGGACGCGGATGACGAGCTCCCGCCAAGGATCTGGGCAGCTGTAACTACGAACGAAAGTTGGTTCGCGCTGGCAGAGGCCGAGGACAAAACCGCCATGCCAACCCCGAGAAGTGCGCGCTGAAATAATTTGTTCATCTTGAGACCAGTCCTGGCTTCGTCCGGTGGTCGCCGACCCGAGCCATGTTTTCTTTATGGAATATTCCGACAAGGCAATGGTAGCAAAATTCCAAGCGCCAAGAAAGTAGCTATCCGGCGCCCGGTACCAGTACTAATTCGCGTCATCCCTCCACTTCGATCTCGTCCGGCGATTCCTTTGGTGGCCCGCAAGCCACTGATTTTGAAAAGGAAATTCAATAGAACCATTCGACGGTGCGACCCCAGCAGCAGGCCCTCGCAGTCACTGGCGAACGACAATCCCACTCCGAATTTAGCCTCAATTAGCTTGGAAAAATTATTCGGGAGCAGAGCCTGTGCATTGAATAGTTTTAGTACTTATAGAACTTTTCTTATCAACAGGGCTGTCCCGGGGAGTACCCCCAATCTATCGCCGCCGGACGATTCCCGCATCGAGATCTCTACAAACCCGGCACTGCCACCAATCGCGAACAGCTCCCCCGCCGGTGCCTCCGCATACGTTCGGCAGTACCTCGAAACCAGCCCCGACCCAACAGTGATCTCGAACCCCTGGCCGGCAATCCAACCAAACTCCTCCGACCGGAAATTGGTCACGATATTGCCAAACCGGTCCACCGCCAATACCGTTCCCGCCCAGCGCCCGGGTTCCACCGGGACCGGCACCGCCCCAGGCAATCGCACCGGATCTGACAATTCGGTTCCGAACCGTTCCGGCGCAATCCCCTGGGCCAAATGCGCCGCAACCGGCGCGAAAATATCCCGCCCATGGAACGTCCGACTCACCGGATGCCGGAAATACTCCGCCGACGTGATCTCGCGCGCCGCAAACCCGCCAACCGCGGCCAGGACCATCGAGAATACGCCGTTGTCCGGCCCCACGAAGAAATGCCCCCCTGCCTCCACCAAAATCGGCCGCCTCGACCCGCCCACGCCAGGATCCACCACCACCACATGGATCGTCCCCGCCGGAAAACACGACCAGCACTGCGACAGCTTGTACGCCGCCTCCAAAATGCCGTAGGGCGAGATTTCATGCGTAATGTCCACAATCCGGGCCCCGGGGCAAATCGAGAGCAGAACGCCCTTCATCGCCGCCACATAGTGGTCGGAAGTGCCAAAATCGGTCAGCAGAGTAATGACGGGCTGCATGGATTCGCTGTCAGCTATAAACTGGAAGAAGGTGTCCCACTACTATTTCGACCACAACGCGACATCGCCCGTCGCACCGGAGGTCTTGCAATGCCTTCTGGAAACGATGGCCGAAGTGCCGGGCAACGCCTCCAGCATCCATTATTACGGGCAGGCGGCGAAGCGCAAGCTCGAGGGCGCGCGGCGAATCTTGGCCGAGTCCATCCATTGCGATCCCCGCGAGCTGGTCTTCACCTCCGGCGGCACCGAAAGCGACAACCTGGCGATCTTCGGCATCGCCCGCAAGGCACTCCGCGAAAAGGGCCGGGCCCATGTCATCACATCGGCTATCGAACATCCCGCGGTCCTGAACGCCTGCACGCAACTGGAACGCGAGGGCGCGCAAGTCACGGTACTCCCGGTGGATCGCAACGGACGCGTGGAACCCGTCGACGTCCGCAACGCCCTCCGTCCCGATACCTGCCTCGTCACCATCCACCACGCCAACAACGAAATTGGGACGGTGGAACCCGTCGCCAAGCTCGCAAAAACTGCCCGCGAGGGCGGCGCGCTGTTCCACACCGATGCCGTCCAGACCGTCGGCCGCATCCCGGTGGACGCCAAGGCGCTCGGCGTGGACCTCATGTCCATCGGCGGTCACAAGTGCGGGGGACCCAAGGGCGTCGGAGCCCTATATATAAGGAAGGGCGTCGAGCTCGATCCCGTCCTGTTCGGCGGCCACCATGAGCGCGACCGGCGCGCCGGTACGGAGAATTTTCCCGGCGCAATGGCTCTCGCAACCGCGATAGCGGGCGGTCCCGACCGGTGGCAGCACACCGCGGAACTGCGTGACCGGCTCGAGCGTGGAATCCTCACCCGCGTGCCAGGCATTCGACTGAACGGAGACCCCACCAACCGCATCCCCAACACCGCCAACATCGCGTTCGAAGGCATCGGCGGCGAAGCGATGGTGATTTCCCTCGACCTGCGCGGTTACGCCGTTTCGAGCGGTTCGGCATGTTCGAGCGGTGCCGTGGAGCCGTCGCACGTGCTGCTGGCCTTGGGCCTCGACCGCGATGCCGCCCGCTCCTCCGTCCGCTTCTCCCTCGGCCCCGGCAACACTGCCGAGCAGGTGGACGGCTTGATCGAGGCGGTTGTCGCCAGCGTCGCCCACCTACGACGCGTCTCTCCCATCATGGAAAATCGGACGGAATTGGAGCTGGCACATGCATAGCGAATTGATCGCGGTCGCCATGTCCGGCGGCGTCGATAGCTCCGCCGTCGCGGCACTGATGAAGCGCCAGGGACTCAACGTGGCCGGCCTTACCATGCAGCTCTGGAACCAGCGCCGCCTCCCCCAACTCGCCACCGAGGCCACCACGGGACGCTGCTGCTCGCTCGACGACGTCTACGACGCCCGCCGCGTCGCCGAAGACCTCGACATGCCCTTCTACGTGGTCAACCTCGAAGACCATTTCGAGGAATCCGTGGTCAAGCCCTTCGTGGCCGACTATCTGGAGGGGCGCACCCCGATCCCCTGCACCCACTGCAACACCTTCATCAAATTCGACCGGTTCCTCGAACTGGCCGATTCCGTCGGCGCGAAATCCATCGCCACCGGCCACTACGCGCGCGTCGGATACAACGGTGAATCCGGCCGCTGGGAACTGCGGACCGCTATCGATTTCTCCAAGGACCAAACCTATTTCCTCTGGGGACTGACCCAGGAACAGCTTTCCCGCACCCTCTTCCCCCTCGGCCACATGACCAAGCCCGAGGTTCGGCAATTGGCCGTCGATTTGAAACTTGCAGTAGCCGGAAAGCCCGAGAGCTACGAAATCTGTTTCGTCCCCAATGGCGACTACGCGGGTTTTATCGACGCCTATCTGAACGAGAAGGGCGACGGTGCCGTCGCCGCCCAGGGCAATATCGTGCATGAGGATGGCCGCGAACTGGGCCGACATGCCGGCGCGCACCGCTTCACCGTCGGCCAACGGAAGGGCTTGGGGATCGCGGCGCCGGAACCGCTTTACGTAATTTCGACCGATCCCAAGTCCCAGACCGTCACCGTCGGCGGCAACGATTCCCTGCTGCGCAAGACCCTGGTGGCGCGCGATATCAACTGGATCTCATGGCCCGGCGTCGAATCCCCGGCCCGGGTGCAGGTCCGCATCCGGAACCGGCACGTTCCGGCCGGGGCAACTTTGTCCCCCTTGCCCGACGGCAAGGTCGAAGTGGCTTTTGATGAACCCCAGCGCGCGGTGACCCCGGGCCAGGGCGCGGTCTTCTACTCCGGCGAACTCGTCGTCGGGGGCGGCTGGATCGAGTAATTGTCCAAGCGGTCCGGGTTTCGGAATGCGGTGGAATCGGCGCTCGCCCGAGCCCTGCTCTACACCCTGGAGGCAGCGCCAAGGTCTCTGGCGGAATGGCTTGGAGCACGGTATGCCGGTCTTCTGGACCTCGCCGTGCCCCGGTTGCGCCAGACCGCGGATCGAAACCTCGCCATTGCGTATCCCGCGAACGACGCGGCTTGGCGAAGTCGGACCATCGACGGCGTCTACCAATCCGTCGGCCGGCTCTTGGTCGCGTTTGCCAAACTGCCCCAAATCAACCTCGAAAATGTGGGAGGGTGGATCCGTTATGAAGGCTTGGAGCACTACCAACGGGCAAAAGCCAGGGGAAAAGGCGTGCTGTTCGCCATCGCCCACCTGGGCAATTGGGAACTGAGCGCCTACGCCCACGCGTTGCTCACCGAGCCAATGAACGTGGTGGTGCGCCCCTTGGACAACCCCGTGCTGGACGAATTTGTGGAGGCACGCCGCAGCCTGTCCGGCAACCGGCTGCTTTCCAAGCGCGATTACGCCCGGTCGATCCTGCGCGCCCTGCGGGATAACGAGCCCGTGGGCATTCTGGTGGACCAAAACTGGTCCGCCGATACCGGTGTGTTCGTACCGTTTTTCGGAGTGCCCGCCTGCAGCAACCTGACCTTCGCGCGAATGGCGTTTCGCAGCGGTGCAGCCGTCATCCCCGGTTTCGCCGTCTGGAAGGCCGACGAGCGGAAATACGTGCTGCGCTTCTACCCGGAAGTGGAAATGACCGGGGACGGTGCGGAGGATACGGCCCGAATCCAAGCCGCCGTCGAGGCCGCCGTCCGCGAGTTTCCCGACCAGTGGCTCTGGATCCACCGCCGTTGGAAGACCCGCCCCGAAGGCTCGCCGAGCATCTATTAACGTCGGTATGAACGCCGGGAACCAACTGCAAACATTGGCGTCTATCCCATCGAATCGCGGACATTTCAACGTCCGCGGTCGTGGAGGCAGTATGTTCCAACAAACGTTTGTAGTTCCTCAAACCCGCGCCAGAGGGCCGTTCCTGATGGCTGGCTCACTCACGATCCAGGCCGGCATCGTACTCGCCATGGTCGGCCTCCCACTCCTGAGGCCCCAGATGCTCACTCCCGACGATATGCGGATGCGCCCGCCCCAGCCGTATTTCACCAAGGTGACACTGGCCCCTCCGGCAGCGGCGCAAGCATCTCCAACAATGGCCACCGTCGCCCGCGCTTTCCGTCAGTTCGTCCAACCTCTGGTTGGCCCGACCACCGTTCCGAAATCCATCGGCAAGTTTGAGGACGCCCCGGAGTTCCACACCGGCATCCCGGCTGGCGTCGGCCAACAGGGAATCGGCGAAACCTTCAGCACGTTGATCGGGATTCCGTCAACCGAAGCCACCCGGACGGAGCCCATCAAAGTCCGCACCGACCCTCCCGTGCGCGTCCCGGCATCTCCAATCACCGTCGGCGGTGGCGTCCAAGCAGCAAAACTCCTTGCGGGCCCAAGACCACCCTATCCGCCGCTTGCCAAGGCCGCCCGGGTCCAGGGCACGGTGCGGTTGCGCGCATTTATCGCGACGGATGGAACCATCACCAACCTGCAGCTGATCAGCGGCCCGCCCCTTCTGGTCAGAGCCGCATTTGATGCCGTCGCCCGGTGGCGGTACCAACCGACCCTGCTCAACGGCAACCCGGTTGAAGTGCTAACCGAGGTCGATGTCAACTTCACCCTATCCCAATAGCCGGTTACCAGCAACCCATGTTGTATCTTGAGGAACGGATGCCCCAAATGACACGCCGGGACTTGCTGCAGTCCGCCGCCACCATCGCAGCTGTTTCGACCTTGAATGCCCAGACCGCGCCGGTTCCCGGAAAGCTGGGGATCGCCATCTTTTCCAAACACTTGCAGTTCCTGGAAGGCGATGAATTGGCCAAGGCGGTGAAGGAAACCGGCGCGGACGGTGTCGACCTTGCCGTGCGCAAAGGTGGGCACGTCGAGCCGGACCGCGTTAAGCAGGACTTGCCCAGCCTGATCGCGATCATACGCAAAGCGGGCCTCGAAGTCCCGATGCTCACCACCGACATCGCCGACATCGAAACCCCGTTTGCCGAGGACATCCTCAAGGTGATGACCGACCTCGGCATCCACCACTACCGTTGGGGCGGGTTCAAGTGGGCCGACAAAACGCCGCTCACCAAACAGATCGAGGAGCTGCGTCCGCGTGTGGCCAAGCTCGCCGAGCTGAACAGGAAATACAAGGCAACGGCGATTTACCACACTCATTCCGGGATCGGCTTGGTCGGAGCTGCGATTTGGGATCTCCACGAGATTCTGCAGGGTATGGACCCCGGCGCCGTCGCAGTCAACTATGACGTGGGTCACGCGACCATCGAAGGCGGCCTCGGCGGCTGGATCGAAAGCTTCCGAATCACCGGACCCTACCTAAAAGGTATTGCCGTGAAGGATTTCGCGTGGGAGAAAAACGCCAAGGGTACCTGGCAGGCGAAATGGAAGCCGCTCGGCGAAGGCATGGTCAACTTCCCCAAATTCTTCGACATGGTGCGTGACGCCAGATTCTCCGGCCCGCTGCAGATCCATTTCGAATACCCATTGGGCGGAGCTGAAAACGGCAAGCGGAAAGATCTCGGCATGACACGCGCGGAGGTGGTGGCGGCCATGAAAAAAGACGTCACCGTTTTGCATGGCCACTTGGTGAACGCCAAGCTCGCCTAGAACTAGCCTAGCGATAAAATAGCCCCAGCATGAAACGCAGAGGTTTTGTTGGGGCTCTGGCCGCGCTGCCGACCGTAGCCGCCCAAGATTTTCCAAAACTGGAGTTCGCTGTCCCGGATTTCGGGGCCGATCCGAACCCCAAGTTTTTCTCCAAGCCGCATCTCGCGGCCCTGAAGCGGCTGGGGGACCTAATCCTGCCAGCGATAAACGGCACCCCAGGCGCGATCGAGGCCCGCGCACCCGAATTCCTCGACTTCCTGCTCGGCGAGTCCCCCGCTGATCGCCAGAAGCTCTACCGCGACGGACTCGAAGCCCTCAACGCCCAATCCCGGCGCAAATTCGCCAAAGCATTCGCGGATTTGGATGCAACCGAGGCCGACCAAGTTCTCGCACCGATGCACAAGCCTTGGACCTACGCCGACCCTGTCGATCCGCTGGCTGCCTTCCTCCGCGCAGCCAAGGCTGATGTCCTGACCGCCACCGCCAACTCGCGCGAATGGATTTCGGTGGTTTCGCAACGCAACCGCAACGCCTCCGGCACTGCAATCTACTGGAAGCCGGTCGAATAAAATGCCAGCCACGAAATACGACGTTCTCATCATCGGCTCCGGCGCATCCGGGGCCACCGCCGCCCGGCAGCTGACGAAAAAGGGCATCAAATGCCTAATGCTCGACGCGGGCCCGGCCTTCGACTACGAAAAGGACCGCGTTTTACGCCCGGTCTACGACCTCCCCTATCGTGGCTTCGGCAAACCCGGCCGTTTTCCGCACGTCACCCAGGCCAACGAATTCACCGCCGCGCTCTGGGCGGACGAGAAGCAAAACCCCTACTCCTACCCCGCCAACGATCCCTATTACTGGGTCCGCATCCGGCGCATCGGCGGCAAGACCCTGGTATGGGGGCGTGCCTCCTGGCGCTTGAGCGACTACGAATTCAAGGCCAAGGACCACGACGGCTTCGGCGACAACTGGCCCCTCTCCTACGCCGACCTGGCACCTTATTACGACCAAGCCGAGCCCCTGCTCCGGGTTTCCGGCCGGAAGGAAGGCTGGCCACAACTGCCCGACGGCATCTTCCTGCCCGACGAATCCAGCGACAGCCAAGCGACGGGACGCTTCATCGCGTCGGCAAAAAAGCGCGGCATCCCGACCACCAAGCAGCGCCGGGCCCAAGGCACGCTCGCAAGCTCCGCCAACCTGATCCTCCCCGATGCGCTCGCGACCGGAAATTTGACCATCGTGGCCAACGCGGTTGTGCGGGAACTCACGGTGGACAAGAAAACCGGCCTCGTCGATGGCGCAAATTTCGTGGACAGCCACTCCAAGCGCGAACTCCATGCGAAGGCACGGATTGTGGTGGTGGGTGCTTCCTGTTTGGAGAGCACCCGGATTTTGTTGAATTCGGGCGTCGCCAACTCCAGCGGGGTGCTGGGCCACTATCTTTTCGACCAGTTTTACGTGAAAAATACCGTGCAGGCGATCGTGCCGGAAGCACGCGGCGGTCGACCAGCGGCAGGCATGGTTGGCGGAACCGGCTACATCCCCCGCTTCACGAACCTGAAGGGCAAGAACAAGGACTACATCCGCGGCTACGCAGTCGATTTCGGCAGCGGTGGCACCCCGGACCCCAAGTACTTCCCGGCCTATGGCGAAGAGCTCCAGAAAGCCATCGCCAACCACACCGGCGCGGGTTTCAATGCAACTACCATGGGCTCGGTGCTTCCCCGTTTCGAAAACCACGCCGCTATCGACAAAAGGACGGTGGACGCCTGGGGCATCGCGTCCCTAAACATCCAAGCCAAATACACGGACAACGAATTCAAGATGGCCAAGGACGCCATGAGCACCCTTGCCGAACTTTGCGAGGAGTCCGGTTTTGAATTGTTGGAAAAACACGACAAGATGGTGCCCCCCGGCGAGAGCATCCACGAACTTGGCACCTGCAGGATGGGCGATAACCCCAAAACCAGCGTTCTGAACCAGTGGAACCAGTCGCACGACGTCAAGAACCTGTTCGTCGTGGATGGGAGCAGCTTCGTCACCGGCGGATCGCAAAATCCTACACTCACCATCACCGCGCTGGCCATGCGCGCCTCGGATTACATGGCCGAGGAGATGCGGAAGGGGAACCTGTGAGGTTTTTCGCCGCCGCATGCGTTGGCTTGTTCCTGCTGGCAGCCGCAATTCCGGCCCAGGAGAACGGCCCGGCCCAGCCAGTGCCCTATAGCCACAAACTGCATGCGGGCGACATGAAGTTGAAATGCACCCTGTGCCACGTGAATCCCGATCCTGGCGAGACGATGACGCTGCCGAAACCGGCTGTCTGCGCCTCCTGCCACGCGGGCAAGTACGACCGCGAAATCAAGTGGACCCGCGTCTATGAGATTCCCAGTTTCGTATTTTTCAGCCACCGCGCCCACGTGAAGGCTGGAAACACCTGCGAGGAGTGCCACGGACCGGTCGCCAGCCGCACCCGGGTCGCCCGCGAGACCGATCTCACCATGGGTGGCTGCATGAACTGCCACCGCGAAAAGAAGGCCAGCATTGACTGCACCTTCTGCCACGACCAACGCAACTAAGGAAAATTATGTCCCAAACCGACGGAGCAGTATCAACGGAATTCACCGCAGCCAAGCTTCCCGAGGGCGTGCTCGACATGGCGAACACCGCCCCCCTCGTGCTCGAAGGCCAAAAGGTGTTCATTTACTACAACGGGCCAACCGACCAGCTGAGCGGCGTTTCAGCCGGGGCCTGTGTTCTGGACCCGGGCATGAGCCCCCATCCGCCCCACCAGCATCCCGAAGAAGAATTCCTGATTGTGGGCGAGGGTACCGGGGAAATCCTTTGCGACGGCAAACTCACCCAAGTTGGCCCCGGCGCGATGATGTACTGCTCGGGAAACACATGGCACGGCATCACCAACACCGGCAACGTGCCGATGACATTCTATTGGTCGAAGTGGATGGCGAAAGGCTTCGAGGCCTAGGCGGCGGGGAATTCAGGCATTGCCGACAAGCCGCAAGATGTCGTCCCAGCCATCCGCAGCGTGATCCGGCAGGGTCGGCTCCACCGGGTGGTCCGCATTCCGCATCCAGATTGTGGAACACCCGGCGTTCCGCCCGCAGACGATGTCGCTCTCGCGGTCCCCAATCATCCAGGACCGCGCCGGATCCAGTCCGTGGTCCGCAGCCGCGCGGAAAATCGACCCCGGCGCTGGTTTCCTGCAATCGCAGTCCACATCCGGCGAATGGACGCACAGATGGGATGCGGCAAATTCCACGCCATGGGCAGCTAGGATGGATTCAAATCGCCCCTGCACAGCCAGCATTTCCTCCAGCGTGATCAGCCCGCGGCCAACGCCCGACTGGTTGCTGACGATCACGAAGGTCCAACCCCGGTCGGCCAGCTCCCGCAAACCCTCGGCTGCACCCGGCAATAATTCCACGCCCTCGGGATCGCGCGCGTACCCCCTGTCGTAGATCACAGTGCCGTCCCGGTCCAAGAACAGTGCAGGCTTCAGCACTGCAACAATTCCTCGGCACGGACGGCCCACGTGCCGTAGTGGCTGACGGCCACACCCGCTGCCAAATTGGCGATCCGGGCGGCGTCGAACAATTCAAACCCAGCCGCCAACGCGACTGCAAGGGCGGCTACGACCGTGTCGCCCGCACCGGTCACATCGGCAACCTCATTGACCATCGCCGCCAGATGGCGCTCTGGCATCCCGGCCTCGAACAGGGACATTCCTTCTTCGCCACGCGTCACCAACAAAGCCGATGGAGCGATACCGGCGAGGAGCGCTTTTGCAGCCTCATCCAAGCCGCTGACATGGAAACCGGCACAAGCCTCGGCCACCTCCTTGAGATTCGGGGTGACGACCGTGGCACCGGCATATCGGGAGAAATCCTTGTTCTTCGGGTCCACCACAATTGGCAGTCCCCTGAGCCGTGCCTCCGAAATCAACCAGCGGCAGAATTCCTCGGAGAAGACGCCTTTCGCGTAGTCGGAAACCACACAGGCATCGGAATTGTCCAGTGCGGCGGAACAGGTCTCCCGCAACGAAGCAAAAACGTTCTCCGGGATCGGCGAAGTATCCTCGTCGTCAAACCGCACCAGTTGGTGCCCGCCGACGGTCACCCGGGATTTGGTGGTCGTCACGCGCGATGCGTCCGCGATCAGGGGGGATACGTCCAAGCCCCTTTCCGTCAAGACCGTCTTGAGACGCTCTCCGTTGCCGTCGGACCCGACGACACCCGCAATCAGGACCCGCGCGCCCAGAGAAGCAGCATTCGCCGCGACATTCCCGGCTCCACCCGGCACGTAGCTCCGCCGCCGAACTTGGACCACCGGGACGGGAGCTTCCGGCGAAATCCGGGTCGCCACTCCGGACACATAGGCATCCAGCATGCAATCCCCCACCACCAGGACGCGTACGGAACGCGCGGCCTCCACGAATCGGCTCAGAGAAGTCACTATCTGCACGGTTCAACTCCGTAAGCGGCTGCAATCCGGCCAATCAGTCCGCTGGTGGACCGGCCCTCATGGAGCGGCAGAAATCGGATCTCACCACCGTATGATTCGACAACCTCGCGTTCTGGTACGGGACGCCGCCCACCCGCGTAGTCGGCACCTTTGCAGTGGATATCGGGACGCAGCTTGGAAATCGCGGCGACCGGGTCCGACTCGTCGAAAATGGTGACAAAATCCACCGCTTCGAGCGCTGCCACCATTTCTGCCCGGTCCTCTTGGCAGACTACGGGGCGGAGTGGTCCCTTGATTGCCCGAACACTGGCATCGCTGTTCAAGCCGACCACAAGGATGTCCCCGAGGGCCTTGGCCTCTTGAAAACTGCGGATGTGTCCGACGTGCAGCAGGTCGAAGCAGCCGTTCGTCCAGACAACCCGACGACCAGCGCGGGCCCATGCAGGACGGAGTTCGGCAAGTGCCTCCAAAGTTCGAAGCTTGGGAGCGTGGACCAGGGAACTCACCGACGGTAGACGATTAGACCTGTTGTGACCGTGCTACCAACACCGACCAGAGCCTGAATCGTCTGCTGGGTAATCTTCGCGCGGTTGTTGTCGGGCACATACAGAAGATCTTTGGGAAAGAGGACGACATCCGGGGACTTTCGCTCCTTGATTTTTTTCAGCTCCACCAGAATCTCGTGACGCGTGCCCTTGTCGTCAGGCCGGAAGATGTAGGCCAGGTTGGGCTGGAAGTCCCCCAAGCCCTTGGCCTGCGCAATTGCCGTCAGAACAGTCGTAGACCCGGACTCCTGAACAGGGAACACGCCGGATTCGCGCACATTGCCGGAGACAACCACGGTCCCAACGGTGGGAACACGGATTTCCTCACCGCCTGTCAACTTGATATTGGCGGTGGGATCTGTGCCCTCTATGAGAGCCCGAATAGGGACGCGGCGGACCGTTTGTTGGGCAGAGTCGGCGTTGGGGCGACCATCACCTGTTGCACCGGCCGGATTTTCAGCCGGCTTCGTGATGATGATTTCCCCGCCCGCCTCGGGTGCCAATCCACCGGCCTTGGCAATGGCTTCCAGCAGGTTGACGTTGCCAACCGCTTGGAAGACCGTGGGGGTTTTTACCGCGCCGCTCACATTGATCGGACGACTGTGGTACTCCAGCACCGACACGGACACAAACGGATCCACCAACAACTGTTCCAGCTTGATTTCGGCAACGATTGCACCCTCAATCTCGATCGGGAGCAATCCGCGCACCGGGATCGCCTTCTTCAGCATCGGCAGTCGGATGGTTCCATCCGCCAGGACGCGTGCCGTCCGGGTCAGCTCAGGCGCGTCGTAAACTTGGATCGCAATCAAGTCTTCCACGCCGATAGGCTGCGCTGGGAGATTGATCGGGTCCAAATAGCCTTGCCGGGCCTGCGCCCATGCGTTGGACGTCACTGCCGACCCGATGACAACGGACGAGAGGGCAAAACCTGCAACGGCATACCAAGCGTGTTTTGTAAACTTCATGCTTCCTACTTTTCCAAGCAACAAATTCAAGTATCTCACGATTTGGACGCACAGAAGCCCAACACGGTTGACACGACTTAAGTGACGTCAAGCGCACGATAATTTCAGTCTGGTGGAATTGGCGTCCCCAGAGGGATTCGAACCCTCGTTACCGCCGTGAAAGGGCGATGTCCTAGGCCTCTAGACGATGGGGACGGGAG
>CAIYDY010000392.1 GCA_903925015.1 uncultured Acidobacteriia bacterium
GCACTTGGAAAACGAATGAACGCGTGTCAAGCGACCGGACAGGCCAAAGCGTCCCTGCCGATCTTTTAACGTTTCAAGAGTTCCTTTATATCACGTTTGTAAGCGGATGTGAACATCTTTGTGGCGGCGGGGGATCGGGGCAGTGGTCCGGGGTGGACCGGACTGTCAGCTGGAGGACGCTGCGAGGATCTGTTCGAGGATGTCTGGAATCTCGTATACGGCACGGTTCTTCTGGCGGGCGACGAATTCTTGGAAGCGCCCGCGCTGGACTGGATCCACCATCCGGGCCACTGCGTCCACAATCCCCTTCCGGAAGCTCTTGAGCGCGATTCCCACGCCCTGTTCCTCCACCCATTCGGCGTTGTAGCGCTCCTGGGCGAGGGTCCACATGTTGCATTCCACGATTACAGGAAGGCCGAGCGTAACGGCCTCGCTAATGCTGCCCGGACCCGGCTTGCCGATAAAGAAGTCCGCCAAGCGCATGAACTTGGGCACCTCGCGGGTGAATCCTTCCACGTGGAGCGGGATGCGCCTCGGCATGGACTGCAGGGCCGCGTAAAGTTGCTTGTTCTTGCCGCAGATGGCGATGATCTGGACGTCGAGATTGGAATCGTTCAGGCGGCGGGCAATATCCAGCATCTTGGCCGATCCCTCGCCTCCGAACATCATCAGGGCCGTGGGCATGTCGGGGTCCAGTCCCAATGCCTCCCGCCCGCCAACGCGGTCGAGCTCGACCGGTTCGTAGAATTTGGGATTTAAAATCATGCCCGAGGTCAGGAAGACCATGTTCCGGTCATGGCCTGCGGCAAGCGCCTGCTGCAAAGCCTTGTTCGTGCCGCAGATGAGGTGCTGGGGTTGTTGTTCGATCCAAAAATGGGGCGGAAAGTCCGCCATGTCCGTGAGAATTGTTACGAGGGGGACGCCTGGCAGGGCTTCGCGCATGGCCTCGAAAAGGGCCCTGTTGAAATTGGGGATGACCGAGACCACCATGTCGGGACGCTTGCCGCTCCAATACTTCCGCAAGACCTTGACCTGCTCGGAGTGGTACATGCGGATCGTGGCGTGCATGACGGGCAGCACGTACGTCGAGCCCAAGGTCCAGCCCTTGCGGAGGCTCAGGTTGTAGATGTCCTGCGAACGTATGCCAGTGAGTCTCCGCAAGACGTCCATATCGTCAAATAGCTCTTGAAGGTTCATGAGCTGGACGTCCCAATCGCGGTTCTGCTGCTGGACCACTTCGCACAGCGCGTTCGCGGCGCTACGATGCCCGCCACCGGCATCGAAGAACACCAATTCCAGTGTCTTCATTCCTCAAATGATTCTGACACGGGGGTGTACGCGGCGGCCGGTCCGGAACGATTCGGGCGGACTTTGACTGGCTCAAGGCCTTACAATGGAGCTATGATCCGGCTGATCGAGACGGGCGACCGGAAACTGATGCATTGGCTCAACCATTGGGACGCGCCCCGATGGATCCGCCTCTGGATGGTTTTGTCGACCCGCGCTGGCGACGGTTGGTTGTGGGCGTTCATTGGCGTGATTGCCCTTGTCTTGGGTGGCGAGAGGGGCGTGACTGCGGTCGAGTCGGCGTTGGCGGCCGGCGTCGTCGGCCAGTTGCTGTTCCGCGTGCTGAAA
>CAIYDY010000393.1 GCA_903925015.1 uncultured Acidobacteriia bacterium
CCCCGCAAGGATACACCATTTCTGTGGTCTATGGCATGTCCGGACCTAACCAAATCGGCACCGGACACAAACCGGGAACTGAGGCTTATTGGCACGCGCTTTTGTGGTCTGGAACCGCTGCTAGCGCCGTGGATCTCACTCCATCCGGGTGCTTACAGTCTTTGGCCCGAGGCATTTCCGGATCGCTGCAAGTTGGTGATGCAGTCCTGCCGCCCTTCACCGCAGGCCACGCCATTCTTTGGTTCGGCACGGCGGCAAAATACGTAGATCTAAACCCAAGCGGTTTCGATTTCTCCGTGGCATACTCTGTCTCCGGGAGCCAAGAAGTCGGTTCTGGCGGCACAGCGGGAAACACCCACGCATTGGTTTGGGGGGGCACGGCGGCCAGTGTGGTCGACCTCAACCCGAGTGGGTTCTCTGCCTCCGAAGCTGTAGGTACTACTGGAACCCTTCAGGCTGGCTACGGAATTACCAACGGGCAAAGTCATGCCCTATTGTGGTCTGGCACAGCCGCCAGCACCGTTGATCTGCAGCGCTTTCTTCCTTCAAACTACACGAGTTCAACTGCCTGGAATATTGATCCCAACGGTAATATTGTCGGCAATGCATTCAATAGCTCTACAGGCCAAAGCGAAGCGATTCTCTGGATAGCGAAGCCAACCCTGAGCGTCAACATGTACGCAGGCTTGACTATCTCAGGTCAAGTCGGCGGCATTTATGAGATCGACTATGCGAACGACCTCAACAGCACAAATTGGACCCCCTTGACCACTTTTATTCTGACAAACAGCCCCTCCCTTTTCTTTGACACGAATTCGACGTATTTCGCGCATCGCTTTTATCGAGCTATCAAACAGTGACAAAAGGTCTTGTCAAAGGGGGGCGACCAAACAGCACCGGTCGGGGAAAAGCTGAAGCTCTGGTCGCGGCCCAACCCTGTAGTAGCCCGCACCATAGTGCGTGGGCGGGGTGCGTGTCCTCGTGGTGGCTTTTATTGGTCGCAAACGGCGGTCTACAAGTATAAGGGAGACATTTTTCATCCAAACGGTTGAGCGAAGCTAGGATCACAAACCCTATGGCTGTCCGAGACGCAGGTTCGATTGACCTCGTGGCATATAGCCCAAACGAGGACCGGGTCATGTTGGTCATGGTGGAAGACCGCGAATGGGGAGACAAGGGCGTTTTGCTTCCCGAACTCCAAGCCAAACTCAACACCTATTTGGGCTACGCGCTGGATGGCCGCTTGGGGTGCGACTACCCGGCCTACGCTCAAAAGTCGATTCGCATCGAATTGCGAACGCAACATCCGCCAACGGCACGAGAGCAACAGTTCCTCGACCTCGTGGCGATGGAAGACTTGCAGCCACGTGGAATCAGTTTTGGCTGGCCGTTGATCCGTTGAATCGACCCGCCCCGACCGCTCGCCGCCCCACGGCGTCAGGCCGGCTGAGAATCTAAATCATGCCAGAATTTAACACTATTTGGGATGTTACAGCAGAAACCGGACACCCACGAGCGCGGCAACTCCTGCGCCAATCCATTGTCTGGGATTACCGGGACGAGGACTCACCTCTCGGCAACGACATTGCAGCGGACACATTCGCGGCATACCTGGGATTCCGTACCGCTTACCCCGAAGGCAGGATGCAAGATTTCATTCATGGGTAGCTTGCTTCACGCGGCATGACCGCGCTCCGCCGCCAAGCAACCGAGCAGGTGCTTTCGCTCCGGGGAGGTGGCGGGAAGGCAGTGGTTCCCCCTTGGTCCCCTTCGCGGCTTCGCGCCTCCGCGTGAGCCTTCGGAACCTCGGTTTCATTATCACCTCGCATCTCCCGGCTTCCTCAGCTGCCACGATCCGCGACTAGGGGTTATCAGCCCTTAGAATTTCTTTTTTTTCTACACTTTGCGCCCCG
>CAIYDY010000394.1 GCA_903925015.1 uncultured Acidobacteriia bacterium
CGCTAGTGAAAGTCATCAGCCGCTCGTCGTGCGAAAAAGCGGGGTGGGGGTGCGTCCACTGGGGACCGTAGACGGTGTCCGTGGGCGTCTCCATCCAGCTCAGGTTGTTCTTCTGGGCCGCGATGAAGTCCTCTTTGAGGGCATACCAGGACTTTCGCCACTGTGTCCCCTGGTTGGACGAATCGGAGTGGCACACCAGTTTCGGGACACCCGTCTTGGTGTCAACAAGCCAAATGCCGGTGTCGGGATGGTTGGTATCGCAAAGAACCTGCGTCCCGGCCCGGTTGGGCGCGATATGCCACGCGTTGAATTCCGCGATGGTGCGGATGCGCCGCGTTGTCCAATCCATTTCGCAGAGTAGACGCGGCCAGACGGTGAAAACCAAGTTGCCTGTTTGGGCCACGAATGCCTCGTGGACGACGAATTCATCGTTGCCGTGCCCGTACAGGCATTCGAGCCCGGTACCGTCGCGCCGGACGCGGTGAATGCGCGGGGCAGGGTCGCCCGCAAATTCGATCCATTCCGGTTCGAGCGGGTGGAACTGGGGGTGGATCACGGTGCGCGGAAACGGAATGAGGCACCATTGGGAGCCGTCGGAACGCCCGCACACCAAGCCACACCCATCGGAAGTCTTGATCGCCGCTACAAGCCAATCGCCGACGGCATCCGGGGAAACCTCACCCAACTGGCCGTCGAAGGCGGCAATCCTGCGCTCGCCGCCGGACTTGAGGTCGTGGACCCAGATTTCACCGGACCGCACGAAGAAAAGGCGGTTGTCGCGAATGGCCGGGGAATACGGGTGGACCGGGGCTGCCTGGGTGAGCTGGACAACCCCGCCGCCGGGGAAATCGGCTAGAAACAACTGCGGGGTACCCGTTCGGTACGACGTGAAAACAATCTTGCTCCCGTCGGGCGTGAAGGAACTTTGGAGGAAGTAGGCCGGATGGTTTATCGAAGGGTGATCCGTGATCTGGAACACCTCGACGCCGGTTGACCGGTCTGGAACGGTTAGGATGCCGCTCATTGCGCTTTGGGGTCGACCCGTTTTGCGGCAAGCGCATCCAAGGCCGCCGCTTCCATCGCCGCGCGGGGGGCGCTTTCACCGGTGAAGATTTCGAACTGGCGCACGGCCTGCTCGATGAACATCTTCCAGCCCGGGATGACCTGCTTGCCCTGCTCCCTGGCATCGCGGATCAACTTGGTTTCCATCGGGTTGTAGACCAGATCGAAAACGACCTCGGCCGGAATCTTGTCCTGGAACGGAGATGCATCGACCTCGGGCCACATGCCGATCGGGGTTGCATTGATGACGGCGTCGAAGTGGCGGAGCATCACCTGCTCCTGCGACATCGGCTCCCCGTTGACAGCACGCGCCAAGGCTCGGACGCGGTCCGGGTTCCGGCCTGTGAGTGCAACTTTGGCCCCGGCATCCACCAGTGCGCAGGCAGCTCCGCGTGCCGCGCCACCGTTGCCGATGACCAGCACGGAAGATTTTTGGAGCGAAATGACCTTTGACAGCGGGCCGGAGACGGCTTCGGCGTCGGTGTTCGAACCGCGCCAGCGTCCAGCTTTCTTCACAACGGTATTGACGGCACCGATGCGCTTGGCCAGGTCATCGACGGAATCGAGGTAGCGCATGATCCGGCGCTTGTGGGGAATGGTGACGCTGAACCCCGCGAGTGGCAATTCCTCGGCAAAGGAGAAAAGATCCCGCAGCTGGGTGGGTTTCACCAGCAACGGCACGTAGACGGCGTCCATCCGCTTGGACTGGAACGCCCGGTTGTGGACTTGTGGCGAGACGGAGTGCTTGATGGGATCGCCGATCACCGCGAAGATCTTGGCGGCCTTGGTGAACTTGTCCAGCCGGTACATGGTCCTGAGCTGCCGGGCGTTGACCTGGCCCGAGGCCGTTCCTTGGGCGTGGGCGGGGGCGGCGTAGGTGAAAGCGGCACCCATGGCCGTGGAGAGCACGCGGGTGGGGAAACCGATTTCGCCCATGGCGAGGGTCACCATGGGAACCTTCGGGTGCTTGGCGAGCGCGGCCAGGATGCGACCCGTGTCAGTGGGCTTGCGGGACGTGCTGACGAGCTTGTAGACGTCGGCCGGAACCTTGCACATGCGCTTCAGGACCGGGTCGATGGGCGGCGTGGTCTCAAAGTGGTGCCAGGAAACCACGAGCCAAGCGCGGGCGCGAATTTCCGCGCATCTGGCCGGGACAAGTTCGGCGGTCTCGATTTCGATATCGACGGCGCGGGATCCGGCGTCGATCGCCATTTCGAGGATTTTCAATTCCTCCTCGATGCTGCCGTTGAATTTGCCGTGGTTCTGGTGGCGGCGGCAAGTGGCGAGGATCGCGACGCCTGGATAGTCGGCGAGGAATCCAGCGATGGCACGGGCTCCGGCACCGGGGTCGGGGAGGTAGTCGAGACGGAACTCGAGGTAGGTTTCACCTGCCTCGGCCTCACGTTTTGCTTGTTCGAGGAGCCGTGGGAGGTCTGGCAATCCAAGCGCAATGCAGATCTTGGGAAGTGCGCGCCTCTGGGTCATCCGTTCACCAAAATTATAAGTACCAAACTGGTTCACCAGAATATCAGGTTGTTTCCGATTGCGGGTGCGAAGGTCCCGGAGCTCTCGTCACGCGGGGAAGAGGCGTGGGAGGTCCTGCATGCCGTGAACAACGCGGAGAATGCGGGCACCGGGGTTGCCGACGCGGTAGACAATCACATACTGGCCAACGGCGAAACTGCGGCAACGGCTGCAGAGGTCCTCGCGGCTACGGCCCATCCGGGGGTGCTGGGCGAGGGTACGGAATGTTTCCAGGATAGTTCGGACCAGTCCGTCTGCCGCAATCTCGCTGTCGTTCGCGACATAGTCCCAAATCTCCACCAAGTCCCGGCGGGCTTGGCGGTTCAGCCAGTAACTGTTCATTTGGGCTGAACGTGTCCGGCCAGCCTTGCCGCACGGTACGCACGGCCTTCGGCCATGATTTCATCCGCCAGCTGCGGAAGGGTATCATCTGTATACACAGTGAAGTTTCCAGCGGCAAGGTCCTCGTCGCCGGCTTGCACCAAGACAGCAAGCTCAGTCCTCACCCGCTCGCTTTCCTCCCAACCCGCCAGTGCCTCGCGGACAACCTCCTCGGTGCTCCGGTAGCGACCGCTCCGGATGGCCGATTGCACAAACTCGTTCTGCGCCGGGGTGAGATGAACTTCCATGTCTCCAGAATATCGCCCCGTCCCGCTATACTCAAATTTCCGTGTTCCATTCCCTAGAAACCCGTATCCAGGCGATTTTCCGCGCCTGTCTGGCCGAAAAGTTCGGCGTCCAGACCGACATCGCCATTGAGCAGCCGAAGCAATCCTCGTTCGGCGACTTGGCCTTGCCAGTGGCATTCCAGCTGGCCAAGAACCTGCGCCAAGCCCCCCGCAAGATTGCCACCGACCTCGTCGAAGCCGTCGGCACGATCCCCGGCGTGGCGGCGATGGAGATCGCGGGCAACGGCTACATCAACGTCCGCTTCGACCGTGGCACCTATGCCGCTTCCCTGCTCCGCGGCGATACCGGAATTGCAGCAGGCCCGATCGAACCCAAGACCGGCGAATCCAAGACCATCGTCGAACACACCAATATCAATCCGAACAAGGCGGCGCATATCGGCCACTTGCGCAACGCCGTGCTCGGCGACACGTTCGTCCGAATGCTGCGGACGGCCGGCCGGAACGTGGAAATCCAGAACTACATCGACAATACGGGCGTCCAAGTGGCGGACGTCGTGGTCGGATTCCATTTTCTGGAAAACAAGACCCCCTCGGACGTGGCGGCATTGATCGCGCAGGAGCGCTTTGACTACACCTGCTGGGATTTGTACGCGCGGACGTCGCAGTATTACAAGGACCACCCGGAATCACTCGCGTGGCGCGCCCAGACCCTGCATGAGGTCGAGGCCGGGCACGGCGCGCTGGCGAAAATGGCGCATTTGGTGGCCGACGCGATCGTGGTCTGCCACTTGGCCACCATGTTGCGCTTGGGAATCCGCTATGACGTGCTGCCGCGCGAAAGCGAGATCCTGCACCTCAAATTCTGGGCCAACTGCTTCGAACTGCTGAAGGAACGCAAAGCGATCTACTTCGAGGAGGAGGGCAAGAACAAGGGCTGCTGGGTGATGCCGTCCTCCGCATTCCGTGGCGCGGACGAGGCCAACGAAGACAGCAAGGTGATTGTGCGCTCCAACGGCACTGTCACGTACGTCGGCAAGGACATCGCGTACCAGTTGTGGAAGTTCGGCCTACTGGGCAAGGATTTCTTCTACAAGCCGCACACCGCGTATCCGGACGGACAGATGGTGTGGGTCTCGACGGCGACTCCCCAAACCGAGCTGGCGCCATCGTTCGGCAAAGGCGAGACCGTCTACAACGTCATCGACACCCGCCAATCGTATCTGCAGGACGTGGTGGTTGCCGGCCTGCGGGCGCTCGGGTTCGACAAGCAGGCGGAGCAATCCATCCACTTCTCCTATGAAATGGTGGCGCTCTCCCCCCGCTGCTGCGCCGACTTGGGGATCGAGCTTTCGGAGGAGGACGCCAAGCGCCCGTATGTGGAAGTTTCGGGCCGCAAGGGTCTGGGAGTCAAGGCCGACGACCTGATGGACAAGCTGATCGAGAGCGCGTTTGGCGAAGTTGCATCCCGGCACGCCGAGGATTCCCCGGAAACGCAGCGGGCTGTGGCCACCGAAATAGCCATGGGCGCGCTGCGCTACTTCCTGCTGAAGTTCACGCGGACCACGGTGATCGCATTCGACTTCCAGGAAGCGCTGAGCTTCGAGGGCGAGACCGGTCCCTACGTGCAATATGCCACCGTCCGGGCCCGCAATATCCTGAAGAAATTGCAGGACCGGGGCGAGTCGATTCCCGATTTCGCAGCGGAGCTTTCCGCCGAGGCGATGGCCCGCCAGTTGTTGGACGAGGAAGCATGGCAGATGCTGTTGGTGGCTTCCAAGGTGGATTCGGCCCTCGACCGCGCCATTTCCACGGGCGAGCCCGCGCAACTGGCCAAATACGCGTTCCAGCTGGCGCAAACGTTCAGCAATTTCTACCACGTGTTCCCGATCCTTTCGGAGCCGGACCGTGAAAAGAAGGTTTTCCTGCTGTGGATGACCACCTTCTTCGCCAAGCAGTTGGAACGGACGCTCGGAATTCTGGGCATCACCGTTCCGGTTTACATGTAGGCACTTATGCTTCTCGCCCTCGACGCCGGGAACACCAACATCACCATCGGGATCTTCCGCGAAGGAGTGCTCGCCGACCATCGGCGACTGCGCACGGTGCGCGACCAGACGGCTGACGAATGGGGCATCCTGCTGATGAGCCTGCTGCGGTATGCGTCGCTGGATCCGGGCGAGGTCCACGGGATCATCGTTTCGTCCGTGGTGCCGCCTATCAACAGCGCCCTGGCGGAGATGTCGAGGCGCTATTTCGGCATGGACGCAATGTTCGTGACGGCCAAAACCGACACGGGTCTCACCATCCTCTATGACAACCCGGCGGAAGTGGGTGCGGACCGGATCGTGAACAGTGTTGCCGCCCTGGCAAAGTACGGCGGCCCGTGCGTGATTGTGGATCTGGGGACCGCGATCACTTTCGATGCCGTTTCCGCGCGGCACGAGTATATGGGCGGGATCATCGCGGCCGGGATTGGCATTTCCGCCGAGGCTCTGTTCAGCCGGACGGCTCGGTTGCCGCTGGTGGATTTCCGCCGACCGAAATCGGTGATTGGAACCAATACCGTGGCGAGCATGCAGTCGGGGCTTTATTACGGGGCGATCGGGGCGATTGACGGCATGATCGAGCGGTTGATGGAGGAACTTGGACCCGATACCAGGACCGTTGCGACGGGCGGGCAGGCTGAAATGATCGCGGGCGGATCGAAATACATCAAGAATGTGGATGGGAATTTGACCTTGGACGGCCTGCATTTGATCTGGGACCGGTCGCGGAACCGGCGCTGATGGAAGACTTCAACTATTTCAATTACTTCACTGAAATCGAGGATCATTTTCAGCAGGCCAGGGGCACCAGTTTGTTCCTGCTCTCGCCGCTCGATTGGGCGCTGATTGAAACATGGAAGAACTCCGGAGTGCCCTTGGAGGCGGTGCTGCGGGGTATCGACATCGCGTTCGAGAAATGGCGCGCGAAGAAGACCCGGACCCAGTTGGTGAATTCCCTGGCCTTTTGCACCCAACCGGTAATGGACCAGGCGCAGAAGATGGCGGACGGTGCGCAGGGGCGGGACTTGGAGGCCGAGCCGAAACCGGACTCGTCTCCGTTTGCGGACAACGAGATCCAGATCTACCTCGAGCGCAATCTGGCGGAAATCCGGGCGCTGGGTATGCCCCAATTTGAGCCGGTTGCGGATGCGCTTACGCAAATGGTGGCGGAGCTACCAACCCTACAGCTGGACCTGGAGGTTTTGGAACAACGGCTTTCCATGTTGGAGCAGAAGATGATCGCAATTGCAAGAGCAGCCCAGTCGGACGAACTTGCATTGAAGTCAAAACGCGAATTGGACGGATACCTGAAGCCCTACCGTGGACGGATGACGGCCCCGCAGATCATGATGCTGGAGACGCAGTTCCTGGACCGGGCCACATTGGAATCCGCCGGACTGCCGCGGTTGAGTCTTTTCTATCTACACTAGGAGTTTTTCAAGTGGCGCTAGCGATCCGCATTTCGATATTCCTCTTGGCCGCATGCCAGCTTCTGAGCGGGCAGGTGTCCGGCGGGATCGACGGCGAAATCACCACCTTCGGAACCACGGTCGTGATCGCGTCGGGCTTGAAGGGTCTGGTCTACGACATTCCCGAAGGTACGGATTCCCTGCCGAAATTCGAGAAATTGAAGCCCGTTGGAACGGTCTACACGAACGGCCTGCTCATCCCCAAGAGGGATTTCACCGAGGGATTTCCAGGCATCACCAATAAGTTCGAGTGGTTTGCGATCGACTACACAGGGCGATTCTATGTGGATAAGCCCGGAAAGTATGCGTTCATTGTGGCCTCCGACGACGGGTCGAAGCTGTATATAGATGGCAAGCGGCTGATCGACAACGACGGGGTGCACGGAGTGGTGGCTGTGGAAGGGGATGTGAAACTGACAGGCGGCATCCACCACATTCGCCTCTCCTATTTCCAAGGACCGCGTGCATCGCTGGCCCTGATGCTGGGGGTGATGGGGCCTGGTGAAAAGCAATGGCGGGCATTCAACACCAACGACTTCCGGCCACCATCCAACCCTGCTGACTGGAAATACGGCAGCCCGACGGATTTGGAAAAACCGGAACCGGGCAAGGGCCGGAAGAAAAGCCGCTAGGCAGTCGGGACTCTGCGCCGGAATTCGCAGGCAATCAGCCAGCCGATCCCCCCGAATGCCACGACCAGGAAGGCCCAGCCGACTTGGTTTTCCAGTGGCATCTCAAATCGAAAGCGGATGTCATGCGCGCCAGGCGGGACATCGACCAGCATGAAGCCCATAACGGGCTCGCGCCGGAGCGGCAGTTCGTTCGTACCTTCGTAGGCGTGCCAAGCGGAATCGAAGCTCTCCTGGAGCAGGAGCGACTGCCCCGCCCCGGTTTCCGCTTGCACGGCCACTTCGTCAAAGCCGTGCCATGCGACGATGGCCTCCGGCTTGGTGGCATCCTCGACAGCGTTCACGTAGCTGCCGAGGCGCTCGGCATCGTCGCCACCACGGACAGGCTGGGCAGCGTTGATCGCCGCGCGGTCCACCACGCGTCCGATCCCAGTTCGTACACGCGGGACGCGGTAGGCAACCGTACCCAGCCCGTCATCGAACAGGACCGGCAGAACGCCTTGGAATTTTCCGGGGTGGACGAAATCCTTGTAGTTTTCGCGGGACTTCTGGTCGGGCACGATGACCACTCCGGTACCCATCGCGCGCATCCAGAGGATCGCCAGTTCGGGCTTGGTCTCTTTTTCAATCTGCCAGAGTGCGTCGGGAATGATCTGGTTCAGCATTCCCTGGCTGGAACCGCCGTCGAGTTGGGCGTTGTCGTGCCAGGCATCAAACCAGAAACGGGCCATTCCCACGGTGAGCGTGCGTTCCCCCGGTATGTTGCGGTGCGCCCAATCGGCGATCTGAAACGCGTATTGATCCTTCAGCGGACCGGACTTGCCGAACGGGCTCCACGGATTCTTCAAGTAGGGCGTGGCCGCTGCAAACATCAGCAGCGCGGGAATGGCGATCCAACGTCCGCCCCGACGGGTCCAGACACGCCTTACGACCTCCACCCATGCCAACAGCAGCATCAGGTCCATTTCCGGCACCAAGCGCTGGGAATTGCCGGAGACCATGAAGTGGAAAAATTGATAGCCGAGGACATCCAAGGCCAGGAAGAAGGCTGCACCGCCCACGAAGAGAGTCCACGCACTTTCAGGCCGACCACGTCCGAAGCGCTCCATGGTGACCGCCATGATCGCCAAGGCGGCGATTGCCACGTACTTCGACCAGGAATTGCCCGGCTCGGAGACCCATTTCATGTCCAGCAGCGTGATCGCCACATAGGAAGGACTTAGCCAGAAGGCGCACAAGCCGTAGGCGATTCCGGCGATACCCAAGCCGCGCAGGACCACCTTGTTGTCCCTGTCGGCACACCAAATCCCCCAGACGAGAATTGGGAACAGGATCGCCATGGATGTGGCACCGTAAAAGTTATTTGAAACCACCAGCGCGCAGAGAATGCCCGAGAGCGCGAGCAAGCCGGGCCGCCATCGCCGGAGGGCTAGGAACGCGGCCGCGAGTGCGGCACCCAGCACCGATACCGCCGTAATGTGCGGTCCCTCACCGTAGGACGCGAGCACGTGCAGCCGCTGGGGAATGCCAGCGGCGTCCACCCGCAGTTCCTTCATGAAGAGGAACGACGGCGACAAGCAGGCCCCCAGTGCCGCCGCATATGCCGCCGACAAGCTGGAGCCTGTCCCGGCCAAAACGAGCCAGAATACGCCCAGCAGCCCCAATGCGTAGAAAACTCCCGCATAGATGTGGTAGGCCCGGGCCGTGGAAACATTGCCGACCTTGGCGAGCAGGGCAGTTCCATACCGCAATGCGGGCGGGTAAACATAGTCAAAACGGGTGCCGCAGTACCACAACGGCTGCCAACCGGTGTGGGGCAGGTGGTCGCCCAGCATACGCGCGTCGGAGATGAAAGTGCTCTCAATCGAGGCCCATTTGTCGGAGTACTCAGTGTTGAGCATCGGCCAGACCAAGCCGATCGCGACCGCGAAGACAGCCAGCGATTCAAGAATGCGGCGCTTCATCCCTGAACAGTTTCCAATTCGCGGGCGCGCTTAGCCGACTGCTCCTGCGCCGTGCGCAACAACCATTCCAGCGTTGGCCGCGGCTTGATACGCAGAAAGATTTGATACGAAAACAGGCCGCGAGAAATGTGGATTAGGGCCCGGTTTACGTGGACAAGCATGCGGCTCAAGGCGTTGTCGCCAAGTCCCAACGGATAGGGCCCGGGAACCCCGGCGCGCTCGACGATGTCGAAGCCGGACTGCTCCATGATCCGTTCAAACGACTTGAAGGTAAACAAGCGCGTGTGCGTGCGGTCCAGAATACCCCGTTTGCCGTAGTTGAACTGGCCGAGGAACAACATGAACCGGGTGACGAAGAACCCGATGTTAGCCGTGCTGATGATGACCTCGGCACG
>CAIYDY010000395.1 GCA_903925015.1 uncultured Acidobacteriia bacterium
ATCTCCATGGTGAACCAGGTGACCTTGGGTGTGAACTACTTCCTGCAAACGTTCAATGATTCGAATACCGGATTCAACCCGATTGCGCTCGGCCTGAACACCGGCGTGACGGAACCGACCCTGATTGGGTCGCCCAAGATGACCATTTCCGGCTTTGATTTTGTGGGTGCCAGCAACCCGCTTGGTCGCATCGACACCACGGGCCACATCACGGACAACCTCTCGATCACCTCGAAGGGCCACTTGTGGAAATTCGGCGGCGAATACCGGCGGGCGGTTCTCGACGTGTTCTACGACATCAACAAGCGCGGTACGTTCACTTTCGACGGTACGCGTGGACCGTGGTCGACGGACACGACCCTGTCCGGCAACCTGCGCTCCTTGGCCGACTTCCTCGCCGGCACGCCCAGCAACTCCAATGGTGCGACCATCGCGCGCGGCCAGCTGCAACGGCTCTATTTGCAGAACTCCTTTGACTTCTGGGCGGGTGACACCTGGCAGGTCACGCCTCGGCTGAGCCTCAACTATGGCGTCCGCTATACGTATCACGGACCGCTGTACGACGACAAGAATTCGATCACGAACTTCGTCCCGTCGATTGGCTTCGTGACCCCCGGCAAGGATTTCGGCTCGCTCTATCCGAAGGATTGGAACAATTTGGCACCGCGTCTTGGATTTGCTTGGACGCCGTCAAAGGATTCCAAGACCTCCATCCGTGGCAGCGTGGGTGTGTTCTACGACGTGCCCGCACTCAACTTCTTTACTGCCAACACTGGCGTGCCGAATGGCGGCGCGGCGGGTGTGAACGCCAACCCCGGCGGGGCCAATCCCGTTTATACCCTTTCGGTGAAGAACGTCACGTTCACGCCGGGTGCGGCGATCTTCGGCACTGCCGCTCCCACTCCCCCCTTCGGCGCCTTCGGGATTAGCCAGGACTACCGGACGCCCTATATCTACAACTACAACCTGAACGTCCAACGGCAGGTTTCACGGGCAACGGTCCTGCAGCTCGGGTATGTGGGCAGCAGCGGTCGTAAACTTTCGGTTTTGCGCGATATCAACCAGGCGGTGGTCACCAACGGTGTCGCCGTTCGGCCTTATGCGACGCAATACCCGAACTTGTCGGCCATCGACCAGGCTGAATCAATCGCCAACTCGAACTATAACTCGTTGCAGTTCCAAGCGCGGCAGAACTTCTGGAATGGACTTTCCGGGATGTTCAACTACACGTTTGCCCATGCGATCGACTATACGTCGGACGTGCGGAACACGGGTCCCACCATCAGCTCCAATCTGAGGACTGAACGAGGCAGTTCGACGTTCGACATCCGTCAGATTGTGACCAGCTTCCTGAGCTACGAGGTCCCGACCTTTACCAAGGCGGCCCCCCGGCTGATGAAGGGCTGGCAGTTGAACTCGCTGTTCACCTTCCACGGCGGTTCTCCTTTGAACATTTTGGCGGGTTCGAACGTGAGCTTGACCGGCGAGAACCGCGACCGTGTGGACCTTGTGGGTGATCCATTCGCCAATGTCCCCACGCTGACAGGGACAACGGCTGTTCAGTACTTCAACAAGGCGGCATTTGCGAAACCGGCGAACGGGACGTTCGGGAACTTGGGACGGAACGCGTTCTACGGCCCCGGCTTCGGCTCGGTCGATTTCTCAGTGTTCAAGAAGACGCCGATCACGGAGCGGATTTCCACCGAATTCCGCGTCGAGATCTTCAATATCTTGAACCGCACGAACTGGGCCAATCCGAACACGACTCTTTCGAGTTCCAGCTTCGGCCAATTGACCCAGACGCGGAACGGTAGCTCAGCACCTGGGTTGGGCTTCGGTGAACCCCGCAATGCGCAGTTGGCGTTGAAGATTATCTTCTAGCTTGGAACTTTCGAAGTACGCAAAAAGGTACGGCTCGGACGAAACTTGTCCGGGCCGTACTTTTTTGCGCTTTGGTTTGTGACGCTATTGCTTTACGTAGATTTGGACCAAGCGTCCCTGTCGCACATCGGCGCTCGGGAAGGAATCCTGCAGGATGATCACGTTGGTGGGAAAACCCGCCTGCGTGATGGTGTCCGCAGGGAGCTTTACGTTGACCTGCCACACGCCCACCAAGCCTGGAGCCAAGCCCGCGTACTGGACATCGGATCCGGTCAGCACGTGGTTCGGGGAGATGAAGACGGTGGGAGGACGGGACGACGGAACCGCTCCGGTCGGGGCAGTACCGTCCGCCGGGGCTCCGTCGATGAAGCCTTGCCCAGTGCCGTAGAAGGTGATGTAGTGGCCGGCGATCGCGGGCGTTTTTTCGGTATTGAGCTTGCCGTCCTCGTTGGCCGCTACTGCCGTACCGCTTCCGTTGGCGTCCTGGGTGAAAATTCCAGGCTGAGCGGTTGCCATGGAGACAGTGGTGGCACCCAATAGGCGACCGGTTGTGGATTCCAAGACCAGCAAATCCGCAGTACCGCTGGTGGGGGCCCGGTTGGGGACTTGGAAATTGATCTGATCGGTCCCGGCGAAGAACAAGGGGACTGAAGCGTTGTTGAAAAGCACCTGCAAGCCGCTCAACTCGCGTGGCAGCGGGATCGCCGTCGCCGACTGGGTTTGCGTCCCAAACTGGTGGAAATTCCCGGTGGAGTAGAGCGCCGCGATCATTCCCGGGGCCAATCGGTTGGGATTCATGTAGTTGGCGGCGTTGAGCGCGGAAAGTCCGGGGTAATGGATGACCACCCGGCTCCCGGAATCGGCGATGAATACATTCCCCCACGCATCCTCAGTTAGTGCGCGCGGCGCGAAACCGCTCAGTGTCAGGTTGGACGAAAAATTCGTTGCGGCGAGCGAATTGAATTTCGGAAAGCGAATCGACGAGTTGGTGCCGGCATCTGTCACCCAAATGTCGCCCGTCACGGTGCCAACGTGTATGCCGACAGGTCTTTGAAGGCCTGTCTGGAGTGTTATCGCGGCAAACGAGCCCGAGGCATCGGTGGGAGCATGGTCGAAGATCAAGACGCGCCCGTTATTGGAATCAGCTACATAGAGGTGGTCATCCTCGTCCGTGGCGATGTGGCGTGGAGCGTTGAATTGGTTGGTTCCGTTGCCCGATCCTGTCGTCGTGAAGTCCGGTTGTCCGAAGACGATGGTCGCGGCCATTCCATTGGTGAAGGTCTCGGAGGTGCCGGGGAAGTAGAGCACCCGATGGTGGAGGACATCGGAAACCAGAAGCCCATTTCCACTGGCTTGGGCCAGTCCGTATGGGGCGTTCATGGTGCGGGCGGTTGGGTCGGGGATCTTGCTGAAGAAATTCAGCTGGCCAAGCACCAGATCGGCCGGCTGCATCACACCGGGTTTGTAATTTTCGAACGGTTTGGGGAACCGGAGAACCCGTCCATTGCCGGTATCGGCAACGTAAAGATTGCCGGAGGGATCCACGTAGAGGCCGATGGGGGAGTACAGGCTGGTCTGGGTGGGCTTGGTGATATCGTTCGCGGGATAGTTCACCAGCGTGTGCTGGAAATCGGGCTGTCCGATGACGATATCGGCCTTGGCGCCGGGTTGGATGTTCCGAAGGTCCTTGAATCCGAGGATCCGGTTGTTGCCCGCGTCGGCGACGTAGAGGTGGGGAGGGTTGGAGCTGAGATCCACGGCGACGCCCGCCTCACCCGCCGAGAAGTTGAATTCGCGGCCCTCCACCAAATTCGGGGAGCCGAGATCCATGGAGTCCTGGCCGAGCACACGTGTGGCAGGGCCAAGTGTGCCTCCCGGGCGCGGTAGGACTACGACCCGGTGGTTGCCGGAATCCACCACGTACAATTCATTGCCGTAAAATGCGGCGGCGGAGGGACGGAAGAGCGTGGAGGCCGACGGCATCGGTTGGCCCTGATTCGCGGATCCGCTGAAAAAGTCCTTCTGACCCGCAACTTCGACCGCACCTTGGGTCAAGGTATTCGAAGTGAATTGATCGGCGGGAGGATAGATCAATACCCGGTGGGCGCTGGCATCGGCGACGCCGATTCGATCGCCGAGGCTGAACAAGCCTGCGGGGCCCGCGCCAAGTTGCAAATCGCTAATTGTCTGGGTGCCCGGATCGGTCGAGACGCCGATGATGCGGGACGCGGCCTCGCCGTTATAAAAAGGCGGATTCCAAACGAGGATGCGTCCCCGGCTGGCGGTCAAGGATTCCACCGCAAACAGTCGCCCCGCGCTGTCGAATGCGATGCCCGACGGGTTGCCGATTGCGGTCAGGGAGGTTGCCGTGGTTACCGTCGGGAACGAGTTGGTTGAAAAATCCTGCTGCCCCAGTACGATATCGGCGGCCGGGCCAGGTGCTGCGGTCGCGTCCAACGACTTGGCCGGATACCGGAGTATGCGGTTGTTTCCGGCGTCAGTAATCCAAAGATTGCCCGATGCATCAAAGGTGATGCCGGAAAACAGCAGAGAGGTTGCGGTTGTGAACGCAACGGTGCTGGCCGAGATGCCTCCGCGGTTGGCACCGTTGGTCGTGAATGCGGATTGGCCGATGACCAAATCCGGAAGTTGGCTCCCACTCTGGCTGAAGGGTTTGGGGAAGCGCAAAATCCTGTTGTTGCCGGCATCGACCACGTAAAGATTCCCTGAGGAGTCCACCGCAAGCGAGGTCGGGGCTGTCATGCCCGTTGCACGGGAGCCTTGCGGGCCTTGGGAGCCGGTGGTCTGGAAATCCGGCTGTCCAATGACGATATCGGCCGGGGTTCCATTCTTGAATCCAATGGCACTGCGGAAACCCAGAATCCGGCTATTCGCCGTATCGGCAACGTACAGCGCCGGCGGGTTGGTGCTGGTGTCCAGAGCGATGCCCTGGGGGTTGTCGAACTCGCGGCCTTCGACGAGGTTCGGGTTCTGCGTATTGAGCTTGGTTGTGGTTTGCCCGACGACGCGGGATGGGGACGGGTTCAGCGTGATCTGGGCCCACACGGGACTTGCACACGAAGCGAGCGCGGCCAAGATCAAGTACTGTCTGAACGCGGAAAATAGGGTGCGCACCAACTACCAGTATCCAACAGTTCAGAGCTGGCAGTCCAACGCGGAAACAGGCGGGTCCTAGAATGGTGTTTGCGCGTCTCCGCTGTTAGCTACCTCAATACTTGGCCGCTCGTCTGGGGTTTCCTCCATGGCGAACAGCGGGGTCTCTACGATTTCCGGTTCGACCTGCCGGCGGTTTGCGCGAAAGCCGTGGCTGACGGTGATGCCGAGATTGGACTCGTTCCCTGCGCCGAAGTCGAGCGCCAAGGCTTGGATTTCCTGCCCGATGTGGGAATTGCGTGCGAAGGTCCGGTGCGGAGCATTCTGCTGGTGTCCAAAAAGCCGTATTCCGAAATCCGGACCTTGGCTGCGGATTCCAGTTCGCGCACGTCCGTCGCTCTGACCCGGATTCTGCTCCGCGAACGATACGGCTGCAAGCCCATGATCACGCGTCAGGCTCCGGAACTGGAGTCGATGTTGGCGGAATCGGACGCCGCCTTGATTATTGGTGACCCCGCGCTGCATTTGGATCCGGCCACGCGTCCCTACCGGGCGATGGACTTGGGTGCCGAGTGGACCGATTTTACCGGACTTCCCATGGTTTTTGCCGTCTGGGCTGGTCGGGCCCGGGAGTTGGCGCGCGTGGACCCGGCCGCGTTTGTGGATTCCTATCGATGGGGTCAGGCGCACCTGAATGAAATTGTGCGCAGGTCCGGGGAAGAGCGCGGCTTTTCGGAGGCCGTAGCCCACGAGTACCTCACCCGATACATCCAGTTCGAATTGGGACCCCGGCACCATGAGGGCTTGAAGCGGTTCCGGGAGTTTGTGCGGACTTTGGATTAGCCGGTTTTGGTCCGAGCCCCACCCTAAACTTTTTCGCTTGGCTTGCCGATGTAAGATTGTGAATGCGAGGCTGATGGCAATCCGGGCGAGAGCCGCGAATCTAAAAATCGAGTACAGGCAGCCCGTCATCGACGCGGGACTTCGTCAGCTCGCACCTGCCTTCGACGGAATTCATTTTGCCCGACGTGACGGTGATTCGGGTGTCGTCGTTGGGGATGCACTCCATTTATTGTCATTGTTCCAACCGGAGACGTTTCGATGCTGTGTCACCAGTCCGCCCTATTGGGGGCTGCGGGATTACGGAATTCCGGGTCAGATTGGCGCCGAAATGGACATTGAGCAATACATTGCCCATTTAACGGGGGTGTTTAGAGAGGTCCGCCGGGTCTTGCGGGCGGACGGCACCCTGTGGTTGAACATTGGAGACTCCTACACAAGCGGCGGCAGGACTTGGCGGCACACCGACAAGAAAAACCCCGCAAGGGCCATGGATTACAGGGCACCAACACCATCAGGATTGAAGCCGAAGGATCTGATCGGCATTCCTTGGAAGATAGCATTCGCATTACAAGCCGATGGGTGGTATCTACGTTCGGACATCATCTGGAACAAGCCCAACTGCCAGCCTGAATCGGTGCGAGACCGTCCGACGCGTTCGCACGAATATGTCTTTCTGCTATCCAAATCGGAACACTATTTTTACGATGCGGATTCTGTAAAGGAGCCTGCCTTGACCACTAACAGCAACGGTGGTTTGCGGAACCGCCGGACTGTTTGGAATGTCAACACGGAGCCGTACCCTGAAGCGCACTTCGCCACGTTTCCGGCGGCGCTTGTGCGGCCCGCCGTCCGCGCGGGTACCGAGCCCGGAGATTATGTTTTGGACCCTTTTCTTGGGTCCGGCACGGTGGGGCAGGTTGCACTTGAAGAGGACAGACGCTTCATCGGTATCGAGTTGAAGCCTGAATACGCAGCCCTGTCCATTGACCGGTTGGGGTGGTAGACACCGATGGTGATGTCATTTGCACCCCTATCGCCGGATCTGCAGATATCGTTCTATTCTCGGTTGCGGACCGTGCGCAGTCTTTACTTGCACGATGCGCTGCGCAGCACCTTGGAGGCCGCAGACTTGGATTTGGGCCTTGTTGACGCCGAACTGCGAGAGTTTGCGGACCGTAGTACACTCCGTCGTCTCGCTGCACACGGGATCAGAGGCGAAGTATTTTTCCCGGTCCCGTATCTTCTGGGGCGAAACCCCTTCTTATTGGGCTACTACAGACTTCTATTAGGGTTTTCCCAGAAAGCGTTTTACGGCCAAGGCCCCTTCGGAAAGTTTGGCGGCATGGAAGAGACTGGGAAAGTGCGTGCTGGAATCGAATCCGCACTCCCGACGCTTTGCGCAAGCCTTGCGGTTAGCGTATCCGTGCTGGTATCGGAGATCGACCCGATTCATCAAGGAATCGTGCACGAACTCCAACTCTTGACCTTGGGGCCGCAATTCCGGGGCGGGAACAACAATGACATTGGACGGAAAGCGATGGAGAGGCTCCGTGGGTTACTTGTGGGGATGATCGCACCGTACAAGCCGGTGATGGCGGGCCACAGTATGGCCTTTCAAAACGATTCAGGGCTAACTTGCCACGTCCGCTTTGCATCGGACCCCGACGTTACATTCACACAGGAGTTGGGCGGCCAGAAGCGGCATCTCCTTGCAATCGAGTTAAAGGGCGGCAAGGACATCTCCAATGTATGGAATCGCCTGGGGGAAGCCGAGAAGAGCCACCTAAGTGCCCACAAGGTCGCATTCAACGAACGCTGGACCGTCCTAAACGTGGATGTGGTCTCCGGCCTTGAAACCCTGTTGACGGCCAAAGAGAAATCATCCTCCACAACCCGATTTTTCTTCCTCGAGAAAATTTTGGACAAAACCTCCGACGAGGGTAAGAACTTCCGAGAGGTGCTCGGCTCGATACTCGGAGCACGACTGGATGGCTAGGAGCCACTGAGGGATGACCTAGCCATCCAGTCAATTGCGGCCTACTTCTGGTAGTCTGGTTTTTCGTTCAAAGTAAAGGCGAACAGGGTGTCGCCCGCCGCGATTAGCACCGACTGCCGACCGTCCAACTCGTACGACATCGGCGCATTGCTGACCGACGAGCCCAACGCCGCGTGCCACAACGGATCGCCCGTTTTGGCGTTCAGTGCGACGAAGTTGTTCGACGTGTCGCCCGCAAACAGCAGGTTGCCCGCCGTCGACATCACACCCGAGCGTCCTCCGGGACCTTCCCACTTGTGCTTCCACTTGATTGCGCCCGTGTTCACGTCGATGGCTTCGAGGATGGATTCCGAAAAGCCCCCGCGATCCGTTCCGCCCCAGCCTTCCGGCTTGTCGTCGAGATCGTACAGGTACCAAACGGAATACGCTCGGGTCGCGTTGATATAGAACAGGCCGGTATCCGGGCTGTAGCTTGGCGGCGGCCAGTTTGCGGCTCCACCTTGGTTGGGCGAGACCAGTGCGCCGGCGAATTGCGGTTCCTTGGCTGGGTCCGGGATGGGCTGTCCGCGCTTATCGATACCCTTGGCCCAATTCGTCTTCACAAACTCCTTCGAGACGATCGCCTTTCCAGTCGCGCGCTCCAAGACAAAGAACCAGCCGTTGCGGCAGGCCATGGCCATCAGCTTGGTCTTCTTGCCCGCTACGGTGCCGTCGAACAGGACGGGCACTTCCACGTTGTCCCAGTCATGGGTATCGTGCGGCGAAGGCTGGAAGTACCACTGGAGTTTGCCGGTATCTGGATTCAACGCCACGATGGACGCCGTGTACAGGTTGTCCCCGGGGCGCTTCTGGCCCGCGATGACGGGCTGGGGGTTGCCTGTGCCGAGATAGATCAGGTTCAGCTCGGGGTCGTAGGTGGTGGTGCCCCAAGTCATGCCGCCACCATGGGCCGCCGCATCGAGATTGGGCCAGGTTTCGTAGCCGGGGTCGCCCTTCTTGAGGGGGACTGCGGACCAGTGCCATTGCAGGTCGCCGGTCTCGGGGTCGCGTGACTCGAAGTAGCCGGGAATGTCAAGATCGTCGCCGCTGACGCCGACCAGCACGTGGTTTTTCACGATGATCGGGGCGACGGAGGCGTAGTACATCTGGTCGAGGTCGCAAACCTGTTTGTGCCAGCGCTCGGAACCGTCCTTGATGTTGAGGGAGACGAGCTGGCAGTCGGGTGTTTCGAAATAGAGCCAGTTGCCGTAGATCGCTGCGCCACGGTTGCCGATATGGATACCGCCCTGCGACTTGTGTGCGTGGTGCCAGAGTTCATGGCCGTTGCGGGCGTCAAGGGCCCAGACATGGTCCGGAGCCGTGAGATAAACCACGCCGTTGACTTCGAGCGGCGTACCCTTAATGGCAACACCAGCCGCGCCTGGAGCTGTGGACCGATAGATCCACTGGAGGCTCATGTTGAAGACGTTGGTGGAGTTGATCGACTTCAAGGGGCTGAAGCGGCGACCGGAATAGTCACCGTTGTAGCCGGGCCACGTGTCGGTGGGCTGTTGGAGGAGCTTGGCCGGATTCAGCGGTTCTTGCCCGAACAGCGAGGCTGCGAGGGCGGCGAAGGCGATAATCGTGTGCGGGAATCTCATTTCAGGCCCTCCAAGTAGGCGGTAACGTCGTGCATGTTGGTGTCGGTGATGCGGTCGAGCAGTTCGTTGTGGGCCTTGTAGGGGTCGGTGACCTCAACCTTGACCTTGGCGCTGCGGGCGAAGGCGTGGTAGACACCATCCTTGTCGCGGAGGGAGACGTTGAAATCGTCCAAGCGGTCGATGGTGCCGCTGACGGCGGGGCCGGTAGCAGGAGTGACCGTTACCGTGATCGGCTTGCCGCCGCCGCGTCCACCACCACGTCCACCGCGTCCGCCGGGACGCGGGAAGAGGAAGCGCTGTTGGATATCGATGGCCTCGTATTTAGTGCCGTAGCCCTTCAGATCGCCGGAAACGGAATGGCATTGGGTGCACTTGCCGTCGCCCTTGAAGAAGGCCTCGCCTGCAGTCGCGTTGCCGACGAGCACATTCTGGGCGTGGAACAGCGGGGAGGTCCGCATGGTGTCGGCCACCTTGAGGTGCAGGAAGTCGGCCAAGTCTTCAATCTGCGCTTGGGAGAGGCTGGAGGCGGGCCTACCGCTCTGCATCGGGTGGTTCTTCAGGATGAACGGTCCGACGGTGCTGCCGTACCGATCATGGAGAACGGTGAGGGATCGGACCAGATCCGGTCCGTCGTTGGGCGGCACGGAGCCGCCGCGGGCGGATGCACCGTGGCAGGTGATGCACTCGGCGATGTACACCTTCTTGCCGCGTTCAGCCGCCACTTCGTCGAGAATGTGTTTGTCAGCGGAACCGGCCTGATCCAACATGCCGCCTCCACCACGGGCAACACGGCCCCGTCCGCCTGTCGCCGTGCCTTGCGGGGCAGGTGCCTGGGCGAACACGCATGTGGCCGTAGCGGCCAGAATGCACATCCTTATATGTCTACGCATGAGTTTTCCGTCTCCCAACCTTTGCGACGCCTATTATATCGCCGTGTCGGGCAGGAGATTGCGAACTTGCGCAGTTTGCCGCTGGAATCAAGCCACGGCTGCGGCTTTGGCCTTCGGGGCCAATCCCAATGCAGTACGGAGTTCGTCCTCCAGCTTTTGCGCCTTTTCCGGGTGTTCCTTTAGGAAGTTCCGGGAGTTCTCGCGTCCTTGCCCTATCCGTTCGCCCTTGTAGCTGAACCACGATCCCGATTTGTCCACTAGGTTCTGTGCAACGCCGGTATCGATGAGGTCGGCTTCGCGTGACGCGCCCTCCCCATAGAGAATGTCGAATTCAGCCTCCCGGAACGGCGACGCGACCTTATTTTTGACGACCTTGACCTTGGTGCGGTTGCCGATGACGGTTTCGCCGTCCTTGATCGCGCCAATCCGCCGGACATCGGCGCGCACGGAGGCGTAGAACTTGAGCGCCCGACCGCCGGTGGTGGTTTCGGGGCTGCCAAACATCACGCCGATTTTCTCGCGGATTTGGTTGATGAAGATCATGCATGTGTTCGTCCGCGAAACGGTGCCGGTGAGCTTGCGGAGCGCCTGGGACATCAGTCGAGCGTGGAGACCGACGTGGCTGTCGCCCATCTCGCCCTCCAGTTCGGCTTTCGGTACCAAGGCTGCCACGGAATCGACAACGATCACGTCTATAGCACCGGACTGCACCAGGGCAGCCGTGATTTCTAGGGCCTGTTCGCCTGTGTCTGGCTGGGAAACCAGCAGATTGTCGATGTCGACGCCAAGTTTGCGGGCGTAGGTGGGGTCGAGAGCGTGCTCGGCGTCAATGAAGGCGGCCGCACCACCGGTCTTTTGGGCTTGGGCGATTACTTGGAGAGCCAGGGTTGTCTTTCCCGACGATTCGGGTCCGAAGATCTCGATGACCCGGCCGCGGGGGAAGCCGCCGGCCCCGAGGGCGGAATCGAGCGAGATGCAGCCCGAAGATATGACTGAAACGGGGACAACATTGTTCGCCCCCAGCCGCAGAACGGCACCACGGCCGAACTGCTTGTCCATTGCCATGAGCGCAAGGTCGATTGCCTTGCGCTTCTCCACTTCCGTCATGTAAAGAGTCCTCTTTGAGGGAGTGCACGGGGGCGGGATTTTTCTCAAGAATATTGTTGTCGGCCTCAAGTTTTGTTCAAGTTCAACCGATCATCCCTACAGGAGAATGCGTGCAAGGACTGTTATCCTTTGGGGGTAGTGGATCAACTAACGTACGGCAAACTGGAGTTCCGACGGTGTCGCTGACGACCCTCGAACTGTGCGCGGGAGGGGGTGGCCAAGCAATTGGATTGGAAAGGGCCGGTTTCAGTCATGCCGGTTTGGTCGAACTCGACAAGAACTGTTGCCGCACCCTCCGCTTGAACCGTCCGGAATGGACTATCGAAGAAGGTGACCTTCGGACGTTTGATGCTAGCAATTACGTCGGCGTGGACTTGGTGTCCGGGGGACTGCCGTGTCCACCATTCTCTGTCGCGGGAAAGCAGTTGGGTGAGAATGATGAGCGGAATCTTTTCCCGGCGGGTTTGCGAATCATCGAGCAGGTGAAGCCGAAGGCCGTCATGATCGAAAACGTGCGCGGGATTCTCGACGCGGTTTTTGAGGACTATCGAAAATTCATAGCCGGTCGACTAGCGGAAAGTGGCTATTGGACTGATTGGCGTTTGTTCAACGCCTCCGATTTCGGAGTGCCACAATTGCGACCCCGCGTGGTGTTTGTGGCGATCCGCAAGGGACTGGCCGATGGCTTTGTCTGGCCCGAGGCGGGCCTTCTAACGCCAAAAACGGTTGGGGACACTTTGTACGACCTGATGGCCGCGAGAGGCTGGAAAGGTGCGCACGCTTGGCGTGACCGTGCAAATGAGATTGCACCAACGGTTGTGGGCGGTAGCCTGAAGCACGGTGGCCCCGATTTAGGTCCGACTCGTGCGCGGCGCGCGTGGGCTGCTTTAGATGTCGACGGAATTGGCATAGCAAATGAAGCCCCCGACGCAGATTTTGTTGGCATACCTAGGCTGACCGTGCGCATGGTTGCCCGCATCCAAGGATTTCCGGATGATTGGCAGTTCTCGGGCGGCAAGACCGCTGCATACCGGCAGGTGGGAAACGCGTTTCCTCCGCCTGTGGCGCACGCGGTGGCTTCTCAGATCAGATTGTGCCTAGTTCGAAAGAGAGTGTTCGCTCTAGCCGGATGAATACCCTTTCCGTATTTCAGGAAGCCCGCAGTAGCTACCACGCCACCTTGATGGCATCGGGCGTTCTTTGCATTTCGGCGAAAAATGTTCCATCCAATGCCGATGGCTCCAGCCGATCTAGTGTTGCATTGGCGCAGGGGATCATGGATCGGATCGGATCAAATACCGCAGGTCGACTTGCAGGACAGGTCTCCGGGAGCAAATTTGAACAGATCACAAGGTCATTTCTGCAGCAAACCTTCATGCGACTGTCCCACCTGCGCCCCGGCAACTGGGATTTCAACCCCTCTAGGCATCTGATCGCGAAGTTTGAGCAGTACTCGCATTTGGCGGAATTGAGTGAGCTAACTATCCTCAATCCGAAGCTTGCCGCCGTGCTCGGCAATGACTATATCATCGCCCCGGACATTGTTCTAATCCGGAACCCTGAGCCCGACAGTGCGATCAATCTCCACGAGGCGTTAGTGGATGGGACATTGTCCAGTCGTTCAAGCCTTCGGGCAGCGTCCGGATCCTTGCCTCACCTCCACGCGAGTGTCTCCTGCAAATGGACGCTCCGGAGTGATCGAGCCCAGAACGCCAGATCGGAAGCCTTGAACCTGATTCGGAATCGCAAAGGCAGACTGCCGCACGTTGTTGTTGTGACCGGCGAGCCCCTTCCGAGCCGACTTGCTTCCATCGCTTTGGGCACTGGTGACATCGACTGTGTCTACCATTTCGCGCTGAACGAATTGATGGACACCATACAATCTTTGGACTTGGATGATTCGCGGGAATTGATGAGCGCGATGGTTGAGGGGAAGCGCCTCAAAGACATTTCGGATCTTCCATTGGACTTGGCAGTCTAGATTATGCCCGTCCGTTCTCCCGATTGGTCGCGCGACGAGTTGATTCTCGCCCTTGACCTCTACCTGAGGCTCGGATCACACGCTCGGGCGCATGATCCTCCTGTCATCGAAGCTCAGCAACATCTTGAGAGCGGGGAGGCGCTGCGAATTGCTCGAGCCGTCCATCCGGAGCGTCCAGAGCGTTCATCTCAAGCTGCAGAATTTCCTGCGGTGCGATCCGGAGTACCGGGGTGCGGGAATGAAGGCCGGCAGCCAGAAGGAGGTTGATGTTTGGCTGGAATTTGCCGCTGACCCGATCCGCTTGCGCCGCGTGGCCCAGTCCGTCCGCCAGCTCATGCTGGCTCCGGAGGAGTTGCAACCGGAGGAGTTGCAGCAAGTTGGCTTCGAGACCGAGGTAGAGGCACCCGAAGGTGCCCTGCTGACACGATTGCACCGCGTCCGGGAGCGCTCTTCTGCAATCGTCCAAGCCCGCAAGGCGCAAGCGATGAAAGCCTGTGGTGCCTTGAGTTGCGAGGTTTGCGGGTTCGATTTTGCCCAGCGTTTCGGTCAACGGGGCTTGGGCTTCATCGAATGCCACCACAGGCAGCCATTGTCACTGCTTGAGCCGGGCTCGAAGAGCCGTCCGGCGGATCTCGCCTTGGTGTGCGCCAACTGCCACAGGATGTTGCATCGGGGTAAGCCGTGGCCAAGCATAGAAGAGCTGAGTGCCCTCTGGAAGGCCCGGAGCACCTGAGTGTCTAATTTTGGCGGGCGGCGCGCCTGCCGACCGACGCCGCGGAATCTGCTTTCACCAGATGACTTTTGCTTGGAAATCCGGTATGCTTATGAAAGCAGTCCCGTGGCGGAATGGCGGAACTGGCAGACGCACCAGACTCAAAATCTGGCGAAGTTCACTCTTCGTGTGGGTTCGACCCCCACTTCCGCCACCACTCACTGTTTCAGAGATCTCTCCGGCCCACCGAAGGCCCCTCCCCCCAAGTTGTTCCCAAGACTTGTGACTGACATCGAGCGACGAATCCGTTCCTTTTGGTATTTGGAACAGGTGTTGACCGGCTCGGCTCTCCTTATTCTGATTCTTACAATACAAACCGCGTGCGGGGCATGGCAGGCGGACTTCAACAAACATCCGGACGAGTCGGGCCAGTTCGTGACGGGCCTGATGTTCTTCGACTACTTCAAGGCGTTGCAACCACCTTGCCTTTGTTCCGGGCTGTCTGGTCGCGGCTGTAATCTGGAGTATTCTCAATCCAGGTGTCCAGTTGACCCCTCACGAGCAAATCGGCCTTCACGAGGAAGCCGCCGGGCTGACGTCAGCTGCAGAGAGAGTCCTTGCAAGCAAGACCTTCAGCAGATCCCCGCGGCTGCGCGAGTTTTTGACATTTGTTGTTCGGTGTACCGTGGAGAACCGGGCGCACGAACTGAACCAATACTCGCTGGGCGTCCAGGTCTTCGGCAAGAAGCCAAACTACAATCCAAGCCTCGACAATATCGTCCGCGTCACAGCCCGCCAGTTGCGTCAGAAACTTGGCGAGTACTACTCGTCTGAGGGTGCCTCCGACCCCTGGGTCTTGGAAATTCCCAAAGGGGCCTACGGACCACACGTGCGGCCGAAAGCTGTTGCCGAAGTGCCCGAGGTATCGGCTCCTCCCGAACATCGCGCCCCCAAACATCGGCGGCTATTCTTAACGGCGATTTGTCTCCTGCTGGGATTGACTGGCTGGGCTGCGGCGGCTTGGATATGGTTGGCCCGCCCTCACACAAGTCCCAAACCCGCTTACCGCCCCCAGCCGATCCTTGCAGACAGGGATCACTCTGTTGCCATTGTTCTCGATGATCCCGTTCTCTCTCGCGTGTGGTCCATGATCGGGGAGATGATGACTGTGGATGACATTTCAGCCGGCCTACTGCTGGATCCCAAGTACTACAAGACGGCCGATGGCAACTATCTCAGGGACATGCTCGGGGATAACTATTTCGTCCATTTTTCGTCTGTGAAGGCTCTCGCCAACTTGTCCGAGATCGCCCAGTCAAATAGTGTTGAGGCTTCCCCCGGATCGAATTGCTGGGTGGTACCTCCCGTTCAGCGACGGAAGGTGCCAGTCAGTTTGCCCTCTCGCAGGACGATTTGGACACGATACAAAAACTCTGCGGTATGCCAGTCGAACGGCTTGCAGGGTTTGAGGTCATCTTGGAGACAAAGGCACTAGCCGGAACCCCTGCTTCCCGGACTGTGGTGGCAAGTCGCTGCAACCACTAGGCCAAGTTGCCAGCGCAGCGGAGGCAGAACATCGAGAAGCGGTGGCTGGAATTCGACAAGATGGCGCTGAACCGCGAGGTGAGGAAGCTGGCGGCGATGGATGCGGTAGATCGGGAATAGTATTTGGCGTCCTCCGGGTTCCGGGACAAGCACCCTGAAGGCGACCGGCGGCTTATTGGCGATCTGGTTGAAGTGGCTCCGTCGGTGGCCCGCCAGTAGGGCCATTTGATACAGAGGCGCAAACGGAGGACCGATTTGATCACAGGGAAAATATATTTTTCAGGCCTCAAAACCTCTGTATTTTCGTTCGCTTGGTATGTATAATCCGAGCTAGGAGAGTACTATCAACATGACCTTTCGGAGACTGTTTTGTCTCGCCGGCCTTGCCGCGATCTCGCTGGCACCGGCTTCCCTTTCGGCAGGAACGCTGCTGGATATCAGCGGGTTTGGACCCGGCAGCGGTCCTTACACCGGCAACAATGCGCACAACGTATATGGCGTAACGTTTACGACGTCGGCGAGCTTTTCGAACGTTAGCGCCACGGCACAGCTGGAAGGTAACTTCCATAGCAACATGTCATTTGCGACGTATCTATACGACACAACATCGGCAACGCTGGTCAAGTCCGACGTGGTTGCGTTCCAGGCTGGCCTGCCATCGCCGTACGACCTGTTCAACGGCGGTACCTTTTCGCTGACTGCCGGCGACAGCTATGCGGTATTGATCGCCGGTTCGGGCAACAATGCGATTTGGGACGGCACGCAGTCGGCACCGGGCACTTTGGATGCAGCGATCACCTACAACGGGAGCATCTATGCGTCCGCAGCGGGTGCGAGCGGATACACGAGCTATGGATCGAACAACCTGATTCTGAACCTGACCGCCGGTGAAGCGACGGCTCCCGAGCCGAGTTCGGTGCTGTTGTTCCTGGGCCCGGCAGTTCTAGTGGTTCGCCGCCGGTTGGCCCGGTAGTTCATTTATTTATCCGGGGGACGGCGAGTCCCCCGGAGTCCTATTTCGGCTGCCCCATAAGTCCAACGATCCTGGTAGCTTCCTGTACCCCCCTGGCCAAGGCTGACCGGATTCCGTGGTCCTCCATGGTTAGGAGTCCCTCAATGGTGCAGCCGCCGGGTGTAGTTACGTCATCCTTCAAGGACGCTGGATGGCGGCCTGTTTCCTGGACCATCTTTGCGGCACCCAACATAGTTTGGGTTGCGAGTCGAAGTGCCATGTCGCGGCGCAATCCTACCTTTACCGCACCATCCACCAAAGCTTCGATCACAAGATACATGTAAGCCGGACCGGAACCACTCAATGCGGTAATGGCGTTGATGTAGGTCTCGTCGACGATCTCGCAGAGTCCCACGGCTTCGAAGATACGGCGGGATAGTTCGAGGTGTTCGGCAGTCGCAAGGCTTCCGGGGCAGACTGCCGTCATCCCGTGTCCGACCACGCAAGGGGTATTCGGCACCGTGCGGACCCAGATTCCGCGAATCATGCCGTCGAGGCGCGCCGCTGTCACGCCGCCCACTAGGGAGACGAGAAGGGTGTCCGGGCGGACTCCGGCGGCGAGCAGTCTGGCGGCGACCCCTTCGAGTTGCCAAGGCTTCACGCCGATCAGGAGGATGCCGGAATCGGGGACAAGCGGGTCGAATTCCAGCGTCGAACGAACGCCATATCTGGCGCTCACCTTGTCGCAGGTGGCTTGGGTCCGCGCGGTGGCCCAGACTTGGTCGGGGAGCACGAGTTTCGAGTCGAGCAGTCCCTTCATCACGGCGGTTCCCATCACGCCCGCCCCAACCACGCCCAGTGTCCGTCCCGCTTGTAAAATTGATCCCGTTGGTGTCATGTGCTGACTGTTATTAACGCACGCGTTACACTCGTCCAAAGGAATGGAGTGTTGAGTTTGGCTAGAGGACGTTTCCTGCGGTTGTTCATCGGCAACATGGCGTCGGGCAAAACCCGGCATCTTTTGACGGAGATCGACACGCTGCGCCGTTACGGGCACAAGAAAATTGCCGTTTTCAAGCCGATGACCGATTCGCGCTCCGGGCGCGGCTGCATCAAGAGCCGGAAGGGCGACGAGGATGCGGCGGAGGAGATTTCGGCCACCGACCCGCGCGACCTGTGGGCCATCCTGAGGGCGAAGGAGTCCGCTGCCGGGTGCCGGTTCGAAGTTGTGGCGTTCGATGAGGTCCAATTCTTTCCGCGCAATTCGGGCCTGTTCCAATTGGTGCGGCATCTGCTCGACCAAGGCTATGACGTGTTGGCTTCCGGCCTCGCCTTCGATTTCCGGGGGGAGCCGTTCGGTTCCACGCCAGACTTGGCATTGCTGGCCGAGGACCGGTGCATGTGGATGACGTCCTACTGCACCAAGTGCGGTGACCGCGCCCCGTATCCGCAACGAATCATCAACGGGGAACCGGCGCACTACAACAGTCCGCAAATCCTGGTGGGTGGGGACGAAACCTACGAGCCGCGTTGCGACGAGCACTTCATACTGCCCGGCAGGACGGTGCCCGGGGTGGACGAGGCGTCCCCGCAGCGCAAGATCTGGCCGATGGAAGTCACACCTGAGGACAATTAGGCCGGATTCGATGGCCTCCCCGCATATGCCCGAGTTGGTGGAGCTACGGCGGTTCAACTCGCGCGATCTGGATGCCGTGCTGGCCGAGGAGGGCGAGGAGTGGAAGGAGAAGCTTTTTTGGGACTTCTCCGATTCCGCGAATTCGGTGCGGGATTTCGCCAACAGGCATACCCTGGATGGTCTTGCGGTTGTGCAGCACCCGCTTGCGGACCCTGCTTTTCTGCTGGGCCGCGCCCAGCCCAATGTGGTGGGCTACGGCTACACGGTGCTGGAGGACCGCAAGGGGCTCATCGGCGATGCCTATATTGGGCCGAGGGCGCATGGCAATGACGGCGGTACCAGGCAGACGGTCCGGCTGTTCAAGCAGCTGCTGGACAGGCTGATTTCGCAGGGTGCCCGGCGGGTGGAGAGCCAGTTGATGATTTCCGAGCCGGTAGTGGCGGAGACCATCCAGCGGTCCCGCTTTGTGCAGCTCTATGAAAGGGTCCTGATGGTGATGGATACCGAAAGGCCGCTGCCGGCAGGGGCGAAGTTCGACCCCGCACGTTTTCACGTAGAGTATTGGGGCCCGCACTACGAGGATCCGATTTCCGGACTTATCGAGCGGGCCTACCGGCACCACGTGGATGCAAGGATCAACGACCAGTACCTTTCGTTTGCGGGCGCGAAGAAATTCCTGCACAACATTGTCACGTATCCGGGTTGCGGGACCTTTTCGCAGGTCGGGTCCATGGTGGCGTTCGACCAATCGAATGGCTGGCTTTCGGGCTTGGTGCTGGCGAGCTTCGTGGATCGGGACGTCGCCCACATCACGCAGCTGTGCGTGGCACCGCATCTGAAGGGCTCCGGGGTGGGGTATGAATTGCTGCGGCGGGCCGTTGGATCGCTGAGAGCGGCTGGGGCGGCGCGGATCAGCCTGTCGGTGACGGCGTCGAATCTGGATGCGTTGCGGCTTTACGAAAGGTGCGGGTTTTCAGAGGTCCGGCGGTTCTTTGCGCTGGTTTGGGAGCCGGTGCTGTGAGGAAGTATCTGGTTGGGTTTTTGGTCGCGGGGGCCGCCGTTGGACTCCGGTATGCGGGCCCGTTCGACGCGCGGGCGGAACCTGGTTGGCTGGAAACCGGGGTTGCCCGTGCCGTGCGGGCGTGGACCGTGCCCTCCAAGTATCGTCAGATGCGTAATCCAGTTTCGTGCGACGCCGGTGTGCTGACCGCCGCCCGCGAGCACTGGGCGGACCATTGCGCGGTCTGCCACGGGAACAACGGGAGCGGCCAGACTATGTTTGGACGCGGGATGTATCCGAAACCTCCGGATATGCGGTTGGCGGAGACCCGAATGCAGTCGGACGGGGCGTTGTATTCCACCATCAAGTACGGGGTCCGGCTTACCGGAATGCCGGCTTTCGGGGAGCCGGGGGACCATGACCACGATTCGTGGGCGCTGGTCTGTTTCATCCGGCACTTGCCGGAAATGACTCCGGACGAGGAACTGGCCATGCGGGCGATGAATCCGAAGACCGAGGCGGATCGGGAGGAAGAGCGGCAGGAGGAGGAGTTCCTGAATGGCGGAACTCCCCCTGCTACCGCGACTCCCGTCCACCGGCATTAGAAGCTTACTTGGGAACGTTGATCGAACCCATGCGCCCAGCGCGGTAATCTTCGAATGCTTTCGCCAGTTCGTCCTTGGTGTTCATCACGAAGGGGCCGTAGCGGGCCACAGGTTCATGGATCGGCTCGGCGGAGAGCAGGAGGACCTGGGTGTCGCCGGAGGCTGAAAATTCCACCAGATCTGCATCGTTCTTCAAGACTGCCAAGTGGTATTCGGGGATGAAGCCACCGTCCAGGAAGATGCCACCCGAGATCACGTAGATCATAGTGTTCAGGGTCCGGGGCACTTCCTGGATGTGTCTTGCGCCGTCGGCCAGCTTGAAGTGCAGGTATTGGATCGGGATGTGGGTTTCGACCGCACCTTTTACGCCCAGCGAATCCCCGGCGATCACCTTGATTTCGATGCCTTCACCGGTGGCGGTGGGAATCTTGGCGGATTCGTACTCCTGATAGCGGGGTGCGAGCATCTTGTCGCGCTTGGGAAGATTGACCCAGAGCTGGAAGCCTTCGAGGCGTCCACCGTTTTCTACGAGGCTGCGTCCGGGGACCTCGGAGTGGACCAGGCCGGAACCGGCGGTCATCCATTGGACATCGCCAGCCTTTAGGACACCGTGGTGGCCGAAGGAATCGCGGTGCTCAAATTCGCCGGATAGTAGGTATGTCACGGTTTCGAAACCACGGTGGGGATGGTCGGGGAAACCTTTGGCTTCGCCGGGTTTGAGGTCGACGGGGCCGAGATGGTCGAGCAGTAGAAAAGGATCGAATTCGCTTAGGTCGTGGTTGGGGAAGGCGCGGTGAATCAGTACTCCCTCGCCGTCGGAGACCAGCGGTGCGGGAATTGCGCGGTCGAGAGTTCTATATGTAGCCATTTGGCTTTTGGATGCAGGTCCAATGAAAAGGGGTTCGGGGTGGGAGAATGGGGGGGTGCCGGGCCAGTTGGCGGTTCTATTCGGGGCGGTTTTCACGATTGCCGTCTGCTGGGCGGCGGGCGGGATGCTGTTCCATCGGCTGGGGGTGAAGTGGGGCCGGGTCGAGGGTGCGGCGCTCTCGGGGGTGGTTGGCGCGGCCCTGGTCAGTTTCGGCGTCTTCGTGCTGTGCCTGCTGCATTTTGCGTATGCCGGGGTGTTTGCCTCTCTTGGATTGGCTGTGCTGGCTGTCAGGATGTGGCTATCGGTGTCGGCTGTCGAGGAAGAGTGGGTTCCGCAGTCGTGGCGATGGCGAGTTCTGTTTGGGGTGGTTTTCGGGGCCTATGCCCTGTTATACCTGTCCGTGGCGCTGTCGCCGGAGCACAGTCCGGATGGCCAGGCATACCACTTGGGGCTGGTGTACCGGTTCTTGCGCGAGCACGGCATGGGGCCGGTCACGACAACCCTGTATGCCGCGATGCCTCTTGCAACGGAAATGCTGTTCCTGTTCGCCTTCGCATTTGGAAAACACGCGGCGGCGGCGACGGTTCACTGCGCCAGTCTCTTTGCGCTGGTGGCCCTGATGGTTTGCTACGGGCGGCGGATTGGCCGGTACGGCGTCGGATGGACGGCGGCAGCGTTGGTGTTCCTGTCGCCAATCGTGGGGGCGGACGCGGCCAGTGCCTACAACGACGTGGCGCTTGCGACCAGCGGTTTCGCGATGTTTTATCTGCTGGAGGTTTGGCGGGAGGATTCGGATTCCGACCGTAGGCGGGCGCTGCTGCTGCCCATCGGACTGCTCGCCGGGTTCTGTTTCGCCATCAAGTACACGGGGTTCGTGGCAGCATTGTACGCGGGCCTGGTGATCGCGGGGAAGCGGAAACCGCGCGCTTTGTTGGCGATGGCTACGCCTGCCGTTGTTTTGGCGCTGCCTTGGCTGGTGAAGAACTGGCTGTGGCTGGGCAACCCGGTGGCACCGTTGATGAACCGGTGGTTCGAGAATCCCTATTTCCACGTGTCGTTTGAGGAGGCCTTTCGGGCGAACTTCCGCCATTACACGCTGACGAGCCTTTGGCAACTGCCGTGGGCGGCGACGGTGACCGGGGAGGTCGGGGGGCAGTTGGGTGCGGTGTTCCTGCTGGCTCCGATGGGGCTTTTGGCGGTACGGTCTGTGGTTGGACGGTACTGTTTGTTCGCGATGGTGGTCTTCGCGCTGCCGTATCCGCAGAATATTGGGTCCAGGTTCCTGATTCCGGTGCTGCCGTTCGTGGCTCTGTCGATGGCGTTGGCGTTCGGGCGGTCGCGTCGGCTGCAAGGGGTATTGGTTTTGGCCGCAGCCGTTTTGGCGTGGCCGAAGGTAACACAGCGTTTGGAGAAGCCGGGCAATATGCGGATCAGTCAATTCGAATGGAAGTCCGCGCTGGGAATGACGTCGCCGGATGAATTCCTGCGTACTAGAGAGGTTGAGTGGCGGATTGCACGGATGATCGACGCGCACTTGCCCCGTGGCAAGAGGATGTGGAGTTCCCAGCCCATCGCCCAAGCCTACACGGATGCGGATGTGCTGGTGAGCTACCTTTCGGCCGAGGGCGACCAAATCCACGACATCATTTCCAATGCCGCGAGTCCGGAGCATGACCGCGAGCCGACGTGGAATTTGCGGTTTTTGTTCGCACCGCTGGCTTTGCGGCATTTGCGGGTGGTCCAGCATACGGCGAGCCCAACGGATACGTGGACGATCGGGGAGATGTACGTTTTCCGTGGGGCGGCGGAGATTCGGCCGAAGCCCGGCTGGCGGGTGGATGCGGCACCGTTCCCTTGGGACATTCCGCTGGCGTTTGACCGGAATCCCGCGACGCGCTGGTCATCGTGGCGGGCTACCGAGGCCGGCATGCATGTGGATGTGGTCTTTGACCGGCCGGAAATGGTGGACCGGGTGGAATTGCACTGTTCGCATGACCAATGGAAGGTGGCGTTGACGGTGGAATCATGCAACGAGGACGTGTGCCGACCGATTTCGTCGAAGATGGAGCAGGGTGATTTGCCGGGGTTGGGCGATTTCCGGCGGGACGCGATTCGGGCTGTCCGGGCGCATGGTGTGGAGTATCTGCTAATTGACGACGGGTACTTGAATGCCGCCGATCTTGGAGGAAATGCGGCGTTGTGGGGGCTGGAGTTTGTGGCGGAGGGCGACCACCGGCGGCTGTACCGGATATTGTGAAATCGGCTAAGCTGTAGACATGGCGACACAACCGAGTCCGCTGTTTACGATCCAGCAATATCTGGATATTGAGCGGGCCGCGGAGTTCCGCAGCGAGTACATTGATGGCGGGATGTATGCGATGTCGGGTGGCAGTCCGAACCATGCCGTCATCGCCATGCTGCTCGGCGCAAAACTGGTTCCGCAGCTCGTGGGCAGCAATTGCCGCGTCGCTGGCAGCGACCTGCGGGTATACTGCAAATCGGGCCCGGTGCTGACCTACCCGGACTTGGTTGTCTATTGCAATCCGGCCAAGTTCATGGACAGTAAGAAGGACACGCTTGCGGATGCAACTGTAATCGTGGAAGTATTGTCCCCATCCACCCAAAACTACGATCGCAGCCAGAAATTCCGCTACTACCGGAGTCTGCCGTCATTCTCCGAGTACTTGCTGCTCGCGCAGGACGAAATCCGGCTGGAACACCACGTCCGACGGGAAGATGGGGCCTGGGTCTTTCGGGAGTTCACAGATCCAGAGACTGAAATCGTTCTCGACTCGATCCACTGTCGTTTCCGGCTCGGGGATCTTTACTTGTGGGTAGAGTTTGAATCGGAATAAATGGCGGAGAGAGAGGGATTCGAACCCTCGGTAGAGTTTCCCCTACACACGCTTTCCAAGCGTGCGCCTTAAACCGCTCGGCCATCTCTCCGTTGGGAAGGTCGCAACGGGAAACCCGCGCGAATCTCTAGGATACCACGTTCAGACAGCCGAAAGCCCCCAACCGCCGTTTTGGCGGTTTGGTGCTTTCGGTTTGGTGCTGTCGGCTGGTGACTAGAACGTCAGCTTGGCGGAAATTTGCAGCTGGCGGGGTCCGTACAGGCCGTTGCTGGTGCTGCTGGGGGCCATGAACGTGGGGTTCGTGGCCAAGCAGCCGTTGGTGTGGCCGGCGCAAATGCCGGAACCGGCTGCCGAGTAGTTGTACGCCGTAGTGTTCACCGACAGGATGTTGGTGAAGTTGAAAACGTTGAAGGCCTCGGCGAGGATGTTGAAGCGAACTTTCTCCCAGACCTTGAATTCGCGGGCGATCCGGAAATCGACCGTCTTGAATTTCGGCCCGGTGTACGGGTTGCGTTGCAGCCAGGGAGCGCGGCCACCGGTGGCCGTGCCGGAGTTGTTGACCGCACCGGCGGTGGGACCACCGTCGATACCGCCAGCCGGGGTGCTCATGTTGAGGAACGGGGTGATGGGGAAGCCGCTGGCCACCGTGACGATCGTCGAGAAGTTGAAGCCGTCGAAGATCAGTTTGGCGGGCGTGGGCAGCTTCTTGGTGAACTGGGGCACGTAAAGCGCGTTGGCCACGAAGCGGTGGCGCTGGTCCAAGTCGGACAGAGCGTACTCAAGCTTGCGGTTGTAGGGATTGATGGAGACGTCAGTACCGTTGAAGGTGCCGCCGTTTCCGGCCACTTGACCGCCGTCAATGGTCTTGGAGAGCGTGTAGTTTGCGGTGAATTCGAGGCCGTGGCTGGTCTGGCGGCGGACCGACAGGACGAAGCTGTTGTACCAAGAATTGACATCGCTGAAGCCGGTGAGGATTGGACCGGTCGGGTCGATGCGCGACGTGTAGAAGGGCACCGAGATGGTCTGCGAAGTGGTGCCGGTGGAGCTGGTCACGTCGTAGGACTTGGTGGAGGTCGAAGGCGCCACGTTGGCGTCGATGAAGATCGGCAGGTGCAGGCCGCGGCTGAAAACGTAGCTGGCCGAGATGCTGGTGTTGCCGGCGATGCGGCGTTCCACTGCCACTTCACCTTCGTGGACCTGCGGATTGACCCAGTTCGGGGACTGGCCGCGGGTGGTGGCGGTGTTGGAGCCGGGCTTGAACGTGGTCACCTGCGGCGTAAGCGCGCCGGGGAACGGAGCGGTCGGGGCGGAACCCGGCGGCGTGAAGATCAGGTTCGGGAACGTCAGCTGCGGGCAAGTGGTGGGCGTGCAGTTGTAGGTCTGTTGGAAATAGCCGTTTTCCACGCGGGTGGCGTAGTAGGTGCTGTTCGACGTCTTGGCATAGAAGATGCCGTAGCCGGCGCGGACAACCGTGCTCTTGTTGACCGACCATGCGGCTCCGATGCGCGGGGCGAACTGCTTCTTCGGGATGTTGATGGTGGTGGTGTAGAGCTTGGTGAGCGGCGTGGCCGTGTTGGGCTGGGCCGGTTGCGGAATCAGCTGGATGTCGTAACGGACGCCCAGGTTCAGGGTCAGGTTCGGGCGGACCTTCCAGGAATCTTCGACAAAGGCGTCGAAATCGTTGTTGTGGAAGTCGTCCTTGCCGACGCCGGTGACGGGGTCGGTGACCTGGACGAAAGAGCCGAAGTGGCGACCGGTGAGGCCGTCGCCGAGGTTGATACCGGCCACATCTGCAACCCAGTTGCTGAACGCGGTGGCACCGGTGTAGCTGTAAACACCGCCGCCCTGGAACAGGTTGATCAGCAGTTCATGGATGGAGTTGATGTCGCCGCCCATCTTCATGTTGTGGCGACCCATGGTGCGGGAGATGATGCCGGTGATCTGGATGCGGTGCTCATCCGGGAAGGCCGGGCGGGGCAGTGCGTTCGGCAGGCCGTAACCAAGGGTGTTGGCCACGCTGACGCTGGGGGCGGACCCGTTGGCGGAGGTCACTTCGAGGTCGCGCGACCACTGGAAGCGGAAGTTGCCGACGGTGGAGGACGAGAATACCGAATCCCAGTTGGCCACAAAGATGCGCTCGTGGATGATGTTCGTGCCGTTCGCGGTGAGCGAGGTGTTGGAGTAGGTCGGGTTCGACTGGTAGGAGTTCAACGCCTTGAAGTTGTCCATGTTGAAGGACGCGTTCACGTGGTTCTTGTCGTTGAGCTGGTAATCGAGCTTGCCGAAGCCGACATCGAGGTTCGCGCTGCGCGGATAGGAGCCGAGGATCGCCTTGGCATAGGTGTTGGCAGCGGCGCAGGTGGCCGTCGGGATGGCGGCGGCGCAGGTCTGCGGGAAGGTGGCACTGCTGAGGTAGCTGACCGGATTCACCTTGCGGGAACCGTCATAGGTGAGGAAGTAGAAAAGCTTGTCCTTCTTGACCGGGCCGCCGATGCTGCCGCCGAACTGCTGCTGCTGGTGGGTGGACTGGGTGTAATTGCCAGCCGCCTTGTTGAGCGGGTCGAGGGCGTTCAGGCTCGGGTAGCGCAGGTAGTAGAAAAGGTCGCCGGTGGTGGTGTTGGTGCCGGACTTGGTCACGGCATTCACCTGGCCGCCCGCGGCCTGGCCGAATTCGGCGCTGTAGTTGGCGGCGCTGACCTGGAATTCGCGGATCGAATCGAGGCTGTAGACGTACGGAATGCCCGTCACCGTGCGGCCCTTGGATTCCGAGAAGAAGGCCTGCTGGTTGTTGGCGCCGTCAACGGAATTGTTGTTGTAGAGGCCGGAGATGCCGCGGTAGGAAACGAGTCCGGTGCCGCCGTCGGTGGTCACGTTCGGCGTCAGGAGCACGAAGGCGTCCCAGCGCCGTCCATTGACCGGCAGGTTGCGGACGGCGTTTTCGCTGACAACCTGGGAGACTTCGGTCTTTTCGGTGTCGACGATGGGGGATTCGGCGCTGACGGTCACGGTTTCATTGCTGTTTTGGACAGCGAGGGCGAAGTCGATGGTGAGAGTGCGGCCGACCTGCACGTTCAAACCCTTGCGGGCGGTCTTGTTGAAGCCCTGCTTGGCGGCGGTGACGTCGTAGATGCCGGGCTTGAGGAAGGCGGCAACATAAATGCCCGCGTCGTTGGTGGTGAACGACTGGTCCACACCTGTGTCGTTGTTGTGTACGGTGATCGCGGCGGCTGGAACGATCGAGCCGGTTGCGTCGGTCACGGTGCCGTTGATGGAACCGGAGCCGGAGTTTTGGGCCAAGAGCGTGCCGGTTGTCATGACAAGCGACAGAAGAAGGGACAGACGGAGCGTGGTGTTGCTGGTTTGCAAGTAACAGATCTCCTAGGATTTATTGTTCAAACATGCGTTCGCTGAATGGGAACGCCGGGAAAAATACACTGAAGCGATGGCCATGCCAAATACGGCCCAACTTTATGTTAGCAGGCGTTGGTCAGTGCTTCGGATGGCTCTGGAAGGTGCTCAGACGTTGATGCTTTGGGGAATCTGACCGGCTTCGAGCGTCCGGTAGGGTGGGCGGACCCGGTTTCGGGCCGTGATCGTAGTCCCCGCGTCGGCTACGGCTGTCTGGAACCGGCGGAGCATCTCCGACCCCACACCGCTGAAGTAGTTCGCAGGGTACTGGCCGAGTTCCGTATAGTGGTTCGACCCCAGTTGGTACGTAATCTGCATCTGGATTGCGGCGCGGTGGAGCGGCGGCAGCATGTCGAGGTAGTCCTGTTCGGTGGCGGGACCGGCCTTGGGGAATTGTCCGTAGCAGGCACCGGGCATGTTGGGGGCGTAGGTCATCAAGTCGAGTTGCGGGAAATTCACGGCGGCATGCTGGACGCTGGACGTGAAAATAATCATCGTCAGGGCTTGGATCAGATAATCGCGGGTCTGGATCCCGCCTGACTCTCCGAAACCGACAACCCTACCGCCGCTGTTCGAGACTAGCTCGGTACACCAACTCTGGATGGCGACATCGGCTTGGACCTTTGCGTTGTCGGAATAGAACAGCTCCACATATTCCTTCACCCAATCGCCGATGGCTTTCCAATAGAGGAGGGAATCGTCGCGGTAGGCGTAGTCCTTCAAGTCGCCCACGTCGCGGGCCGCGAAGGTCAAGGGTTGGAACGCCTGGTTGATGGGATAGTTCAACAGCTGGTTGGCGGTCATCCGGGTAGTGGATGAAAGTTTGCCCATCAGAAGTTGCTCCACGCCGCCACCGGGCGAGATCAGGGTTCGACCGCTCAGGTAGTTGATCATGAGCGTGCCTTCAAAATGGGGCCAGAGCAGTCGGCTGACGCAATGTTCGCGGCCCAAGGTGCGGGCGGTCGCGACGATAAAGGGCTCGATCAAAAAGTGCGTGCGGCCGAGGTGGCTGACCGCCTGGTGGACGTTGGTATCCGCCATCTGCACGATGGTTTTGGCGATCATCCAGTTCGGGGTGCCGTCGGCGAGGAACGTGTTCCGCCCGTCCGGCTTCTGCTGGGTCTGGATCGCGACGGGAATCAGCGCACCTGTGGTTTTGTGGGCCGCGAACAAGGCGATCGGGGCGTAGTGGTATTTCACGGGCAGGTACGTTGGGTCGACCACGATGTCCGCCAGCATTTCGTAGTCGCATAGGTAGGCGCGGCCTTCGGCCAATGCGGCGGCCAAGGAATCGTCGGGGAGAACCTGACGGAACTGCGCGTCGGGGAGCGGGAAATTCTCCGGCATGGTGCGGATGCGCCGGATCATGAGGGGATTCGGTCCGGCGGTGCGGTGGTGGGCGAAGGTGTCGTCGCTCGAGTAGTCCTTCGCGATCGGCGGGAGGGCGATCAGGCGGAACAGTTGGTTGTATTCATCGATGCTGCGGGGCCGGTCTGCTGCACCTTTGACGACTGCGAATGTGGCAGCTCCGTGCACGATGGTTTCGAGGAGGGGAATGCTGACCTCGCGCTTGCGGACACCTTCGCGCAGCAGGGTCATGTGGCCTTCGATCTCCTGCCGGGTTTCGGCGGATGCCTCGATTTCGAAGGCGTTGGCTTGTGATTCCAGGATTGTTTCGGCGGTGGCCAGCGCCCAGTTCAGGGACGGGAAATCGCACGGGGGCGGAAACTTGACCATCGCGAGGGGGCTGACGGAAGTGTGGTCCCACTCGTAGAGGAGGGCCGGACAGGGATGGATACCGGTGGAATCCTCGCGGAGCGCCACCGTGTCCGCGAGGCCTTCCCCGATGGCCTCCACTCCTGCTGCAAGTTTCGATAGGAATCCGCTCATGGTCTTGCCTCCGTAAAGAACAAGGGCACCGGTGTAACCCGGTGCCCCATTTGTGATTGGACGCTGTCTCCGAAGTTAGATGTTGATGCTTTGCGGAATTCCCGTGGGCTTCAACGTTTTGTACGGACGGCGGGTGAGGTTGCGCGTGTCGATGGTGGCGCCGGCGGCGGCGATGTTGGCTTGGAACTTCTGCACCATCGGGATACCGACGCCGCTGAAGTAGTTGGCCGGGTACTGGCCCAACTCCGTGTAATGCGCCGAGCCCAGCAGGAAGGCCAAGTCCAGCTGGCCGATGGACTGGCTCCGGTTGGGGAGCATGTCGATGTAGTCCTGTTCGGTCGCCGGCGTACCGTCGGCCTTCGGGAACTGCGCGTAGCATGCACCGGGGAGGTTCGGGGCGTAGGTGAAGAAGTCCAGTTGCGGGAAGTTCACGGCGGCGTGCTGGACGCTGGCAGTGAAGATGATCATGGTGACGGCCTGGACCAGGTAGTCGCGGGTGAGAATGCGCCCGCCCTCACTGAAACCGACCACGTGCCCGCTGGCGATGAGTTCGTTGCACCAGGACTGCAGCAGGGCGTCGTTTTGAACCTTCTGGTTGCCCGTGTTTTCGTCGCCGGAATAGAACAGCTCGATGTAGTCCTTGACCCAAGCCTCGATCGCATTCCAGTAGAGCTTGGAGTCGTCGCGGTAGGGGTAGACTTTCAGGTCGTTGACGTCGCGCGCGGCGAAGGTTTTGGGCAGGAACTGTTGGTTGATCGGGTAGTTCTGCAACTGGCCGCTGGTCATGCTGAGGGTTGCGTCCAGCGTGGGCATCAGGATCTGCTCGACGCCGCCGCCGGGGGCGACTAGCGAATGGAGGGCGGAGTAATTGATGAACAGGGTGCCTTCGAAGTGCGGCCAGAGGAGGCGGCTGACCGGGTGGTCCTTGCCGAGGATGCGGCCTGTGGCGACCACGAACGGCTCGATCAGGAAGTGTGTGCGGCCGAGGTGGCTGACGGCTTCATGGAAGTTGCCGTCGGCCATCTGGACGATGGTCTTGGCGATCATCCAGTTGTGGCTGCCGTCCGCGATGAAGAGATTCCTGCCGTCGGGGGTTTGCTGGGTCTGGATGGCAATGGGCAGCAGGGTTCCGGTACCCTTGGCCTCGGCGAAGAGGGCCATCGGCGCATAGTGGTACTTTTGCGGATATTTTCCGGCCGGGGCCACAGCCAACTTGTCGAGGGGCTCGTAATCGACGAAATAGACGCGGCCTTCGGCAAGCGCGCCTGCGAGCGAATCACCCGCCAGGACGGCTTGGAAGTGGGCTTCGGTGACGGGGAACTTGTCGGGAACCTGGGTGACGCGGTGGATCATCAGCGGATTTGCGCCGCCAACGCGCATCCATGCGAAGACCTCGTCCTTTTGGAAATCATTGGCGATGGGGGGCAGCGCGATGACTTTGAACAGTTCGTTGAAGTCATCGAGGCTCTTGGGGCGGTCGCCGGCACCTTCCAGCATCCCGTGCTGGGTGACGTCGGAAGCGATGGATTTGAGCAGTGCCACCCCGACCTCCCCGGCGTCGACCGCCTTTTTCAGGTCGGCCATCTTGTCTTCAAGATCCTGCTTGACCTTCTCCGAGGCCTCAATGGCGATGCCGTTTACCTTGGAAATCAGCAGCTGTTTGGCAACTTTCAGTGTCCAATCCAAGGTTGGGAAGTCGCATGGCGGCGGAGCCGTGGCCACGGCCAACGGATTGACGGCAGCGGGGTAGTCCCACTGGTACATCGCCTCGGGGCAGGGGTGGATGCCGGTGGAGTCTTTCCTGATGGACAGGACATCCTCGATGCCCTCCGTTAATTTCGAGAAGAAGCTGCTCATAGGATCAGATTATACAGGTTCCTGGCGGTACTTACAAATGAATTTTTCGGAATATAGAAGCGCAATGGCCAGTCTACACATGTAGAAACGCCAATTCGGGGGGAGATGGAGACTTCAACGAATTCGGCGGTGTCGGGATGGCGGATCACGAGGTCGCCAGCGGTCAAATCTGCTGCGTAATGACGTCTGGAAATGCCCAGCGCCAGGGTCAATTTTCCGGGTCCAGAGGTCAGATCGCGCGTCGTACGGGCTTTTGGTCGGCGTTCGCGCATCAGGTCGAGACCATCGACCGGCTCCAGCGCCCGGATCAGGACGCAGCCGGGGATGCCGTCGCGCTCGGCCACCACATTGAGGCACTCGTGGATGCCGTAGGAGAGATAGACGTAGGCATGGCCTGGCGGGCCGAAGATCACGCGGGTGCGGTCCGTGATTCCGGCGGCGGAATGGGCGGCGAGGTCGACTCGCCCGTTTTCATCCCGGCCGAGGTAGGCCTCGGTTTCCACGATCCGTCCCGAAGTTGTTCCGTGGACGAGGATTTTGCCCAGCAGGTCGCGCGCAACCAGCACCGTGGGGCGGGCGTAAAACTCGCGCGGCAGGATCACAATTCTTTCCGGCGCGCGAACAGCATCCCGCTCCACTTGGCGTCCAACGAGCAGATCTTGTAGTCCACCAGGCCGAATTCGAGGCAGGTTGAGCGTACGGAGTTCTGGGTGACGCCGTTCTTGGAGTCCTTCCTCCAAGTCAGCCAAGTCTTGGACGACGCAGCAAGATTCCGCAACCGGCGGGCAGCTTCGAGCAGGCCGGGCATGTCGTGGACGAATACCAACGTGACTGGGCAGGGCGAATCCGGCTCCTCCTCGACCTCCGCGCCTTCGGGAAGATCTCCGAGGATTGAATGGTAACTTGGCGGCGCATCGTATACCCCCAACTTCCCGCCGGGGGCGACGCCGAGTTTCTGGGCGGTAGTACGGTCCTTGTAGCGTTCTATGAAAAGGGGTGGAACTATCGGAGCTGCGGGGGTGGAACTTGGCAGTTCCCGCAAAGCCGCCGACAAGCCTTCGAGCCGGACGTAAACCGCGTCTGGAAGCAAGGCCCGCACGTTTTCCACTTTGGCGGGTTCGCCGTCCACGAAGACCATCGGGGTGTGCCGGGAGTGCTTGACGCCGCGCAACATGGCGGCGACGTCGCGGTTCAGGGCGGGGCGATAGGTCAGATCCAGCACAATCGCGTCGGGATTGGTCTCGCGAATCGGACCACGCAGCTGGGTTGCGGTGAGGGCGGGATCGTAATCCGGCAGAAATCCGGCGCTGCGGACGGCTTCGAGGAGCGGCCCCGCCTCCCCGGCTTTCCAATGGATGACGCGAATCCGCCGCATGCATTCATTAGCTTAACCGGGGAGGCGGGAAGACCGTGCCGCTATCTGCCGAAGCCTCCTTGCGGGACCGACGGACCGGCACCCGCCTCGAACGAATGCGTGACACCGGTGGCGGTGTCGTAGGATTCGAGCGGGTACTGCAGCGAGCACGGGACTGTGGAGGGCTGCGTTCCGGTGGCCGTGATCACCGGGCGCACAACCGCCCGTTGTCCAGCCGCACCGGCCGAGGCATAGGCCAGCTTGATCGAACTGATCTGGCCCGATGCGAGTGTGAAGTTGGTGGCCGTGCCGATGATGGTCCCGGCGGCGTTGTAGAACGCCACCGAGCCCGTGCACGAGGCAGCTGTACCGCTGGACGATGCGGAAGCGGTGTTCGTGAGATTCACCTGTACGGTCTCCGTGATGGCCAGGCCAACCGGTGGAAGACTGCTGGACCGGGTGACCGTGGTGGTGGTTGCTGTCGTTTGGCCAAAGGCGGACAACGACAGCAGACTCCCGGCAATGAAGGCCGGCAGAGCCTTGAAAATGCGCATATGTTCTTTCTCCTGAATGGGATAGGAGCAAGCGGCCGGCGTGCGTTGCTCCTGCCTATACGGACGGGCGAGGTGGCTTGAGGGTTTACAAGTATTTGCATCGATCCTCGTTCCCCAGCCATTACCGGCAAGCCTGTAGAATGGGGCATTCACGCGTATGCGGTTGTACACGGGCATCTCCTTGGCCATCGAAATCGAACAAAACTTGGCGCCGGTGCTGGAAAGACTCGGGTCCCTGGGGGGATGGAAGCCGTCGCCAATCGCGAATCTGCACATCACAACCAAGTTCATCGGAGAATTTCCCGACGCCCGGCTGCCGGAGCTGAAGACCGCCTTGGCGGAACTTCCGCGCACGGGGCCGATTGCGATCCGGGTGGCCGGATTCGGCTGTTTTCCCGATGCCGCAAACCCGAAGAGCTTGTTCGCGACGGTTCAATCGAGCCCAGAACTGGCCAGCTTGGCGATGGAGACCGGCCTTGCGGTGCAACGGCTGGGTGTCGAAATGGAATCGCGGCCCTATGTTCCGCATGTGACCCTCGCACGGTGGAAGGGGCACTCCCCAAACGTGGCTCGCGTGCAATTGGATGATCAGGATTTCGGCAGTTTCAACGCAACCGAATTCCACCTCTACAGCAGCGCGCCGGGGCCGACATCCTCGGTCTACCGGAAGCTGGCAACCTATTCCTTGGAGCTGAACGCATGATCGGACCGTTGACAGTACTTCTGGCTTTCCTCCTGGGTGGCATCCCGTTCGGCCTGATCATTGTGCGGCTGATGACGGGCAAGGATGTGCGGGAGTCTGGATCGGGAAATATCGGTGCCACCAATGTTCTGCGCACCACGGGTCGGATGGCCGGGATTCTGACGTTGCTCCTGGACGCGCTCAAGGGCACGTTCGCGGTGCACGTTGCGGACTACCTGACCCACGGGTCGGTACTTTGGATGAGTGCCGCCGCCTTGGCCGCTTTGCTCGGACATGCCTTTTCCCCGATGCTCAAGTTCAAGGGAGGCAAGGCCGTGGCAACCTTCATCGGCGCGTTTGCCTATTTGACGCCGATGCCGCTGCTGGCGGTGGTCGTGATTTTCATTCTGGTGCTTGTTTACACACGCTACCTGTCACTCGCCAGCATCATCGCGGCGGGACTCTTTCCGGTGGCCTGCTGGATGATCCTCCATCCCGATTGGCCGGTGCTGGTGGCGGCTCTCGCAGCTGCTGCTCTTGTTGTCGTCCGCCATCGCGACAACATAGACCGGATTCTGGCGGGCAACGAGCGGGTTTTCCAATTCAAGAAGACGGTCTGAACGTGGCGAACCTGGCGATCATCGGTGGCGGCAGTTGGGGTACGGCGTTGGCCCATGTGTTGGCGCAGAAATTCGACGAAGTACGGTTGTGGTGCAATGAGCCCGAGATCGCGGAAACCATCCAGCGCACCCGCGTCAACGAGGTTTTCCTTCCCGGCTTCCAGCTGCCCGGCAATATTGCCGCCACCAGTTCGCTGGGAACGGCTTTGGGCGGGGCCGACATTGTGCTCGGCGTGATGCCCTCGCACGTCGCTCGCGGGGTCTACGGCCGGATGCTCCCCCTGCTTTCGCCCACGGCGAACCTCGTATCCGCCACCAAGGGGCTGGAGAGCGGATCGCTGCTGCGGATTTCCCAGGTGATGCGGGACGTGGCCGGGCCGGATGCCCGGATCGCGGTCCTGACCGGGCCGACTTTCGCACGGGAGGTGGCTGGCGGCCGTCCAACGGCGGTTGTCGCGGCATCGGAGGACGAGGTATTCGCGCAGGAAATCCAGACGGCGTTCTCCGGGCCCTCCCTGCGTGTTTACGCGAGCTCGGACCCCGCCGGTGCCGAAATCGGCGGCGCGCTGAAGAACGTCATCGCGATTGGAGCCGGAATCTGCGATGGCCTTGGGCTGGGGCACAACGCGATCGCGGCGCTGATCACCCGCGGACTGGCGGAACTGACCCGCCTCGCGGTGGCTGCGGGCGCACGTCCCGAAACCCTGTCGGGCCTGGCTGGCTTGGG
>CAIYDY010000396.1 GCA_903925015.1 uncultured Acidobacteriia bacterium
AGCCGTGGTCTCGGAAATCCACGGCCAGCCAATCCAGCAGCTCCTGGTTCACCGGGGGCTCGCCCTGGCTGCCGAAATCCTCGGAAGTCTTCACAATGCCTGTACCGAACATTTCCTGCCACATCCGGTTGACGGCCACCCGGGCGGTGAGCGGATTCTCCTTGGTGAAGAGCCATTGGGCCAAGCCCAGCCGGTTCCGTGGCATTTCCGACGTCATCGGCGGCAGGATTGCGGGCGTATCGGCCCCCACCTGCTGGCGGCGTTGGTCATAGGCACCCCGGTAGAGTATCCAAGCGGTCGGCTTTGTGTCGGTGCGCTCCTCCATCACCAGGGAGACCGACCCGCGCCGCGAGATCTCCCTCGCGGCCAGATTCAATTCGGCCTGTTTCGCAGCCAATTGCTGGTAGGGCTTGTGGTGGTTGATCAGGAAGTAGGTTTCGAGCGACGCACGAGCCGAATCCGACAGCGTACCGGAATCCGACAGCAGTGCGGACTGGATCGCGGGCCACTCGTTGAGCAGTCCGGCCTCGGCCTCTGTCACCACACGGTTGAACATGCGGAAATCGGCGATCGCACCTCCGGCAAGCGCCTTGCCCAGCACCAGCGGCGTATCCACGGAAATATCGCCGGGCATCTCCGTATTCTGGTTGCCGCGGCCCTGGGTTGGTACGGCCTTGCCGTTCAGGTACAGGCTCAGACCCTCCTGGCGGCGGGAACCGTCGTACGATACGGCGAGATGGTTCCAAGTGCCATGCTGTAACTGTTGCAGGTGGGCGGCGCGGATCTCAATGTTCCTGCCTCCGTCCCCGGTGAGCCGGAACACCGGAACGCGGGCACCCACTTCGATCGTCCAGCCCCGGTTCTTCTCCTTGGGATTGTTCTGCGACGCAACCGTGTAGGACTGCTCCTCCTTCGGAAAGAAGAAGGTCACGCTGACGGAAAACGGCTTGTCAGCATCCAGTTTGGGACCACCCGTTACGTCTGCGCCCTGATTTTTCTGGAACCTCAGGGCACCTCGGCCCGGAACATTCGAATCGCCCATGTTGACGTCGCCGTTCGCCTGGGCGATGGCAGGCAAGTTTGCAGTGAACGTCTCGGCCTTGTCCTCCACCGGCGACGCCACGTAGGTCTTGCCCCGCGAGGCCAGCCACTGCTGGAACGCACCCTTCGAATTTGCGCGGACATCGGCGATGGACTTGCGCAAGGCGGTCAATTCCGACGTCACCCTGGCCCATGCATCACGGTCATCGGACTTGGGCACCACTACGGTCGGCGGAGTATCCGGCACATTGTCGTCCATCACCTTCTGTGTCGTGTTCCGGAAAAACGCACCCATCGAGTAAAAGTCCTTTTGGGTGATGGGATCGAATTTATGGTCGTGGCAGGTGGCGCACCCTGTGGTCAGCCCGAGGTAAATCGCGCTGGCGGTCTCGGCGCGGTCCTTCGCGTAGATCTCCGCGTACTCGTCCTCGATCAAGCCCGCCTCGTTGGTGGTGACACCGCAACGCATGAAGCCTGTTGCGATGCGCTGGTCCAGTGTGGGATTGGAGAGCAGGTCGCCTGCCAGCTGCTCGGTTGCAAACCGGTCGTAGGGGAGATTGCGGTTGAAGGCCTGCATTACCCAATCGCGGTAGGGCCAAATTTCGCGGTAGTTGTCGACATGGATGCCGTGGGTATCCCCGTAGCGCGCCGCGTCCAGCCAAAAACGGGCCCGGTGTTCCCCGAAATGTGGAGAGGCAAGGAACCGGTCCACCATGTGCTCGTAGGCTTCGGGAGCTGTGTCCTTGATGTAGGCCTCGGTCTCGGCCGGGGTGGGGGGAAGGCCTGTCAGGTCCAGCGCGACCCGCCGGAGAATTGTACGGCGATCTGCGGCTGCCGCGGGTTCCAAGCCCTTGGACTCCAATTTTGCCAGGATGAATCGGTCAATCGGATTCCGCGCCCATGCCGCATTCCTTACTGCGGGCACCGCGGCGGCAACCGGGGCCTTGTACGCCCAATGCTCCACCCATGGCGCGCCCTGCTCGATCCAAGTCCGGATCGTGGCGATTTGGGCCGGTGTCAGGGATTTGTGCGACGATTCCGGAGGCATCCTGCGACCCGCATCGGACGCGCTAATCCGCTGGTACAAAAGACTTTCGGTAGGTTTCCCCGGTGAAATCAAGACGCCGTTTTTCCGCGCCCCGAACACCGATTCCTTCAGATCCAGCCGCAACCCGGAAAAGCGGCTCGACGAGTCCGGCCCATGGCATTGAAAGCAATTCTCCGAGAGTACGGGGCGGATTTCGCGCTGGAAATCGACCGCGGCCGGACAGCTCGCGGCGGTGGCGGCAAACGCTAGCAGGAAGTCGGAGAGTAATCGATGACGCATGGGTTCTCCACATTACGATATCGCAAACGCAGTGACACCGCCGGTAGCATATTTACAGTATGGCAATCGGGGCCGCAACACTGGTAGCCTTCTCTACAATGAAGACATTCAAAGCTGCTGCCCTGTTCTGTTGCCTTGCCGCCATCGTCGCGCCGGGATTGCAGGCCCAAACACAGTGGTTTTCGGCGGCGGACGCGATCAACTCGAAGCTCCCGAAGTGGTTCCAGTTCAGCGGTGAATTCCGCTCGAGGTTTGAGGCCGTTTCGGCGGGCGGGTTCAAGCCGAACAATTCGGACGCCTACTGGCTGACCCGGCTGCGTCTTGGATTCACCATCCGCCCCACCTCTTGGCTTAAGCTGTACGCCGAAGGGCAGGACGCACGCGCCATTTTCAAACAACCCGGCCAGCCCCCGTTCGAGAACGTCTGGGATTTCCGCCAAGGCTATGCCGAACTCGGCCAAATGGACAAGGGTATGTTCGCCCTCCGGGTTGGACGCCAGGAACTGAGTTATGGCGACCAAAGGCTGATCGGTCCGACGCCATGGACCAACGCCGGCCGTACCTTCGACGCCGTGCGTGGCCAGTTCAACAGGGGTGGCTACAAAGTGGAACTGTTCGCGTCATCGGTCGTGAACGCGGTCAACGACACATGGGACCACCACCAGGACGGCAACAACCTCCACGGAGCGCGCGTGGAAACCAAGAACTGGATTCCGAATGCCAATGTGGAAACCTACGTCTACTGGAGAACCCAGCCAGGCCTCAAAACGGAAGCCGGGGCGGCGGCCAAGTTGAATGAAAAGATTCCTGGACTCCGCATCGCCGGAAAATTCCAGAAGGACTTCGACTACGACACCGAGATGTTGAAGGAAACCGGCACTCTCGGCACGGACAGCATCCACGCTTGGGCTGGACACTGGGCAGTCGGGCACACAAGCCCCAAACTGGCCTCGAAACCGCGCGTATTCGCCGAGTTCAACTTTGCCAGCGGCGACGCAAATCCAAAGGACGGAATCCGCGGCACCTTCGACCAGTTGTACCCATCGGCCCACGACAAAACCGGCCTCGCCGACCAGGTGGCTTGGAAAAACATCCGCGATTTCAGAACCGGCGTCGAGACCAAGCCAGTCAAGAATGTGACGGCCAATGTGGTTTTCCACAACTGGAATCTTGCCAACAAGTTCGACGGCCTGTACACGACCGCCAACGCGATTACCGCCCGGTCGGCAACCGGCACCGCTGGAACACATGTGGGGGAGGAATTGGACATCCAAGGTAGCTGGACGATCTCCAAGCCGCTCCAAGCCAACTTCGGGATCGGACACATCTTCCCAGGCGAGTTCCTTCGGAAAACCACCCCCGGCAATGGGTATACATTTCCGTATCTGATGCTGCTCTACAAGTTCTAGCCTTGGGAGGTAGTCGCGATAACGTCGACTTGAGAATCTGTCATTACTGAGCTCGCTGCGGGCAAACAGTGTCTCCCGGTTTCAACGGTTTGGCCCGCCGCGGCAGTCCGCACTGCCGACAGTCATTACTATTGGGATCCGCTACCACCCGTAACCGCTAACTCCCAAAACCCGCTACAATATCCATCGGAGCCCTCCGATGCCCCCAACCCCATTCCGCCCCACCCGCCGAAACATCCTCCAGCATTCCGCCGCCGGTTTCGGTCTCCTAGGACTCCGCGGAATCCTCGCCGCCGCCGAAACTGCCCCCTCGAACCCCCTGGCCCCCAAGGCGCCCATGTTTGCCCCCCGCGCCAAACGCGTCATCTTCCTCTTCATGCACGGCGGCCCGTCCTCCATCGACACCTTCGACCCCAAACCCCGCCTCGTCGCCGACCACGGCAAGCCCATCCCCTTCAAGCGCAGCCTCACCTTCGGCGAAGACGGCGTCAAAGGCCTCATGAAGCCCCTCTGGGAGTTCAAACAGCACGGCCAGTCCGGCATCCCCGTCTCCGAACTCTTCCCCAACGTCGCCACCTGCGCCGACGAGCTCTGCGTTATCCGCTCCATGGTCGGCGACGGCGTCGACCACGGTGCCGCCCTCCTCCAGCTCCACACCGGCGTCTTTTCCTTCCGCCGACCATCCATGGGCTCCTGGATCCTCCAAGGACTCGGCACCGAAAACCAGAACCTCCCCGGATTCATCACCATCAAACCCAGCCTCGGCCACGGCGGCCAGAACAACTGGAGCTCCAGCTTCCTCCCCGGCGAGTACCAGGGCACACCCATCGGCAGCTCCGACATGAAGATCGAGGAGATCGAAAAGGAGCCCATGCCCTGGCTCGTTCCCAAGGGCCTAACGTCGGAAAACCAGCGCTACGAGCTCGACATGATCCAGAAAATGAACCGGGTCCACGCCGAGCGCAAATCCCACGACGCAGACCTCGAAGCCCGCATCGCCGCCATGGAACTCGCCTTCCGCATGCAGGCCGAAGCCCCACAGGCCTTCGATATCACCAAGGAAACCGAGGCGACCCGCAAACTCTACGGCCTCGACAACGAAACAACCCGCGATTTCGGCTGGCAATGCCTCCTCGCCCGCCGTCTCTCCGAGCGTGGCGTCCGCTTCGTCCAGTGCTCCCACAGCTACAAATGGGACCAGCACGAGGAACTCCACAAACTCCACACCAAGAACGCCGCCGAAGTCGACAAACCCATCGCGGGCCTCCTCAAGGACCTGAAATCCCGAGGTCTCCTCAACGACACCCTCGTCATCTGGGGCGGCGAATTCGGACGCACCCCATGGGCCCAGGGCTCCGACGGCCGCGACCACAACCCCTACGGCTACACCATGTGGATGGCCGGAGGCGGCACCAAGGCAGGCTCCATCTACGGAGCCACCGACGAATTCGGCTACCACGCCGTCGAAAACCGCATGCACATCCACGACCTGCACGCCACCGTCCTCGCCCTGATGGGTCTCGACCACCTCAAACTGACCCACCGCTACGCCGGACGCGACTTCCGCCTCACAGACGTCGCCGGCGAAGTTGCCAAGGGGGTCTTCGCGTGAAAACTGTCATCCTCATTCTTTCCGCCACCACCCTCCTCGCCCAGACCCCGGACCCGGACTTCTTCGAATCCAAAATCCGCCCCCTGCTCGCCAAAAACTGCCAGACCTGCCACAACGCCGACCGCCAATCCGGCGGACTCAACCTCACCTCCGAATCCGGTTTCCACAAGGGCGCCGACACCGGCCCCGTCGTCGTACCCGGCTCCCCCTCCCAAAGCCGCCTCATCGACGTCGTCGGCTACAACTCGGACACCAAGATGCCCCCCTCGGGCAAACTCCCCGAAAACGAAATCGCCCTGCTCCGCAAGTGGGTCGCCGACGGTGCCGTCTGGCCGAAGGAATCGGCTACCCCCACCCCGGCCCCCAACACCGGCAAGAAGATCACCGATGCCGACCGCCAGTGGTGGTCATTCCAGCCCGTGAAGGA
>CAIYDY010000397.1 GCA_903925015.1 uncultured Acidobacteriia bacterium
CCCCCGAAGTCATCGTCGGGGACGCCGGTCGAGACCCAGCAGGTTCTCCGGCCGGAGTCGACCGGTCGGCGTCTCGGCTTGACCGAGGAGGCGGGTCCAGCCGCTGCCTAGCACGCAGTTTGATGCAGCGATGGCCGTCTCCTTGTAGGGCGGCCATTCTTGGCGGCAGCGATCTTTCAGGTCGCCATAACCGGATGTGCGGCGCGACAGCGATTGACTACCCTTCCATGAAGCGCCAAATTCAGATTCCCAAGTTCCAAACCTATCTATTCGACTTGGATGGAACATTGCTCGATAGCGCCGTGGATATCTGCGGCGCTATCAGCGACACCTTGGCCCAACATGTGGCCACTCCCCCGCCCTTCGAGTACCTCAAGAAATTCGTCGGCTTCCACTTGGACGTGTGTTTCGCCGAAGTTCTTCCCCACTACACCCGCGAACAGTTGGACCAGTTGATTGTAACGTACCGTACGCTGTACTTGGCGCGCGGACATGCGGCAACAAAGCGCTACGAAGGTGCCTTGGAAGGACTGCAAGGGTTGGTTGGCAGGAAATCCACCGCCACCACCAAGGGCACACCCACAACGCGCGCGGTGCTGGAACAGTTCGACCTACTCCCATATTTCGACCACGTGCAAGGCACCGACGGCTTCCCCTGCAAGCCGGAACCCGATGTCCTGTTCCGATCCATGGCCGGAGTGGGTGCCAGTCCTGACGAGGTCCTGTTCGTAGGCGACTCAGCAGCTGATATGGAAGCTGGCCGCAAGGCCGGTGTGAAAATCTGCGCGGTGACCTACGGTTACGGCAACCACGCCGACATGGCAAAGTGGGAGCCGGATTTCTGGATTTCGGATCTACGCGAGCTGTAGCTCCGAAAGTTTCGTTTCTTCCGGGACGTAGGTTGGACTTTCGAAAAATAACCTGTAGCCGTCGGGATCGTCGATTCGGGTGACCCAGAGGCCATTACCCACAAAGGTTTCCTCGGGATTCAATCCATTTGTCTGCAGCTGCCGGTAGTAAGCGACTGCGTCGTCGCACATGACGCAGAAGTCCGCACCCAACCCCAGTTTTCCTTCCGGCATCCACCGGTGCCGGAACGTGAACCCCAAGCCCTCCGTGTAGAAAGTGACCGACCTAGCGATATCGGACACGTTCAGCAGCGGGGATCAGTTGTTTGGCGTTTGCTGCAGAGCCCATAGAAAGTTCGGAAGCGTGGAGAAGAACAGTTGGTGGATGTATTCTCTTGGATGCTCTAATTCTCCCGCACGAGGGGCGGCGAAGACCGCGCATTGTACAATCCACCTGTACGCGCATCTACACCGGGACCTCAAACAAGTACGATTGTCAAACGGTTTACTTCGTTGCAGCCGCAGCCTTCATTTTTGCCGTGGCTTGGTGCGTCTTGGCCACGGATACGTCACCCATGATCGTCACGTCAAAAATGCAGTTGTCAAGGGTGGCCTTGTCCTTGATTGCTGAACAGGCCCGCTTGGCAAGGTCCGGTCGGGGCTCCTTGACAACTGGAGGTCTCGGACCTTTCACTGTCGTCGTCATGCAACCCTTGCCAGGCTCGGGAGGCCAATTCACATCGGTAAAATCCGCAGTCGATGTGCCTGGGTCGTAATCGAATAGACTCGTGGCAGGCTTTACACGCCAAGCGTTTGCCAGTTTTTGATTCAGCGCAACATAACGGTCGAGCAGCGGAATCGGCCGCAGACCGAAACTGGTGCCGTCCGGAGCGTGGGGTAACCAATCGGTGGCCGACAGGATCGGCCCCAGGATGCCTTCCTGCGCAGGCGTGTTGAGCACCTCGACTTGCAGAAACCAGTACCCTTGCGAGGCCCAGAACACCGGAGTGATCGCGATGCGGGTGCCGTCCGCCAACTGAAAATCCGCCTCGCCGCCAGGTGACGCGTTTGTGATCTTGCTGCCACCTCCGAGGTCGAACCCACCGGACGCATTGATCACCTTCCCGTCGACGCGCAACTGGAACCGCCCCTGCTTCTCGAAGCCACCACTAGTCTGAAAGCTGACGCGCCTCTTTCCCACGCGCACGGCCGCAGCTGTGTTGAGACTGACGCAACTCGCCAAACCTGTGTAGGGATTCGCCCCAGGCGTGAACGATGTCAGCACCGGACTTTGGCGTGTTTGCAGTTCAAAATCGGAGTCGGTGTTGCGCAGCGCAGTGAACTCGCCAGCCGCCTGGAAGTCGTAGTGGACATTGTTTATGGTCGTCAGGTGAGGATCGCCGGTGTCTTCTGAAGAAGAAGTCGGCGCCGCATTGCACCACGCGTTCTTAAACGCAAGCGCAGCCGTCGCCTCGCTTCCGGGACTGCCTGGCGGCATGGTCGCCTTGGGTCCGGCAATCGCTTGGCTCAAGACTGCCGTACAATATCCAGGGATCAGGTTGGATAGGTGAGGAAACCGTCCGGCGAAACCCTTAAAATGGCAACCGGCGCAAGACAAGGGAGCGGAAATCGTGGAAGCAGCCTGTGACGACTGATTCTGCGGCCAGCTTCCACCCACCAGGGGATCGTAACGGTTCACAGGCATCGTGGGCAGGTTCCTGGGAGCCTGGGACAGAGATTCCCACCGAACGGCGGGCCCACTGGGAGCCAGGTTGACCTTTGGATGAATGATATAGGGATTTTCCCCGGCATGACAGTCCGTGCAGATTCCCGCGATAGGGTTGAACTCAATTTCCTTGCCTCCGGCTTGGTAGAGTCCGCCAGGCGTTGCGGGAACGCCAATCGGAATCTGGGTCCCCGCCGGGAACTGGAATGTCGTCCCCGCTCTTTGGTTGTCCCAAAAGCAGACTTTCGAACTCTGTTTGCCGGTACAAATAACGCCGTCCAGCTCTACCGTGGTCTTTGTTGCATCGGTATACCGGGGAAGCGCGAAACACATGCCCTCGGGTGCGTTACTTTTGTATGAACGCAACTCTGCGGGCGTACCGGTGATGAATTGGCTAATCGCTGGGATGAATCCCTCCGACCTCCAACCCGCGGTCCCCACTGGATCCATTACATTGATCGTCGGCGGAATGGGCACGCCCGCCGCAGTGCATTCGTCGATGTAAGCTTGGCCGGAATTCGTTGTGGCCGCAAATATCTGTACCTTGCCCGAGTTCGGTTTCAGGTTCAAGTTCATCAACTTCAACTGGGGCGACGCGAGTCGCTCACGAACTTGAGGGCTCGGAGTGTGGGACTCGCGCTTTTCCGTCTCCTCGAGCGTGGCCTGATCCGGAATTTTCCAATTCATCGCCTGGCGCAACGCTCGCAACCGTCCGCCAGACTGTAGTTTCAATTGTTGGTCTGCAGTGTTTTCGATGAGCCACTCGATCGACTGGTGTTCGAGGATGAGCTTGTCTTGGCCAGCGGGCGTTATCGCGCTCAGCACGCCCTTTTCATAAGCGGCGAAGGCCTTTTTCTTGGCCGTCGGCAGAGCGTTGACCAGTTTGGCCTTGTAGTAGGCCTGAGCCTTGGTGACGAAGGCCATGGTAACCGGAACTTGCTTCCCGTCCGGGCCGAAGAATCCGCCATGGCCGAAGGCGGTGATCGGTTCAGGCTCTTGTGCCAGGGCAGCCATAGGTACGGCCAGAACCAAAAGGACTTGCAATGCTAGTCGTCGCATGGATCGAACCTTTCTAAAAGAAGCATAGCACAAAAAACACATGCTGCGGTCTGGTCAATAGTGACGCAACTGGCGGAATCCGTTTCATAGCATCGCTAACGTATATGCGGGCCGAAACACCGTACGGAATGCCATGTTTTTTTTAAAGACGCATCCACGTAACCAGTCAATCGGAATGAATAAAAAAGCCGGAGCGCTAGGGGCGCTCCGGCTTTTTCATCGAACTGTCACCCTCTACTACGCCAAGTCGAACTTGGTCTGGTGCAGAAGCGGATCGCTCTTCACCAAAACCGACTTGCCGATGATCTCCTCGATCTCCTGCAGGAATTGGTTCTGGTTGCTCTTCAGCACCTTCGCCACTTCCGGATTCACGCGCAGCATGATGGTTCCCTGCTTTTCTTCGGCCAGTGCTTTCTTCATGCGGGCGGCCTCGGAGAGGATCTCGCTGATGATGGTCTGGACCGACTTGACATGGCCAGCACCCTCGCAATACGGGCAGGGCGAGCAGAGGGTCCGCTCCAGTGACTGCTTCACGCGCTTCCGGGTGATCGCAACCAACCCAAAATCGTTGAACTGGAGGATCTTGTATGGTGCGCGGTCGGAGCGCATGGCGTCCTCAAGGGCCAGCATGACCTTCTGCCGGTTCTTGCGGTCGTCCATGTCGATGAAGTCGATCACGATAATGCCGCCCAAATCACGCAACCGGATCTGGCGGACGATCTCCTTGATCGCGTCGGAGTTGACCTTGACGATGGTGTCTTCCAGACGGTTCGACTTGCCGACGTACTTGCCGGTGTTGATGTCGATCGCCACCAGAGCTTCCGTCTGGTTGATGACGATATAGCCGCCGGACTTCAGCCACACCTTCGGTCGCAAGGCCTTTTCGAGTTCGTTGGTGATGCCGAACTCGTCGAAGATCGGGGCGGGACGGGTATAGAGCTTGACGCGGCCGACCAATGCGGGCTGGAAGCGCTCCACGAAACGGAGGATGCTTTCG
>CAIYDY010000398.1 GCA_903925015.1 uncultured Acidobacteriia bacterium
CGTCCACGGCACCGCCACGGCCGCCAGCATCTGGAACACCGGTGCCATCGGAGCTGCGGTGGCAATGGGGCGCAACGAGGTCGCAGTCATCCTTGCCCTACTGAACATCCTGACACTGGAGGCCCTGATCCCAGTAAAGAGGCATCTGGATTCGGGACCCGGCGACACTGGGAACCAGTGACGGAACCGTATCATGGAATCGTGCCCGTAGATTCCTCAGCGATTATCGCCACAACCGCCCGCATCCACCCCGACGCTTCCATCGGTCCACGGACCCGAATTGGCGAGTTCTGCATCGTTGAACAGGACGTAGTCATCGGCGCCGACTGCATCTTGGAACCATACGTTTTCGTCAAGCGCTGGACTTCCGTGGGCAATTCCAACGAAATTTCCGCCGGCACGGTTCTGGGCACCGATCCGCTCGACAAGAATTTCAAGGGCGACCGGAGTTATCTGAAGATCGGCAACGGCAACAAGATCCGGGAGCACTACACCATCTCGCGGGGAACGCAGCCCGAATCCGTCACTACCATCGGCGACGGCAACTACATCATGACCTCCGGCCACATCGCGCACAACTCGACCATTGGCAGCCATACCGTGATCGCCAGTTGCGCCCTTATCGCCGGCCATGTCGAGGTCGAGGACCGGGCCTTCATTTCGGGAGGCGTCGTGGTGCACCAGTTCTCAAAGGTCGGCAAGCTGGCAATGATCGGCGGCAACACGCGCGTGAACTTGGACGTGCCGCCATTCTTCCTATACTCGGGGTTTGATGTCACCCCGATGGGGATCAATGCGGTTGGCTTGAAACGTGCCGGATTCTCCCTCGCACAGGTCACGCGCCTAAAAAAGGCCTACAATTTGCTCTACCGGGCCGGATTGAAGCTCGAGGACGCCCTCGGTCGGATCGAGTCGGAACCCGCGGACGAGAATACCCTGCATCTCGTAGCCTTCATCCGGCGCAGCCAGCGCGGCATCTGCCGCGAGCGCGGCTGTCACCGCCGGTAGTACTGCCGTCCTCCGTTGTGCGAACCCATGTCCAGCATCACGGCCACAATCAGGATGATCAAGTTGATCCCCTCGATTGGCCGGTGCTGGCCGACCAGCCAAGCATAGGCGATTGTCGTGATCGGCAGGAAGACGAAACCCATCAGCGGAATCAGCGCCCCGTCGTAAGCACGCGTGATCATGTGCGTGAAAAACCACATGCATGCGAGCACAACACGCGGAAAAGCCAGCGCGACCATCAGCAGGAGACAAGGCATGGTAATCAGGATATCCTCTAATCATGACGTTCGATAGCCGTGCATTGTTCGCGGCAATTCTTCTCGCTACCAATCTCCTCCCGACCAACGCTGCCGCACAGCAAACGCCGCCGAAGGAGTGGATCGATCCCGACACTGGCCATCGCGTGGTCCGGCTCACCGACGAGCCCAATAGTGCCAGCCTCTACTTCAACCAGAACGGCTACACCGCCGATGGGAAGAAGATGGTCTACACGGTTCCGAACGGCATCCGCGTGCTCGATCTGGCTACCCGGGAGACCAAGGCCATTGTCGAAGGCCGCGTGCGCATCATTGTCACCGGCCACAAAACCCCCAACGTCTATTACACCAAGGGCAACACCGTCTACTCCACCAATGTGGACACTTTGGCGACCCGCACCATCGGCGATATTCCCGCCCGCGGTTCCGTCGCCAGTGTCAACGCCGACGAGACGCTCATCGCAGGTACCTACACCGAAGCGGATAGTCCGGCCGAATACCGGGCAACCCCTCAAAGTCCCGCAGGACCGGCCGGTGCCGCCCCCCAGGCAGCCAACGGCCAACCTCAAACCTTGGACCAGCCCCTCAACAAGGGCCAAATGATGGAGCGCCGCCTAGCCGCGCGCATTCCGCTGGTGTTGTTCACCCTCAATGTCCAGACTGGTGAGGTCAAACCGATCCTCCACAGCACCGACTGGATCAACCACCTCGAATTCTCCCCTACAGATCCCGCGCTGCTCATGGTCTGCCACGAAGGTCCTTGGCACAAGGTCGAGCGCATCTGGACCATCAAGTCCGACGGCTCGGAACTCACCAAGATCCACAACCGCACCATGGAAATGGAAATCTTCGGCCACGAATTCTGGAACCACGACGGCTCCATCATCTGGTACGATCTCCAAACTCCCCGCGCCGAGGACTTCTGGCTGGCAGGCTACAACGTCAAGACCAAGGAGCGCATCTGGCAACATCTCCAGCGCAATGAATGGTCGATTCACTTCAACGTGAGCCGCGACGGAAGTCTGTTTTGCGGCGACGGTGGCGATCCCGGCCAAGTCGCGAAGGCCCCCGACGGGGAATGGATCTACCTCTTCCGGCCCCAACCGCGGAAAAACGAGGGGCTGACCGACCCCTCGTTCATCCGCACCGGTGTCCTAAAGGCCGAAAAGCTGGTCAACATGTCCAAGCACAACTACCGCTTGGAGCCGAATGTCAGCTTCTCCCCCGACCAAAAATGGGTAATATTCCGCTCGAACATGTTCGGACCAACCTACACCTTCGCCGTCGAGGTCGAGAAGGCGAAGCCCTAGTACCCTAGGGCTTGGGCGTGCCTGGAGCGGCTTTCGCGCGCGCCCATTCCTTCTGGAATTCCTGCTCCTTGGCCGCGACCCACGTCTTGTAGCCGTTGGGATCCACGAAAGCCATCTGGTCGCCAGCCTTCAACTTGGCGTATTTCGCCTTCAGGTTGAAGTACTCGCCATGCGCGCCCAGGAAGACATCGCACTTCATGCTGTTGAGGATCGCGAACGTCTTCACATAGTCGTCCGGGCGGTTGGGGTACTTCTTATCCCCCACCAGCACGTAACCCTTGTTTACATTCGGACTGCCCACAATTACGCACTCCAAGTTCTTTCCGCCCTCCTCCATCGTGGTGGTCCAAGTGGTGCATCCAGGCGTATGGCCGGGTGTCTTGTGGGCAATCACCCTCACCCCGCCAAGTTCCACCTTGTATCCGTCCCGCAGAATTCGGTCCACGTGGGTTGCCGGGCGTCCCTTTGCCACGCTCTCGACCTCCGACGCATCCTCATTCATCACCATCACAGTGGCCCCTGTTTCCTTCTTGACGTTGGCAATGGCCCCGTCATGGTCGGAATGGGCGTGACTGGTCAGAATGATGCTGATATTGCTGTACTTCAGCCCAACGCTGGCAATGCTTTGCTTCAGCAGCGGAAGGTCCTGGGGGAAATTGGTGTTGATCAGAATGTCGCCCTGGATCGTATGGATCACGTAGGCCGCCAAGTCGGCGGTGCCCACATAGTACAGGTTTCCAACGATCCGGAAGGCCGGAAAGGGCTTGTGCCATTCAGGATTTTCTTGAGCCAAACCAGAGGTTGCGACTGCGGACAGGGATAGAAATACACGGCGATTCATACAGGTTTCCTAGTACATAATATGACGCCCAGTACCCCGTCTGTCAAAATGTAAGGAGCGGCAAGATATGAAAGACTCCCTCGGGCGCAGAATCAAGAACGACTACGAGGACGCTATGCGCCTGTTTCTCCCGCGCCGCGCACACTTTGTCATCCGGATCGACGGACGTGCCTTCCACCGCTTCACCGCCGGTCTCGAACGACCCTACTGTCGTCCCCTCGCCGACGCACTCGACACAGCCGCCCTCCACCTCTGCAAGGAAATGATCGGCTGCCGGTTCGCCTACGGCCAGAGCGACGAGTATTCCTTCCTCCTGACCGATTTCGAACGTGAGGATTCGGCCTTGTGGTTCGACGGAAACGTGCAAAAAATCGTCTCCGTCTCCGCCAGCATTTTCACCGCCGCCTTCAACCGCGCCTTTCCATCCGACAAGATCGCGTCCTTCGATTCCCGCGTCATGGTGATCCCGCGCCGTTCCGAGGTCGAAAGTTACTTCCTCTGGCGCCAACTCGACGCTTCCGCTAACAGCCTCAACATGCTGGCGTCAGCCCACTATGCCCACGACGCGCTTCTCCACAAGAGCACCTCCGAAAAGCACGACCTACTGCATGCGAAGGGGATCAACTGGGCGCTGCAGCCGCCCGATTTCAAGCGGGGCAGGGCGGTGGTGCGCACTCCCGCCGGCGAATGGAAGGTGGATCTCGAAATTCCCATCTTCAACCGCGAGCCAGCCTACCTCGCAAACCAAATTCCCGAGTAGCTACTCATATCGCAGCGCCTCGATCGGATTCAACCTCGACGCCCTGACCGCCGGCAGCAATCCCGCCACCAATCCAACGATTTCCAGTACCACCGTCGACGTCACCACTGCGAATCCCGAGATCCCCAGATGAATGTCCCCCGCGCCGGACGTGTCCTTGAACAGCGGCCCCAGCAGCGGCAATCCGGGCATCAGCGACGTGGCGGCCCACGCGATAATCACGCCGACCAATCCCCCCACCGTAACAATCGCCATGGCCTCGGCCAAAAATTGTCCCAAAATCGCCCCCCGGGTCGCCCCGATCGATTTCAAGACGCCGATCTCCCGCGTCCTCTGCGTCACCGAAACCAGCATGATATTCGCTAGTCCGATCCCCCCGATCGCCAAAGTCAATGCCCCGATGAATCCCAGCAGCACCTGCAGCGCCAGCGCCATCCCGTCGATCATCTTCATGAACTCGTTGAAAACAATAACCTCAACGGCCCGTTCATCGCTGGATGAAAAACTGTGCACCCTCCCAAGCACCGCCCGCACCTGTTTCACAGCCTGCTCCCGGAAAATCGGATTCGCTGGTGTCCAAACAATGTCGTCCGGGTACTTGATGTTCTTGAACAGCCCCGCCGTCGCGTACGGAATAAAAATGCACTGGTTGTCCGGCGTGTTGTAGTTCGAAATCTGCAACTTCGTCTGCAGCAACCCCACGATCTGGAACTGCACGCCCCCGATCGTCACGTACTCGCCCACCGGTGGAATCTCGCCAAATAGCTTTTCCGCCGCCTTGGCACCGATCACCGCCACCCGCTCCCGGGTCGCGTTGTCCTCCGGCGCGAGCCACCTGCCCGCCGCCATGGTCATATTCCTGATCCGCCCGTACGGTGGTTCCACCGCCCGGATCGCCGTATTCTGCTGCCGGTAGCCGCGCACTACGGTCAGTCCGCGCACCATCATCTCCGCAGCCGCAGCGGCAGCCATCGGCACATTGTCCCGGATGGTCTGCACATCGTCGAATTCCAAACGAACCCGCCGGCCCGCCCGCTCGCCCCCCGCTTGGCTCGAAGTCTGCCCTCCGAACACCACGATCAGGTCCTGCCCGATCGCTTGGAAGCAGGTCCGCAGCGCCGTGCCGAAACCCTCGCCGTACGAATACAGGATCACGAAGCACGAAACACCCCACGCCAGACTTGCCATGGTGAGCAAACTCCGCTGCCGGTTGAACCGCAACGCAGCAAGCGCCTCGGAAAATATTCCGCCCAGCCTCATCGAGCCCCAACTTTCAACTCACCGCTCATCTCTCAGCGCCTCCACCGGGGTCAGCTGCGCCGCCCGCCATGCCGGATACATCGACGACAAAACCGCGATCAGCCCCAGCGTCGTAAACGCCACCAGCGTCGTGTCGTTGCTGACCGGCAGCCCCGGAAAAACATCCGGCATCGGCAACAGCGTCAGTGCCTTCGACAATCCGAATGCCGCACCCCACCCCAACATGCCGCTTACGAATGCCAAGATCGCCCCTTCCGCCACGAAATCCACCAAAATTCGCGCTTTCGTCGCCCCCAGCGCCTTTCGCAGACCAATCTCCCGCGTCCGCTCGCTCACCGTCACCAGCATGATATTCATCACCCCGATCCCACCCAACGACAGTGTCACGAACCCGATGAACCCCAAAAACAGTGTCATCGACACGAAAATCCCGTCGATTTCCTTCCCTTCCTCAATCGTGTCCCACATACCCAGCGCACCTTTGTCCGCCGGATCGAACTCGTGCGACCGTCCCAGGATCTTCCGCACCTGCAGCTGCGCCTCCTCGAATCTCGCCACATCGCGAGGCCGGTACAGGATCTCGTCCAGATTCCCCGGCTTATACGTCTTCGAAAGCGGAGGTATATCCCGCACCATCGACGTATACGGCACCCAGATCTTCTTGATGTCCAGTCCTGAATAGCTGCTGTCCTGGTTCTTCTCCGACATCAATCCGATGATCCGGTACGGAATCCCCTGCAGCGCAATCGTCGTCCCAACAACCTTCGTCCGCGTACCGAAAAGCTGCTTCTTCACGTCACTGCCGATCACGCAAACGCGGGCGGCACCCTCTACGTCATCCTCTGTGAAAAACCGCCCCTCGCCGATCGGAATGTTCCGCAGCACGGTGTAGTGCGCTTCAACCCCTGTGGTTTCGAACGACCCGCTGTTGAAAGGACTCGTCGCCCGCGCATTCCCCTCCAGCTCCGCCGCCACAACCGTCAGCATGTAGGCCTCTTTTCGGAGGTTCTCCACATCCGAATACGTCAGCCGGATCCGCCGCCCGGCCCGTTCGCCGCCCGCCTGCATCTCCGTCCGCCCCCCGAACACGATCACCAGACTCTCCCCCAGGGACTTCATCCGTTCATGCTGCCCGGCCTTGAACCCGTCCCCCATCGCCGCGATAATCACGATCGACGCCACGCCCCACGCGTTCCCCGCCATCGTCAGCAGGCTCCGCAGCTTGTTCCGCAACAGGCTCCCGAACACCTGCGACAGCAATTCCGTTACATATGTCATGGGAACCGGTCCGCTACTGCAGTACGACCTGCTGCCCCTCGCCGATCCCCGACAGGATCTGCGTCTTGGCCCCGTTCGAAATCCCCGTCGTCACCCCCACCTTCCGGAATCCCTTCTCCTGGCCTGCGTCCGGCACCTGCACCGACGTCGACTTGTCCTTGTTGTACACAATCGCGCCCTCCGGTATCGCCAGAACCTGCTTCCGCTCCTCCAAAATGATCTCCGCGTTCGCCGTCATCTGGGCCTTCAGCAAATGCCTCTCGTTCGAAATCGACACCCGCACCTCGAACGTCGTCACGTTGTCCTTTTCCGTCCCCAGCGGCGAAATCTTCGTTACGCGCCCCTCGAACTTCTGGTCCTTGAACGATTCCACCGTGATCCGCGCCGGTTGCCCCAGATAAATCTTCCCCACGTCGCTCTCGTCGGCCTTGCCCTTCACATAGACCTCGTTCAGATCCCCGATGGTCATGATCAACGTCGCGCTCGACCCCACCACCAGGATCGAACTCACAGCCGTCCCCACCTCGCTGTCTCTCGAAAGCACAATGCCGTCGATCGGTGCCGTGATCGTCGCATTCCGCAGGTTCTCCTCTGCCATGCTGACTGTCGCCTGCTGCTGTTCCAAGGAGGCCTTTGCCTTCGCGATCGCCGCCGCCGCCGTCCCCAGCGCTGCTTTGGCCGACTCCTGCTTCTGCACCGCCATTTGGTAGTTCTTCTCGGCGTCGTCGCGCGAATTCTGTGCAATCAGACCCGACGCGAACATATTCCTCGCGCGTTCGGCATCCTTCTTCAGGAACGGCACGTCGGGCCCCGTTGCCTCCACCTTGTAGCGTTCATAGTCGGCCTGTGCCGAATTCTCGTTCGCCTCGGCCACATGCAGCGCCGCCTGTTGCTGCCGCAGCGCCGGAATCAGGTCGTTCTGGTCCAGTTCGCAGATCACTTGGCCCTTGCGCACAATGTCGCCGACCGCCACAGGCAGCTTCTGGATGATCCCGCTGGCCTTGCTCTTGATCTCCACCTGCGTGACCGGCTGGATCTTACCGGTCGCCACCACAGATCGGGCCAGGTCTATGCGTTCGGCCTTGACCAGCTTCTCCGCCTCAATCTTGACCGGCTTCTTGTTCAGCGCGGACACGGCGAAAACCGCCCCCCCGCCCAGCACGATCAGAATGCCCAGCACCCAGAAAATCCGTCCCTTGCGTTTCACAGCGGCCATGCATGCTAGTACGTGCGGTCCTGGAAAAAGTTCGCAAGCGACATTCGCGGTTTCCGTCGCGGGACAGCCGCGCTCCAGTCACAGCTCCGGAAAATATTCCCAACCCAAACACCGCGAACCACTTAACCTCACTCCAGCGACTCTCGGAAGGCCGCTTTCCGCCGCCTCCAGTGGTATACCCAGTCTGGAGACACACCCATGCCCACACCCAAACAGGCTGCAGCAAATCGTCTGAACGCACAAAAGTCCACCGGACCCAAGACCCGCGAAGGGAAACAGAAAGTCGCAATCAACGCACTGCGCCACGGCCTCACCGGCAGAATGGTAGTCCTCCCCTCCGAAGACCTCGACCTTTACCGCACGCACGTCAATACCCTAACCGCCTCACTCAAACCCCAAGGCCCCGAGGAAATCCAACTGGCATCCCTCATCGCCGACAACTACTGGCGTCTGCAGCGCATCCATTCCATCGAGGACGGCATCTTCGCAATGCAGTTCGCCGAAGGTGCCCAACTCGCCGACAACCCCCGCGTCGACGCCACCCTGAACCAAGCCCAAGCCTTTCTGGACCACTCCCGCGAACTTGAACGCCTCGCCCTCTACGAACAGCGCATCCAACGCGCCATCAAAACCGCCACTGCCCGTCTCGAATCACTCCAAGCCGACCGTCGGGCCTCCAGCGCGATTCATGCCGTGGTGCCGCAACCGCATTCAACAGCCCAACAACCCAACGGCTTTGAATTTGCGACCACCAAAACGGCCCCCATCCAGACCACGGGCCACCACCGCAATCGGCCCATACCCAGAGCCAAGGCGGCCTGACCAGGACCCACTTGACCAGGAACCAATGGATGCCAAACTTCACAGCCCCCTACCGCCGCCGCGGCATCGTCAGGTCCAAATCCTTCCCCGTCATCTGTTTCGTTGCATACACAATCTGCGCCGTATGCTGCCCCAGATGCTCGACCACCTGGTACACCGCCTCCAAGCCTGTCGGAGTCCGGTTTTGGATCGCCTCCACCCGCGTCAGCCGCTCGGTGTCCATCCCGGAAATCACCACCACGGCCTCCTCCACCGTTCCCGCGATCAGCGAAATCAGCTCTACCGCCCCCAGTCCCCCCGTCGTCTCGAATTCCAGATCCCGTTCCCGCACATCCGGCACCCCACCCAGCCCGGAAATAATCCACTGTCGGATGTTTCCTGCCAGATGCAGTACCAGGTTTCCCGGAGCATTCTCATGCTCGGCCCCTCGGCTCCATATTTGGTCCGCCGTCAATTTCTCTAGGCACACCACAATCTTGCCCACAGACTGCCGCATCTTCGCGACACTCGTCTCCAAAAACAGCACTTCAACCGACTTCCGCTCGTCACTCATGCCGCCCAGTATACCCGTCCTTATACAATGCTGGTTTATGGCGAAACTTGGATTTGTAGGACTTGGACTCATGGGCTACCCGATGGCCCGCAACCTCTTGAAGGCCGGCCACGACGTCGCCCTCTGGTCGAACACCGGTTCGAAAGCCGACCAACTTGCTGCCGAGACCGGTTTTACCGGTTCCGCCACAGCCTGCGCTAGCGCCGCCGATGTCGCCCGTGCCTCAGACGCTGTTTTCGTCTGCGTGGGCAATACTGAAATGGCCGAAGCCGTGATCCTCGGACCCAACGGACTCATCGAGGGCGGCAAACCCGGTCTCACCATCGTCGATGCCTCCACCATCAGCCCCTCAGCCAGCGTCCGCATGCACAACGCCCTCAAAGCTGTCGGCATCGACTTCCTCGGGGCCCCCTGCACCGGCTCCACGCCCGGAGCCATCAACGGCACTTTAACCTTTATGATCGGCGGCGAGGAATCCGTCTTCGAAAGCATGAAGCCCTACCTCGAAGCGATGGGCAAAAAACTCTACCTCTGCGGCGGCCCCGGCACCGGCCTCCACGCCAAGCTCACCCAGAACCTCGTTCTTTCGAACATCCTCCAGGCATTCAACGAAGGCATCGTTCTCAGCACCAAGGCAGGCATCGAGCCCAAACTCATGCTCGACGTCCTCACCAACTCCGCCGCCAAGTCCGGCCTGATCGACTACAAGGCCCCCTTCATCTTCCGCCGCGACTTCACCACCAACTTCTCCGTAAAGTGGATGCACAAGGACATCGGCCTCATGCTCGATTCCGCCGCCGAGCTCAACGTGCCCCTCCCGCTCACCTCCCTCACCCGCCAAATGTTCCAGGCCGCCATCGCCATGGGCCACGGCGAGGAGGATATTTGCTCTACTATCAAGGTGTTGGAAGGAATCACCGGGGTCGAGGTCGAGTCCAAGTAGGCCTCGGGCGGTCTACCAAAAATAATATTCAGTTTTCTGTTGCTTTCGGAAACGGGATATACTACTATTGGAATCAAGCCGGGGAGTAAGAAGTAACTCCCACCAAAGCGAGACTAACCTCTAAACTGAAAGACCCCTGAAGCAACTCCCCGGCGCCCGCAAGGGTTTGGGTCTCGCAACCGCCTTCCGCCTCGTAACTCCAAGCTTCTCAACGTGTTATCATTCCAGTAGGCCCCTGCTCAATGCACTCGCGTACTCTGACGATTCTCGGTTCAACCGGCTCGATTGGGACCAATACCTTGGATGTCGTCCGGCAGAATCCGGATCGCTTCCGCGTGTTCGCCCTAGTCGCTGGGCGCAATGTGGAACTTCTGGCTCGCCAGATTCTGGAATTTCATCCACAAGTGGCTGTCCTGCAGGATTCCGCGGACATCGACCGCCTCCGCGCGCTTCTTCCAAAATCGGAAACACCGGAACTGCTAAGCGGTGCCGCCGCCCGTGTGCAGGTTTCCATAGCCGACGAAGCCGACACGGTCATGTCCTCCATTGTGGGCGTGGCCGGCTTGGAGGCAACCTATGAGGCTGTTCGACGGGGCAAGCGCGTCGGCCTGGCAAACAAGGAAACACTCGTCGCCGGAGGCCAACTGGTCATGGATGCCGTGGCCGCAAGTGGATGCGAACTGATTCCCGTCGATTCCGAACACAACGGTGCCCACCAATGCCTTCGCGCCGGACTCCGCCGCGAAGCCACCAAGCTCATCCTCACTGCTTCCGGTGGTCCGTTTCGGACGACTCCGAAGGAAGCCTTGGACCGCGTGACACCGGCCCAGGCGCTCAATCATCCTACTTGGAAGATGGGGAACCGCATCACCATTGACTCGGCCACCTTGATGAACAAAGGCTTCGAAGTCATCGAAGCGGCGTGGCTCTTCAACTTCGGCCCCGACGAGATCGAGGTTGTCGTCCATCCCCAGTCCTCGGTCCACGCGATGGTCGAATACGAGGACGGCTCCGTGATCGCCCAGGTATCAGCCACCGACATGCGGATGCCGATCCAATACGCCCTTACCTGGCCCGACCGCGCACCGGCCCCGGTCCCGAAGATCGATTGGGCCAAAGCCCGCACTTGGGAATTCCACGCGCCCGATTTCGAAAAATTTCCGCTCCTCGGGCTCGCATACGAGAGTCTAAGAATGGGGGGCACCGCGTCCTGCATCCTGAACGCTGCCGACGAGATCGCTGTCGAGGCGTTCCTCGCCGGGCGCATCAGCTTCACGGCCATCTTCCGTGTGGTGGCTGAAACCTTGGAACGGACCGCGCTGACCACGCCGTCCAACGTGGAGCAGATCCTCGCGGCTGATGAAAAGGCGCGGCGTACTGCGCAACAGATTATCGAGACCTTGGCCTGAAGACCGATTGGAAAGACAATGTTGGCAATCTTAACGAACTTCTGGTGGCTGTTGGTTCTGATCGGGGTGATGATCCTCGTCCACGAACTCGGACATTTTTGGGCCGCCCGAGCCTTCGACGTCAAAGTCGATATCTTCAGTTTCGGTTTCGGCCCGAGGTTGTTCGGGTTCCAGCGTGGTGACACAGACTACCGGTTCTCCCTGTTCCTCTTCGGCGGCTACGTCAAGATGTCGGGCGACCAGCCCGGCGAATTGCCCGACGACCCCCGCGGCTTCCTAGCCAAGCCCCGCTGGCAACGGCTCATCATCGCTTTCGCCGGACCCTTCATGAACATCGTGCTCGCAATCGCTGTTCTGACCGGACTGTTCATGGTGCGCTACGAACGCATCATCGACGATAACGGTGCCGTGATCGGCCACGTCATGGCGGATTCTCCTGCCGCCAAAGCGGGCATCCAGGCGGGCGACAAGATCGTCCGCCTGAACGGCGAGGACAATCCCGATTGGGAAGCCATCGTCACCACAGCCGTTGCCAGCGTCGGTCGCCCCATGACCGTCAGCTACGAGCGCCAGGGGCATGTTTACTCCGCTTCCGTCACGCCTGTTCTCGATGAGAAGCTCGGTTTCGGCGAGGCTGGCTGGGAAGGCCAAAATCAAATCGAGGTCGGCGGAGTCACCGAAGGAATGCCCGCCGCATCCGCAGGCCTGAAGAAGGGCGACCTGCTGCTTAAGGTCAACGACACCGCAATCCACTCCCGGTTCACGCTGCCCGAAATCATCCGCCGGAGCGAGGGCAAGCCGGTGACAATCGAGTACAACCGCGCGGGTGTCTCCCACACGGTGGCCATGGTTCCAGTTTTCCGGAATATGGATGGCACATCCCGTTGGATGATCGGTGTGGCATCGGATGTCAAGTGGCACATCGAGCGCACCCAGCTTGCCTTTCCCGCCGCCTTGGGGGAATCGGTCCGCCAGAACCGCAAATACGCCACGCTCATCGTGGAAATGCTGAGGGGAATCGTGGAACGCCGCATGCCCGCCAAGACCCTGCAAGGTCCGGTCGGCATCGCCAAGCAGGCCACACAGGCCGCCGAGGAAGGACCCGCCGCGTTCCTGACGCTCATGAGCATCGTCAGCTTGAACTTGGCGATCCTGAACCTGCTGCCGATTCCGATTCTGGACGGCGCAATGATCCTTACACTTCTAATCGAGATGGCCATGGGCCGCGACATTAGCCTATCGGTAAAGGAAAACCTCCTCAAACTTGGATTCGTGTTCCTAATGATGTTGATGGTGTTCGTGTTGTACAACGACATCGTGCGGCGCATTACTCCAGGGGTGGCCGTACCGACGCCTGTCGAGTTCCGGGCAAGATAACCACGCTGCATCGGTGGGCGATTTTCGCAACGACAACCGCCGCCGCTTCATCTGCTAACCTGAACAAGCGCATGCATTGTACGTGTGTCCGTCAGACGGACTTGCCGAATACATCCAAACTTTTCGGGGATCTGGTCTACAATTTTGACCGGGTAGCCGATCTGTATCCGTGGGCACCCAACAGCATTGAAGAGATCGCCCGGGCGTCTAAATTTGAATTCCCCCTGGAGCGGCGGGCGGCTGTGGTCGCCGCACTCTCGGGTTTGAATCCCGGCAGTGAGTCCTTGGCCGCATTGGCCGAACCCGGTACCGTTGCCATCATTACCGGTCAACAGGTTGGCCTCTTCTCCGGTCCGGCATACACGGTTTACAAGGCCCTCACCGCAGTCCGCATCGCGTCCGAGCTGAGGAACTTGGGAATCCAGGCTGTCCCGATGTTCTGGCTGGCGACCGAGGACCACGATTTCGCCGAAATCGCTCATGCCGAGGTCTTCGGTCCCGACCACACGCCGGTTTCTCTCCACGTCAACGCCCCCAAGTCCATCGGCCCGGTTCCGGCGGGAGGAGTCGTCCTGCGGGACGTACCCTTGGCCGAACTGCGCGCCGCGCTCGGGGACTTGCCCTTTGCTGACGAGGCCCTTGCCTTGGTCGAGCGCGCATACGGCCCGACCGGGGAAACGATGGGTTCTGCGTTCGCCGCCATGGTCCGCGAACTCCTCGCCCCGTATGGCCTGATCCTGATCGATCCGATGAACCCGGAGTTGCGCCGGATCGCAGCCCCGCTCATGCGTGAGGCTGTCGAGCGGATGCCCGAGCTGGGGTTGGCCGTGATGGCCACGAGCAGGGAACTGCTGGACCGTGGCTACCACGCTCAGGTGTTGGTCGAAAAGACG
>CAIYDY010000399.1 GCA_903925015.1 uncultured Acidobacteriia bacterium
AACCGGTTCAAGAAAACCGGGACGGGAAAGATTGTCAGGCAGCACGCGTTTGCCCGGCATATCCTCACGTCCAAGTCCCGCAAGCGGAAGAACAAGCTGCACAACTCTGTCGTGGCCGATGATTCGGACCAGGCGAAGTTGGCGCGGATGATTCCGTACTAGACGGTAATTCCGTCCAGACAAGCGTGTGATCGGGCCACCGCACGTGCCCGCATCGCCGCAGTTCCCGAAACCGGGAACACCAGACATACCACACAAGGAGAAGAAACGTGCCCAGAGTAAAAAGAGGTACCAAACGCCGCGCGAATCGTTCCAAAACACTGGAGCTCGCGTCGGGATATTTTCTTACAAAGAGCAAGCTGTACCGCTCTGCGCAAGAGGCCGTTGAACGCGCGCTGAAGTTCGCGTATACGGGCCGCAAGCAGAAGAAGCGCACATACCGCTCCCTTTGGATCGTCCGCATCGGTGCGGCCGCACAGGAAGTGGCTGGAATCAACTACAGCCAGTTCATGCACGGGCTCAAGCTGGCTGGCATCACGCTGGACCGCAAGGTTTTGGCCGCCACCGCCACTGACAGCTTGGAACAATTCAAGGTGATCGCCGACCAGGTGAAGGCCGCGCTCGACGCAGCAGCTGCCCAGAAGCTGGCAGCGGCGTAAGGATAACTCGAAATGTCCGAGTCAACTTTGGCCGAGGAACCAGTGATTTCCGAAGTATTCCAAGATGCCGACCAAGATCCCGATGCAGATGCATTGGCCTACTTGGAAGACCGCATCCTGAAAGCCGTATCCCTCGTTAAGGGTCTGCGTGCCGAGAAGGAGGCGTTGGCCGAGGAACGGGATTCCCTTCTGCAGGAGCGGGTGCTCTTTTCCAAGGAGCTTGCCGACACGCAAGCCGCTTGGGAAGAGGCCCAAACCTCCAACCAAAAGCTTGCCGAGCAGTTGCAGTTGCTGCAGGGCGAACGGCAGAAGGTGCGGAATCGGCTCGAAGGACTGCTCGGACAGATCGACCAGCTCGGCGGAGAGTAGCCGACCTTCCGGGAGGCGTCCTGTCCATGGCAAAACAGCCTGTTCGCGTCCACATCTTCAACCAGATCTATACGGTTCTGGTGGATGGGGACTCATCAGGTACTCAGGCTGCCCAAGTACAGGCGATAGCCCAAGAGCTGGATGAATTGATGACCATGATTGCCGCGCGGGCCGGATCGGGAGATTCGGCCCGTGTTGCCGTTTTGGCCGCGCTGCATATGGGCGACAAACTCAAAGCTGCGGAGTCGCGACTGGAGACGGCCCAATGCAAGATTCGACAACTGGAAGAACAGCCCGGCAAGATAGCCCGAATGCTGGACCAACTGCTGGAATCGTAGTCGATCCTGGACGCGATACGGCTGGTGAAAACGCGATTTGTGCGGAGTCCAAGCCCGCTAGCGCCCCCGATATGTCTCCCAGCCATTCCCGATAAGCCGGAAATTCCGCGTGAACCTGCCACTCCTCATAGCGAGCGTTGGATTCAGGGTCTTGGAAATCTGAGTTGGTGCGGATGCCAAGGCATCCAACAGCGACTCAATGTCGCAGGGCGCGACGGAAACGGTAACGGCAAGCAAGTTCTGTAGGTCCAAGATTTTCTCTCCCCCGATGGCCGGGCAGGCTCACGGGGTCCTGAAATCCGGGACCACGCTGCCTTTAGCCTTTTTTAACGTGGTTGCAAGTAGCTGGTCCGCCTGTTGGCGGGCCTAAATCGTTCCACGCAATACCATTGTGGGCCCTTGGCAGGACCCACGTCAAGCCGTTTTCCTATGCCGCGTGCTCTTTGAGCCACTTGTCTTCCCACGTCTTGAACTCGGCATCGCATTCAGCCAGTTCAGCGGGGGAGACCTGAAGGAATTCCCGATCCAAGTCGCCTGCTTCCGCAATGGTATGGGTCAGCTTGATGGCTGCAATGCGCGAACACCAAGTGTCAGTCAGCGCGCGGCCGGTGCGCTTGGTGTAGTCGAGAAGCATAGGGTGATGGAGAACGACTACGCGCTTCATGGTTTGGCTGCCGCTGCTGAGAATGTAGCCAACGTCGACCGAATCACTGTGGCGAATCGAAATGCCGTTCTGGTTGTATTTGAACTGTACGTGCCAGTCGCTTCCAAAGGGGTCGGCGACGTGGAAATCGCGGAAGTTTTCCATCTTCCATATGGTAGCAAGGGACTCGCGCGGGCTCCGGTCCCGCAGGTTACAGGACTGTTGGAAATGACGGCAATCCCGTATCCCGATACAATGGAGTAACAAGCAATGGGATGTTTTGAACCTGGCAGTCGCACGATCAACCAGTTTGCGGTGGTGAGCTACCTGCCCGATCCGCTCGCGGGTTTTCTGGACCAACTGCGGCTCCAGTTGACTCCGGACAGCAATCCACATGCGCATGTGACCATCCTGCCGCCCAGGCCAATCCCGGGCGACACCAATCTCTCCAGCGCAATCCACCAATTGGCCGAAGGCAGTGCGGCTTGCCAGCCATTCGAAATTCGGCTGGGGGCAATCGACATTTTCCCCGTTTCCAACGTGATTTTTGCTGAGTTGGCGATTGGATCGGAGATCCTGCACGAACTGCACGCGACGTTGAATTCAGGGCTGGTAGAGTTCTCCTGCCCGTTTCCGTACCATCCGCACATCACAATCGCGCAGGACCTGCAACCGGGTCAGGTTGAGGCCATGTTCCAGGTAGCCCGAAATGCTTGGGCCGGCTACTTGGGCCCCCGGAGTTTCCGCGTCGATGCCATGTCCTTTGTTCAGAACGTGGCCCGTGGAATTTGGGTGGATATTGCGAAGATCCCACTCGGTTCCCCCGCTACCAGCTAGTTTGCGCCGGTCGTTCGCCGTTCCGGCGTCTCCGCCTTGCTGGAAACCTTGACGGAAGTCGAAAGCTGGCCCAAAGACTGGGAGTATTGGGCAACTCCGCGATAAAGCGCTTCTGCGATCTTCTGCCGGTGCTCCGGCTTGGATAGATTCGACTCATCCTTCGGGTTTGTCAGGAAGCCGATCTCGGCCAGCACGGAAGGCATCGACGCGCCGATCAAAACCACAAAAGGAGCTCGCTTCACCCCGCGGTTCCGGGCTGCGGCGTTCGATTTGGCGGCCTGCGAGTAAATTGAGCTTTGGACCGCCTGCGCAAGGGTCTGCGATTCCGCGATCTTGTCGTTCAGGGTGATCGACTGGATCAGATCCTTCAACTCGCCGATGGGCTTCTCCGACCCGGCGTTTTCGCGGGATGCAACGTCCAGCGCAGTGGGGTTGCTGGTGAAGTTCAGAAAGAATGTCTCCGTGCCCGCCACTGTTGGCGTGGAGGAGGAATTGGCGTGTATCGAGAGAAACAGGTCCGCCTTGCGGTCATTCGCTATGGCGGTACGCTCGGTCAGGGGAATGAAGGTGTCATCGGACCGGGTGAGAACCACCTCGGCCCCGAGCCTCGTCTGAACCAACTTGGAGAGGCGTAGGGCCACATCCAGCACCACCTCCTTTTCGAGAACGCCGTGGGGCCCGGAGGTACCTTCATCGTGCCCGCCATGGCCGGCGTCGATCACAATCCGGTTGACCCGCAAACCCAGAGCGCGCGTCATGGAGCGGGTTCCCATGTCCGGGACGGAGGCAGCGGGAATCCGCGCTGGAGCGGGAGCCTTGGGAGCGGAGTACCCAACACCCGGCGCCATTATGGTTGGGGTCAAGCCTGCCGCCGCGGCAACGACTTCGCTCCTCTTCGGCACCTTTGGAACCGCGGGCAAGCCGATGGGAAGCCCTTCCGGAACGGCCCAAGCGGATGGAATCCAAACCGCGATGGCCGGCGGCAGGCCGGCATAGAAAACGCTGCGGGCCCTTCGCGGCGGCACAGGCGGCCAGACGAACTCGCGCCGGACCTTTGATTGAGCCGTGGGTCCCGGGGTTGCCAATACTGGCGCAGTGCCGACTGGACGGACCTCGATGACCATCCGGTCCGGAGCTTCCAGCCGGGTAACCGTGAATGAAACCGGACCGGTGAGATCGAACACGACGCGGGTTGTGTCCGGGGCGGTTTCGGCAATGCGGACCCGCTGGACAAGAGCGTCATTGACCTGCTGGACGGCCAAGCGCCTTTCATTGATCCAAGGCCTGGCGTTGGGGATGTCGAAGAAGAGGCGATCGGGATTTACCGCACGGTCGGAACGGAAGTCGAAAGGCCCTGTTGTTTGAAGGATCACCCGTGTCGAAGTGGGGTGGGACCAGGAGCGAATGCTTGTAACCTGAATTATGCCGGTTTTTGCGGCGTGGACCTGGGGCAGGAGCGAAAACAACGCAATTGCCAGCCATGGTCTCGGTGTCATAGGAGTTCTCAGGGGTTGCCGTAGTACACACGGCCGTCCATACCTATGGATGCTTTGACCGGCTTGTGCATTTCAGCAATTTCGGACTTTGCAGTTGGCGGGGCAACAGCTTCCGCCGGAATCTCCTTCGCCCGGCCGGCACGGGCGGCTTTCAGATTGCGGGCGACACGATAGACATACGCTCGGGTCTCCGCGTATGGGGGGATCCCGTTGTAGCGGTCCACCGCCCCCTCCCCGGCGTTGTAGGCCGCGATCACTTTCGGGTAGTTGCCCTTGTAGTAGTCCAGAAGGAACTTCAGATAGCGGACCCCACCCTCGATATTCTGTTTGGGATCGAACGCATTCCAGACCCCGAACCGGCGGGCGGTCTCGGGTATCAACTGCATGACTCCGAGCGCGCCCTTGGGCGAAACCGCGCGGGGGTTGTAGTTGCTTTCGGCAAGGATGACGGAGTGGACCAGTGAATCCTCCACGCCGTGTTCGCGGGCGATCAATTGGACCAATTCGTGCAGGGTCGGCGGGGCGGTAGCCTCATCCACCACCGCGGGATCCTCGAACTGCAGTGGATTCGGATTAACCTCAACGGCACGCGCCTCGATGGTGACAGGCTCCACAACGGTCGGATCCACAACAACGGTGCGCACCAGTCGGCCAGAGCGTGGATCGCCATGGACGACGGTCGCTAGCCGCACAACCGCCTCCGGGACGCTTGCGGGCGATGCAGCGAGAACGCTCGTCACTGCCAGCGGCAATGTCATGGCGAGGGTCATGTACCCCACAAGTATAAAACAAATCCTCACAGCTATGTTTGTCCGAACTGGTCCAGCCCATTGGCTGCGACCAGATCGCCCAATGGTACCATTTTGCATGGATACAGACTCACCCGGAAGGCAGGGATGGGTACTGACAGGCGGCAAGAGTTCCCGCATGGGTGTCGATAAAGCGCTCGCGGAGGTCGGCGGCGTTCCGATGGCCCTCCGAGTGGCCGAGGTTCTGGGGAAGGTTTGCGATTCCGTGGCGATTGTCGGGGACCCGGAGAGGTATTCGCATCTCGGGCTGGCTGTGATGCCGGACAACCACCCGGGCCAAGGTCCATTGGCCGGAATCGAGGCAGCGCTGGCGTCCACCAGTGCCGACTGGAACTTGATTGTCGCCTGCGACATGCCGTCGCTCGACGCCGCGTACCTCGAAAACTTATTGCAGATCTTGGCGCAAAAGGGTTCCGACTGTGCGCTGCCCCGCCATCCCGACGGAAAGATGGAACCGCTGTGCGCCGCGTACCATCGGCGGTCGTTGCCTTCGATCCGCGCCGCGTTGGAATCCGGCATCCGCAAGGTCACGGACGCGCTCCGCCCCCTCGCGGTAACATACGTTCCAGCGGGTTCAATCGAAAGCTTCGCCAACCTGAACACGCCAGACGATCTGCGGAAATACCTGCATGGCTGAAGAGTACCCGCACTACATTGAATTCCGGCACGTCTATAAGACGTTCGACAAGCCCGTTTTAGTCGACTCCAATTTTTACGTCGATTCCGGACAGACGGTGGCTATCATCGGACGGTCTGGCGTTGGCAAGTCGGTCACGCTGGGCCACATCATGGGCTTCCTGAAACCGGACAGCGGCCGCATCATTGTGGCCAACGAGGATGTGACGGATTTCGGGGAAGTGGAAATGAACCGGGTCCGAAGGAAAGTCACGATGGTTTTCCAGTCAGGCGCGCTTTTCGACTCGCTCACGGTGGCCGAGAATATTCTCTTCTCCTTGGAACAGCGCGAGGACTTCGACGACAAGAATCGCGAGGATATTGTCAACGGGATGCTCGACATGGTCGGCATCGCCGACGCGCGAGATCAATACCCGTCCGATCTTTCCACAGGCTATCGCCGCGCGATCGCCATAGCCCGCGCAATCGCCGCCGAGCCCCAGTGCATTTTGTACGACGAGCCGACCACGATGGTCGATCCCATCATGAGCGAACACTTGACACTGCTCATGTTGCGGCTGAAGAACGAACTAAAGCTGACGTCCGTAGTAGTAACGCACGATTTGGACCTACTCCACCGCGTGGCCGATGCTGTAGTGTTCCTGAGCGAGGGAAAGGTGGCGTACTTCGGTCCGCCGGTCGGATTGTACACGTCGGAGGATCCGGTGATCCAGGAATTTCTGGAGCTGGACAAGGTGATCCGGGGGAAGATGGGCGAGGACAATCCGTTCCGGATGGGAATTGGCGGGTCGGACCTGGGAAAGGCGTAGGAATCAGTTCTGATGAGCATGACGCGACGCGAATGGATGGCAGGAACCGCCGTCGGTGGCATGGCCGCCGCACTGGCCCAAACCGGGGCATACTCGCAAACGAAAAAACCCAATGTGCTGTTCTTCTTTACCGACCAGCAGCGGTGGGACACGTTGGGCGTCTACGGCAATCCCATGGGCATCACCCCCAACTGGGACAAAATGGCGTCCGATGGTACCCGCTTTGAGTTTGCCTACACGCCGCAACCGGTTTGCGCTCCCACGCGCAGTTCCATGCAGACCGGAAAATACCCGACCACTACCGGCGTGATCCGCAACGGCCTGGTATTGAAGGACGACGAGGTCACCCTCGCGACGCTGTTCTCGCAAGCTGGCTACGACACCGGCTACATCGGCAAATGGCACCTTTCTGACGTTGCGGAGTCCGGCCCAGTGCCATTGAAGCGCCGCGGCGGCTACAACCAGTTCTGGGTGGCGGCGAACGCACTGGAACACACGTCGGTGCCGATGGAAGGCAAGATGTGGGATGAAAACAACCAAGTAGTGGAGTTCAAGGACGAATTCCGCGTGGACGCACTGACGGACCAGACCGTGCGCTTCCTACGCCAGAAGAGGACGAAGCCGTTCTTTCTGTTCGTATCGCACCTCGAACCCCATTTCCAGAACTCCACCAACACCTTTATCGCGCCCAAGGGGTACGCCGACCGCTACAAGAACAACTTCTACATCCCACCGGATCTCGCACCTTTCCGCGGCGATTGGAAATCCCAGTTGCCCGACTACTACGGCATCATCGCCCGCATGGACGAGCAGTTCGGACGGGTGATGGACGAATTGAAGGCACAAGGGCAACTGGAGAACACGATTGTGGTTCTGACCACCGACCACGGCTGCCATTTCCGGACACGAAACGCCGAGTACAAGCGCAGCTGCCACGAATCGTCCACACGTATCCCGCTGATCATTCGGGGACCCGGCTTTGAGGGCGGAAAAACAGTGAGCCAACTGGTGAGTACGATTGACGTTCCCGCAACTTTGCTGGCGGCCACCGGGCAACCGGTGCCTGCCGCAATGCAGGGCAAGAGCCTAATGCCGCTTGTGCAGGGCAAGACGATGGACTGGCGCAACGAGGTCTACATCCAGATGCGCGAGGAAGCCTTGGGACGCGCGTTGAGGACGGACCAGTGGAAGTATTGCGTGTACGATCCCACCGTGACCGATCCGAAACAGCCGTGGAGCACAACCTACGTCGAGCGGCATATCTACGATGTGAAGAACGATCCCAACGAGCTGGTGAATCTTGCCGGAAGGGCGGACATGAAGGAGGTTTCCGCCATGCTCCGGGCGAAACTGATTGCGCGGATCGTGGAAAACGGCGAGCCGCGTCCGGTGATTTCGCCTGCGAAATACTACGCATAGGTTTAGATTTCAGGTGGGAGAATCTTCATGCAACCGAACGTGAGCCGATTGGGTAGCCAAAGGTACTGGATAGCCGGATTGCTGGCCGGCGCATCCAGTTATGCGGCCCAGCCCATGTCCAGCGGTGTGCAAAATCGGCTCATAGCCACGTATTGCGCCGTCTGCCACACGGACGCAACGAGGAACGGAGGCCTTTCACTGGAGCACTACGACGCCGCACAACCGGATCCGCCATTGGCGGCGATGCTGCTAAGCAAGTTGAACGGCGGGGCGATGGGTGCTGCGGGACTTGGACTTCCCGACTTGCCAACCCGCGAGGCCTGGGTGGTGGCAACAGCATCACAGGCGGCGGGAGCCGACAGTTGGAACGTGATCCGCAGCGAATCAGCCGGAGCAAATGCGCCAGCCATTGCGGCGAGCGTAGTTCGGAGCGTGGCACCAAGAAAGCCAGGTGCCGCCGGACCGGTTTACAGGCTGGAGCTTTCGTGCGACGGCCCTGCCCGCCAAGGGGAAATTCACTTGACGTGGTCGCCCGAACCGAAAACCGACATCGTATTTTCAGTGTCATCGGACGGTGCGACCGGAATCCCCCACCGGCTGGAGGGGCGGGAGGAAACCATGGGGAATGGTTCGGCGGTAACGACTGGGCTCGCCTCGGCCCGGATACGCGGGGCCCTGCCGGCCCGGACGCTGACGATCAGCGATCTGTTTCCGGGCGAGGCCGTGACCTTTCCAATGGATACGTTGGAGCCGCAGGCTCGAAGACAGTTGGAATCGTGTTGGCAGTCTCTTGGGCCTCCGACTCGCTAGTCAGTGAAGATCTACCGGGAGACTATCGGGGAGGATTCGGCGGCTTCCTCCCGCCCACTGCAAAATACAGGCTCAAAGACAGGACCAGCAGGAGCCAAAGTGAATTGCCCCGGGAGTCCACTGGCTTGGTAGCGGAAAGAGTCGGAGCATTGGCCAGCAGCACAAGAAACGGATTCACGGGTCCCTACTAGAGGGAACAGGTTCCGCGGGCAAAACCGGTCAGAGTTTTCTATTTATTTTGCTCGGGTGCATACACCCAAGAGTACTTGTGGGCCGGACGATGGTTCGACTGGGAATCCGCGCGTGCCTCGCACTTGGCATTGTCCGCCACGGTTCCAGACTCGTCAACGCAGCGCTTGGCCGCCAAGTGCTTTTCGCCGCATCCAGCCAAACTCATCAACGCAGCAACAACGGAGGAAGTCAAAATCGAGTTGCGCGAGGACCATGCCATGATCCGACTATACCAATGCCTTTCAGCACCCGTGTCATCATAAAGTAACCGGCCCCAAGAGCGGCGAGCCGAAAGCAAAGACCCGACGCCACCAGACATGACTGGACCAGAACCGGCAGGCGTACTGCCGTCGCAATCACTTGAAGCCCTGATCGCCTCCGGTGCCATTCGGGCCCGCAATCCAATCCTCCCCGAACAGGTCCAACCGTCGTCGATCGACCTGCGCCTTGGCTCGGAAGCGTACCGCGTGCGCGCGAGTTTTCTCGCCACCGGCACGGACACCGTCACCAGCAAACTGGAAAAGTACCGGCTCCACACCATCGACCTTTCCCGCCCAGCGGTTCTGGAAAAAGGCTGTGTCTACATGGTGCCCCTTCAGGAGGAACTGAATCTCCCTGCCGCGATCTCGGGCCGGGCAAATCCAAAGAGTTCCACCGGCCGGATCGACGTCTTTACGCGCCTGATTACGGACGAAGGCCGCCGTTTCGAAATCGTTCCGCCCGGATACAAGGGGCGACTCTACGCCGAAGTGGTGCCCCGTACGTTCAGCATAGTTGTACGCCAAGGCGACCGGCTTTCGCAACTCCGGCTCTTCCAGGGCGAATACATGCCAACCGACGTCGTCCTTCGAGCACTGGGAGACGAGGAGGCCCTGATCTACCTCCCGGACCTGAGCCGTGGGGAGCCCATGATCCAGAACGGCCTACGGCTTTCCGTCGATCTTTCAGACGCCCCGGTGATCGGCTTCAAGGCCCGCAAGCATGCGCCTCTGATCGATTTGGCCCGGATCAACCACTACGATCCCGCCGACTTCTTTGATTCGATCCACCGCAACGAGAGTCGTACACTGATCCTCGACCCCGAGGATTTCTACATCCTGGCCTCCCGCGAAAAAGTGCGCATCCCGGCCATGTACGCGGCCGAAATGGTACCCTTCGACCCCACGATCGGCGAATTCCGCATCCACTATGCCGGATTTTTCGACCCCGGCTTCGGCTACGGGCACGGGGAAATCCATGGCACCCGCGCCGTGCTGGAAGTCCGGTCGCACGAAGTTCCATTCATCTTGGAGGATGGCCAGGCAGTGGCCAGCCTCGTCTACGAAAAGCTGCTGGAGCGCCCGAAAGTCCTGTACGGCGAAGGCATCGGATCCTCATACCAACACCAGGGATTGAAATTGAGCAAACACTTCAGGACTCCGGCCCATGGCTGAGCCCACCACACCGACATTCGACGTAACCGGCATCGGCCTCAACGCCACAGATACGGTTTTCCGGGTGCCGCACTTCCCCGCCTACGGGGGCAAGGTTCCCTTTGCGGACGAACACTACTCCGTTGGCGGCCAGATGGCCAGCGCAATCGTCACCTGCGCCAAACTGGGACTGCGCTCCAAGTACATCGGCGCCGTAGGGGACGACTACCGGGGCCGACTGCAGCTTGAGAGCCTGGAACAATCGGGCGTCAACATAGACGACGTGCGCCGCAGGACGAATTGCCCCAACCAGTCGGCCTACATCGTCATCGACGAGGCGACCGGCGAGCGCACAGTGTTCTGGAACCACGCCGATTGCCTGACGTTGCAGCCGGACGAGATTACACCCGACCAGATCATCGGCACCCGCCTGCTCCACGTGGATTGCCACGATACGGCGGCCGTGGAGAAGGCGGCGCGCATCGCGTCGGCCAACGACATTCCGGTCACGGCCGACGTCGATACTCTCTACGCCGGGTTCGACCGGGTGCTTCCGTTTATCGACTACCTTGTTGCGAGCTCCGAGTTCCCTGCCCGGCTGACCGGTATCGAGGATCCGTTCAAGGCCCTGACGGCCATCCAGGAGCGGCACGGCATGAAGGTTGCAGCCATGACGCTGGGGGGCCACGGCTCGCTGGCACTGATCGAGGGCCGATTCGTCTACTCGCCGGCCTTTGTCGTCAATTGTGTGGATACAACCGGTGCCGGAGACGTTTTCCATGGGGCGTTCTGTTACGCGCTGCTCCAGAATATGCCGATTGCGGACGCCTTGGGCTTCTCCAACGCCATGGCCGCATTGAATTGCACCAAAATGGGCGCGCGGGGGGGAATCGCGACCCTCGCCGAGGCCAATGCACTGCTGGTACGCGGCGAGCGGCGTTCGCGAACGGATGTAGCCGCCAGATCGTCTTTAACGTAAGACCACATGTTTCCGTACCGCGACGACCGCCCGACTTTCACGTTTCCGTTTGTCACCTCGCTGCTGATCGCCGTCTGTGTTTACGTGTTTTTCCGCGAGATCACGATGAGCGATTTTGCCCGCAACGTCATGATCGAGCGGTATGGGCTGATTCCAGCCCATGTGACCTTGCAATCCCTGGTGACGATGATGTTCCTCCACGGCGGGTGGAGCCACATCATCGGCAATATGCTCTTTCTTTGGACGTTCGGCAAGAGCCTCGAAGATGCCATGGGGCATGTGAAGTTCCTCGGTTTCTACCTGGCTTGCGGGATCCTTTCAGGAATTGTGCACGCGGCTGTGAACTACGGGTCGCTGGTGCCCACCGTGGGCGCGTCGGGAGCCATCGCCGGTGTGATGGGAGCGTATCTGGTGACCTTTCCGCGGGCGAACATCAAGACAATCTTCTTTTTCGTGATCTTCGTGACCACGGTGGAAGTGCCGGCACCCATTGTCCTGCTCTACTGGTTCGGCATGCAGTTGGTGAGCGGTTACGGATCCATCGTGCACACTACGGTGTCCGATGGCGGCGTAGCGTGGTTTGGACACATCGGAGGCTTCGTCGTCGGCATCATACTGGTGTTTGCGATGGGAACCCGGCGGCTCTACTACCGGCCTCGCGTGTATTAGGAAAAGGAACAAATGATCGACGTACTGGCCATTGCGGCCCACCCCGACGACGTGGAACAGACTTGCGGCGGCACGCTGCTCAAAATGGCCGAAGCCGGATATAAGACAGGCATCATCGACCTGAGTGCCGGCGACATGGGCACGCGCGGCACACCGGAACAGCGTGTGGCGGAGTCGGAAAAAGCCGGGGAAATCCTCCGGGTATCGCACCGCGAGAACTTGCACTTTCCCGACGCGCGGCTCGAAAACTCGATGGCAGGCCGGATGACGCTCGCCTACAAGATCCGGGTACTCAGGCCGCGAACCGTGATCCTGCCCTACTGGACGGGTCGCCATCCGGACCATTACAGGGCGTCGGAGATCGGCTACGAGGCCTGCTTCCTCGCGGGATTGAAGAAGATCGACCAGTACACCGAGCCGCACCGCCCGTACAAGATCATTTATTCCTCGGTGTACGCGAACGTCACGCCGTCGTTCGTTGTAGATGTCACGCGGCATTTCGACCGGCGCATGGATTCGCTGTTGGCCTACCGCTCCCAATACGGGCCGGTCGAGGAAGGCTCCGACCTGTTCCCGGACGAGGCCGAAGTCAGGGACCGGTTGGCGTCGACCGCACGATTCTACGGCAATCTGATCGGCGTCAAGTACGGCGAACCCTACGCCGTGAAGGAAACGATGCGGGTCGACGACATCGTGACGATGCCGGTCCGCAGCATCTAAATCTAGAAGGTATCGCTGCCGCGCCAGAGGTTCAGCGTGCCGAGTTCCTCACGCCCGGATGCTTTCAAGTACAGGAAGAACTGCATCCGGTAGGCCACGTAGTGGTTGAGAACCAGACGGATGATGGCGACCGCGCGGCTCGCCTTTCCGAACAAGTCGATTTCAGCCTGAAGGTCGGTGTCAGTCAAGGGAGCCAGCAATTCGGCGACTTCCGCCTCTTGGGCTGCGATGGCCGATTTCAACCCGTCGAAATCCATGGTCCGGGCGTTCGCCAACCCGTTCGTCCAAGCCGTCTTCCATGGTTCGATGTCGAATTTGCCCTCCACGATGGCGCGCAGGTGGATGCCCGGCATCACCGACAGATATTGCAACAGCTCCACGGTGGAGCGTTGCTTTTCGGAAGGCCTGTAGGCCAATTGGTCGTCCCCGGTCTTCGACAGCAGATGGTTGAGAATGCGGACCTCGCCTAGGAGGGCGGAAACCAGTTCTTCCTTTGTGAGCACCATACCCTAGACTTTAACCTGCGCTCGGCGGCGGGTGTTGCCGTAGGGATTCCTGCGTTTGAAATCCGCGAAGTCAACTTGAATGCCGATTCCGGGCTTCTCGGGCAACTTCACCAGCCCGTTCCGCTGGGTCGGGTAGGTGCCGCCAGTGACTGCCCGGAAAAGGTCGTCATCGGCGGCCTCCCACTCGTGTACTAGAAAATTCCGGCAGACCGACATCGTCGCCAGAGACGCCACGTGCGCCACGGGCCCGCTGCAGGAGTGCGGTGCCACCTCGACCCCGTAAGCCTCGGCCATGTTGGCGATCTTGCGCAATTCAGTCACACCTCCAGCATGCAGGACGTCGGGCTGGATGATGGCAGCACCCTTGGCATCGAGTAATTGCTTGAACTCAAACCTCGACGTGAGGCCCTCACCGGTAGCGATGGGAACAGGGCTCTTTGCTGCGACCTCGCCTAGCCCGGCCGGATTCTCCCGCAATGTCGGCTCCTCCAGAAAAAGAGGATTCGCCGGCGCGATGGCTCGGGCAAACTGGATTGCCGAGCGGACCGAGAATGTCTCGGCACATTCCAGTGCGATGTCGGCGCGGTTCCCAAATACCTTCCGAATGGCTGAAGCGTCGCCAACGTTCTTCTCGTTGCGCGCCAATTCGGAGGATCCCGGGGGCAGGGTGTATTTCACGGCGGTCCAGCCCTGCTCCAGGGTCTTCCCGGCAAGATCCGCAAGGCTCGAAGCATCGCGTTTCTCGGCCGCAATCGATGCGTCCCAGTGCGTGAAGTAGGCCCTCATTTCCGAGCGCACCGGCCCGCCCAAGAGTCGATGCAACGGCACTCCCAACCGCTTGGCCTCGATGTCCCACAACGCCATGTCGACGGCGGAAAGGCCGGTCATCAGGTCGGGACCATTACGCCAGCGCGTGGCGACATAATAAACCCGGTTCCAGTGGCTTTCGGGGCCCGTTGGGTCCAAGCCAACGTACTCCGGCTCCAGCCAGCGCAGCACGGATTCCGCAATCTCGGTGCGGCTTTCCAGCGTCGCCTCGCCTAGCCCCGTGATCCCGGCATCGGTGTGGACCTCCAGGAACAGAAGGTCCCGCCAGCGCACCGTGACCTTGTGGATCTCGAACCTGGTGATCTTGATCTTGCCGAGGGGCTCCACGGCAGGCAATAGGAATGGTGCCGCGAGAGCGGCTCCGAAAGCGCGGCGGTTCACACGGGAATCATATCAGCGGGAGGTGTGAACGGGGCAGCCCTGCGATCACGTCTTCCAATTTTTCCAAGGAGCCGGCGAAGAAATGGTCGCCAGCCTCAATGAATTGCAGGCTCTTTGGTTCCGCAAATCCCTCGAACGCCTTCTCCAAATCCGCCTTGGGTCCGAACTGGTCGATAGTACTGTGGACGAAATACTTGGGGATCCCGCACGTTCCCAGAAATTCCCCTTTCATCATCGAAGTGGGAAACCCCACCGGAATCAAGCGCGCGGGTTTCGGGTCAGTCAAGGAACATCCCAATCTGAGGATGATCCTTGAGCCGAACGAAAACCCCGCCAGCGAATACGGCAAGTCAGGATAGCGCTCCCGCAGGAACCCGAGCGCCGCGCGTGCGTCCTCCAGTTCCCCCCGTCCCTCGTCGTACTTACCCTCGCTCAGGTTGACGCCCCGGTAGTTGAATCGCAGAACCACACTGCCCGACCGACGCAGCCCACGAGCCATCCGGTAAACCACCTTGTTGTGCATGGTCCCGCCGAATTGGGGGTGCGGATGGCAGACGAGCGCCGCTTCGACCGGCGCTCCTTCCTCCGGCTCCTCCAAAAGGGCCTCCAACCGGCCAGCCGGACCGGCTAGGAAGTGCGATTCAATCTTCCTCGCCACCCTAGTTTGTCCGGAAGTTGATGAACTGCAGGTCGATCTCGAAATCGGAGCCGCGCATCAGCGCAATCGCCTGCTGGAGCGTGTCGCGGTCCTTGCCGGCGACGCGGACCAGGTCGCCGTTGATCGACGCCTGTACCTTGAGCTTGGAATCCTTGATGGCCTTGACGATTTCCTTGGCCTTCTCGGTGGTGAGACCGGAGATCAGGGTGATCTCCTGCTTGACGGTGGAACCTGCCGCCGGGGTGATGGTCCCGTAGGTCAAATTCCGGATCGGCACGTTGCGCTTGACCAGCTTCTGGTTCAGGATTTCGATCACGGCATTCAACTTGAACTCGTCGGCACTCTGGAGGACCAGCTTCTTGTCCTTCTCGTTGAGTTCGATAGTGGACTTGCTGTTCTTCAGGTCGTAGCGGGTAATGATTTCCTTGCGAGCTTGGTCGATGGCGTTGCTGACCTCGGGCATCTCGATCTGGGAAACGACGTCAAAACTGTTGTCGGGCATTCACCAACAGTTTACAGAATGGGAGACTACAGGATCGACCGCACGATTCCACCATCCACCGGAATCGTCGTTCCAGTGATGTACCCCGCTGAATCCGACGCAAGGAACGCCACCAACGCCGCCAGTTCGTCCGGACGTCCGATCCGCCGCGCGGGAATTGCCTTGGCTATATCCTCCAGCGCCGAGTTCTCGTCCATCCCCTGCTCCAGCCGCTGCCGCAGCGATGTCTGGCGAACCCGGTCCGTCAGAATCATCCCCGACGCCACGTTGTTCACCGTAACACCGAACGACGCCACCTCGTCCGACAGCAGTTTCGCCATCCCAACAATCCCCAGCCGTCCCGCCGTGGACAAAACAGACCCAGGCAGCACCGACTTCACCGACAGGCTAAGAATATTCACGATCCGCCCCCACCCGACGGCCTTCATCGAAGGCAGCGCCAGACGGCAGAACCGCACCGTGCTCATCAGATTCAGTTCCAGTGCGGTGTGCCAGTCGTCGTCGGAAAACTGTTCCACAGGTCCGAACGGCGGACCTCCGGCGTTGTTCACCAGGATATCGACCTTGCCGAACTCCTTGCAGGCAAAGTCGTAGATCGCAGCGCACTGCGCCGGATCCGTGACATCCACGGGCAGGTAGCGAACATCGCCACCGGTTTCCGCACCAATCTCCCGCGCAGTTTGTTCCAAACGCTTGGCCGTCCGGGCTCCGATGACGACATTCGCGCCTTCGCGGGCCAAGGCAATCGCCGAAGCCCGGCCCAATCCCTTGCTTGCTGCAAGGACAAGCGCCGTGCGGCCTTGGATTCCGAGTTCCATGGGAGAGTCCTACTTGGGTTGCGGTTTGCGGCCTTGGAGCGCGGCCACAACGCGGTCGGTCACGATGTCGATGAGCTCCGTCATCGCCTCGTCGAGGGCTACCGTTACCGCAGCACGAACCTGCTCTGGGTCCAGCACCGCAACTGTCCTCGGAGCAGCGGGACGTGAGGACTGCACCGCCTCTCCGGGGCGTACTTTGGACGCACGAGGGCTTCGGGTGACAAAGCGCCCGATCGACGCCAGCACCAGACTCGCCTCGAACGGTTTCTTGAGAATTCCGTCGGCCCGCACCCGGTCCACTTCGGCCTCGTCAATCGGCTCAACCGCACCAGCCGTCAGAATTACTGGCTGGCCCGACGTGCGTTTCACGAATTCGCACAATTCAAAACCAGTCACCTCCGGCATGGAGATGTCGGCGATGATTAGGTCCGGCTCGGCGTCCTGCAATCGCAGCATTGCGACGCGCCCGTCGCTGACCGTGATGACTTCGTGGCCCTCGTCGCGCAGAATCCGCTCCCCCATGCGCTGGGCATGGGGGCTGTCGTCGGCGAGAAGAATCCGACTCATGGCTTGGCTGGAGTAGCAGCGGGAGTTGCAGCCGCTGGAGTGGATGCCGCAGGCTTGGCACCGGCTGGCTGGTCGGCCGGTGCGGGCGCTGCCGCCGGAGCCTTGCCCGACTTCGCCTGCTTCTTGGCCAAGCGCTCAGCCTGCGCCTTGGCCTTCGCCTGAAGCTTCTCGTATTGCTTGATCTGCTGGGCGGTCGCCGGGTGGTTGGTCGGAGGGACGACTTCCGTCGCCTTGGCATTGTCGCCTGTCCCCTGGCCATTGGAACTGACGCTGGCCTTCTGCTCGCCGGTACCGACAGCCTCAGTCTTGACCACACCGTTCTGGGAACTCATGCGGGCATCCTGGCTCTTGTCCAAGTTGGCGGTATCGTTCACCACGCCACCAACCACGTCGCTGACGCCGTTCTGTCCACCGGCGGCAACCTGCGGCACGCTGACCGGAACCATCGGACGGATGGTCTGCATGGCGGGAGTCCCCATCTTGGCGGCCAAACGGGTGTCAGGATGACCGGAAACCAGTCCGACAGCCTTGCTGAGCATGCCAGCCTTGGTGCGATTTTCCAGTTCGTACTTCTGGCGGGCATACGCGGCGGGATCCGCTTGCGGGATGGCGCGCTTCAAAGCGGTGAGCCGTTCCTTGGCACCATCGACGTGGCTGCTGAGCGGGTATTCCTTCACCAACTTCGCCAAGGCATCGCCCTCCTGGGTCTCAAAGCGGTCGCCCATCTTCTTATAGGAGTCGGCCATGCTCCACAGTGCCTCGTCGGGCGCGCTGTACAGCGGGTATTGGCTGGTGACGTAGGCGAAGCGGCTGGCTGCGGCGGGATAGCTGCCCTTGTGGTGGTAGAAATCGCCCGCGCGGAATTCCTTGTCGGCCAGAACCTCCTGGACGTTGCGGAGCATCTGCTCGGCCTTCTTGTTGAACGGCGCGGCATTGGGGAACTGGACAAGCACTTGGCGGCACTCATCCTCGGCCCGCGTTCCCTGCGAGGCGTCGCGGTCGGCCTTTTCCATCTGCTTGTAGTGGATCTCGCAGACCTTGTACTGGGACTCGGCCGCCTCGGCCATAGTCGGATAGAACAGGATAAAGTCCTTGTATTCGGCCTCGGCCTGGGCCAATCCGTGGGTGCCGCCCTCGCGGTACCAGCTGTCGGCAATCGCGAGTTTCGCCTTGGCGAGGAATTCGCTGGTGTCGTAGGTATTGATCAGCGTGTTGAGAGTCAGGCGCGCAACTTCGTAGTTGCCCTTTTCGATATTCCGGATGGCCCGGTCGAACAGGACCTTGTCGGGCTGCAGCGTGTCCTTGGAAATGGGCTTTTCGTACTTCTTCCGATGGAAGGGGAAGCTGAAGCCCGAAAGCAGCAGGAAGGCGAGGCTGGTCGCCGCGATGACTGTGAGTGAATTACGTTGCCGCATCGGATGTCTGTTGTTCCTTGACTCTAACTTCTTCTAACTACGCCCGCGCTAAAACAGCGCTGTCTGCCGTCTGTTGCATGGACCGCACGGCCTGGGCCGGGTCGGCACTGTTGAATACCGAGGAGCCCGCCACCAGCCAGTCGCAACCGGCCTGGACAATGGCTTCCACATTTTCGGGTCCAACCCCGCCATCTATCTCAATCGCAAAGCCCAAACCACGTTCGCGCCGTATGGAATCCAGCCGCCGGATCTTGTTGAGGGAATTTGGGATAAACTTCTGGCCGCCGAAGCCCGGATTCACGCTCATGACGAGCACGTAATCGGCCACATCCAGAACATCTTCGAGCACCCAAACCGGTGTGGCGGGATTCAAGACTACCCCAGCCTTGGCGCCCCTGTCCTGAATTAGATGGAGTGTGCGGTCCAGATGCCGGGCCGCCTCGTAGTGAACCGAAACCATGTCCGCCCCGGCGTCGACAAAAACCGCCGCATAGGCGTCGGGGTCCGTGATCATCAAGTGGACATCGAAAATGGACTTTGTGACCTTGCGCACCGACTTAACCAGTGGCGGGCCCATGGTAAGGTTCGGGACAAAGTGGCCGTCCATCACGTCCAAGTGGAGCAGGGTCGCCCCGCCGGACTCGACTTTGGCGATTTCGTCGGCAAGCCGTGCGAAGTCGGCGGCGAGAAGGGAGGGGGCAATCAGAGCCATTCTAGCAATGCTCAGGTTAACACGGGTGGGGGCGAAACCGCCGATGGCGCAGGTACCGTGGAACCTGTGGCAGTCCCAACCGATGTAAAATATCGCGAGGGAGTCCCATGGAAAATGGGAAGCCCATACAAGGAGCGAACATGTGCGATCAGGATCATTTTGAAGCAGACCAGCAGGATTACGAGGCGCGCTGCCTCGTGACCCGCAAGCAATTCGGCGTCATGGTGGGTGCGGGAATCGCGATGATGCTCCCGACAGTCGCGAATGCTGCGACAGTGGCGGAATCGGACGTCACGATCACGACTCCCGACGGCCAGGCGGATTGCTATTTCGTGCATCCGGCGACCGGCTCCGCAGCAGGCGTTCTCATTTGGCCGGACATCTTCGGCCTCCGCCCCGCATTCCGGCAGATGGGCAAGCGGCTCGCCGAATCCGGCTATTCCGTTCTGGTGGTGAATCCGTTCTACCGCACCAAGAAGGCCCCGACTGCGGAGAACGGTTCCACCACTCCGATCCAGCAATTGATGCCGCTGGCCCAAGCCCTCAACGAAGGCACCCATATGACGGACGCCAAGGCGTTCGTTGGATGGCTCGATGGGCAAGCGTCGGTCGCCAAGAACCGGAAGATCGGAACCCAGGGCTATTGCATGGGCGGCCCTATGGCATTCCGGACTGCGGCGGCGATGCCCGACCGCGTGGGAGCCGTCGCCTCTTTCCACGGCGGCGGATTGGTAACCCAGAACCCCAACAGCCCTCATCTGCAGGCATCAAAAACGAAAGCCCAGTTCCTCGTTGCGATCGCGCAGAATGACGACGGGCGCTCACCCAACGACAAGGGCACGCTCAAGGAGACCTTCGAAAAGGCTGGCTTGTCGGCGGAAATCGAAGTCTACGGTGCCGCCCACGGGTGGTGCCCGCCGGATTCGGGAGTCTACAGCGAACCTTTGGCCGAGAAGGCGTGGAGCCGGCTCCTCGCTCTTTACGGCAAGTCCTTGGCCTAGGCCTGGAGGCCCTCCGGAACGGAGGCGGCTACGGCATCCACCTGAATCCGAAATGGCTGGCGCTTCCAATATGTCAGGGAGCGCCAGCACCATTCCAACGGTCCGAAACGGAAATGGGCCAGCCATATCGGGCTAGCCGCTAGGGAGAACAGCCACATCCCCAGCACGACAAAATACAGCTGGTGGCGTTGGAGCTTGTCGAACTGGTTGAGACCGTAGCCATAAAATACAAACCCGTAAATCAGGGAATGGGCGATGTAGTTGGAGAGCGCCGTTTGCCCGACTGCAGCTAGCCGTTTCCGCAATTCGGGCAGCCAGTCGGCCTTGCAGAGGAGCAAGAGCGCGGACATGTGTCCGAGCGTCATCGCGACCCGGGCGGCTTGGTAGGTACTGAACACGAAGACGGTTTGGGTGGGTTCGAAACCTTGCTTCCAGGCCAGCCAAGCGGCGGCACCGCCGATCGGCAACCCGATCGCGTAACCGGCCATCATCATCCGTGTGTAGAACCCGAACGACCGGCTAGCAGCCAGCACCCCGGTTTTAGCGAATGCGATTCCAATCAGCATCATTACGAACATGTCCCAACCGCTCATGTAGAAGGGTTCGGAGTGCCATTCCATGACTTTGCCCGCACGCTTGGCCACAAGGTTGAAATAGGAGCCCGAATACATGGCTCGTTCCTTTTTCAAGTCGTCGGCAGACGGATTGAAGTACTTCCGCCGCTGTTCCCAAGACTCCTTCGCTTCCTTTTGGTCGTCGGTGAGCGGTTTGTTGGCTGCGGTCACCTTTTCTGCTTCCATGGCGAGTCGATGGGTCTCCTGGAGCTTGAATCCCTGCCGCACACTCCAGCCCGTCATCACGAGCACGCCGATTCCGGCTCCAATCAGCAGGGACCTTGGGTTGGCACGGTGCAGGGGAAACAGAATGAGTCCGAGCAGGGCGTAGGGATAAAGGATGTCCCCATGCCAAATCAGGTAGGCGTGGGCCATGCCGAACAGCATTAACCAGAGGGTCCGCCGGTAATAGACTTCCACCGCCTCGATGCCCGCCCCCCGCTTGGCCCCGCGCATGACGAGGTAGTAGGAGCCGGCACCGAACATGATGGAGAAAATCCCGCGCATCTTGCCGTCGCAAAGGACGTATTGGAAGAAAAATGCTGCGAGGTTGATTCCGGTGGAGCCTCCAGAGACCTTGGGGTTCCAATCTGCAGCCATGGGCAGTGCGGAAAACACGATGTTCATGATCGCAATTCCAAGTAGCGCGGCACCGCGGAGGACATCCATGGAGGAGATCCGGTCGGCGCTTGCGACTGGCGATACTTCGAGTATTGGCGTGGCCAAGGCGTCAACGGCTTCTGACATCAAACCTCCGTTTGGGCAGGATGCTGGGAGCCAATCCGGCCTACTGGGTGTCAGATTAGCATAAACCATGGGCATTTCACAGTCCAATGCGGGCCGATGGAAGTGTCCTCGTCCAACGCACGTGTTTCACCTTACTGATGGCAGCCAAAATAGTCGAGTTCGGCGTGAACATCCTCGAAGCGGACTTTCCTCCGACCGTGTTTTGGAGGGGCATCCCACGGCCGATGCGGTAGACTCGTTTTTTTGCCTGCCTTGCTGAGGGTTCGCGGATACCGGTTCTACTTCGTCAGCATACAGGGACGGGAGCCGCCACACATCCACGTATCGAAGGCTGGCAGCTTCGCTGGCCACCAACCACGGACTGCGGAGCCACGAATTGACCGAGGTTCGCGAGGTCGTTGTGCAGTATCGGGAGTTCTTCTTGGAGAGATGGCATGCCTACTTTGCTGGAAACAAATGAAGTCGCAGCGGTTGGAGTGGATTGCACTGCGGACGGCTTGACGGTCGTGCTTGGCGATGGCCGGAAGGTCACGGCTCCGCTGGCTTGTTTTCCGCGGCTGGCTCGTGCGACGCCGACACAGCGTTCATCGTGGGAACTGATGGGGGACGGCTTGGCGATTCATTGGGAAGAGATTGACGAGGATATCTTGGTCGCGAGCTTGGTCAATCCCGAAAACTACATACGGCTTCCGAGCTGGGCGTGAGCGGAACCGGAACCGTCGTCGTGCTCTTCCCTCCCTGACCGTCGTCATTCCCAACAAGGGGGATCCCGCGTTCACAAGTCCGAGAGCCGACGAGGTTTCTGTGGTACTTCGATGGGAATCGCCTCAAACGAGCCGGGAGTTGTCCGCGCCAATGCGGCCACGATCTCCGACACCTTCGGCAACACGGCGGTCCAAATATTGGACTCGAGGACCACCAACGAAATCGTTCGACCGGTCAAGTTCTGCTGGTAGTGGATGTTTTGGTCACAGGTTAGAAGAACATCGTAGCCCGCCCGCGATGCGAAATCAACAAGCAGACCGTTCGAGATCTGTCCCCAACCTTCGTCCGCAGCGGTCCGTATCACGTACCCCTTGAGGTGTCGCCGAAGCGGCACCGGGACGTTCTTATCAAACAGAACTCTGCGCATGTGCATGGCTTGACGCGTACTTGAGAATCGCGGTCACGTCTCCAAGACGCAATTCGAAGAATTCCGCGATGTCGGGCGCATCGATTCCGGCCTCCCAGTTGTCGACAATGTCATCGACCGGCATGCGGGTGCCCTTGAGGACCGGACGACCTCGTTGCACGTCATGCTTGGTTTCGACGATTGTGCAATTGGACCAGTCCATGGCGGGTTCCCTCCCTTCCTTCAATATACGCCAGTTGCGGTCGCATCCGTATTGTTTCAGTGTTTCAGTGGAGGTTCAACTTGGGCAGACGATCACATTCATGACGCCAGACGAAGGTGGGGATCGAGAGCTCCGGGAGCCGGAAGCTATTACTCCGATTTCCCGGGCAAAAGCCCCCAGACAACCATTCCGACGAGCCAAGTAGCCCAGAGGGGCGCTTCGAGTATCGTCATCATAAAGATCACAAACATTACTACAAGAAACTGCTTTAGGTTGCTCACTTGATTGTTGGCTCCTTCCGAATACTTTCCGAATACAGCAATTGGGGCGTTTGTCGGGACCAGCCACTCCGTTGCGGCTTCGCACCACATCATCACCTTGGACATTGGAATTTTAATTGCCGGGGGGGGATGTCAAGGAGTTACTTAGGGACTCGTCAATGACGCTCTCGGCCAAGACCAGACCATTAGCCCCGCTAATGCCATCCGCCAACAAAATAAATTTGCCTAATCCACGCCACCCCCGCCATAATGGTTTTGGAGTACCTTCCAACCATGAACAACCGCGTATGGATCTTCGATACCACTCTCCGGGACGGCGAACAGTCCCCCGGATGCAGCATGAACGTCCCCGAAAAGCTCCGGATGGCCGCCAAGCTTGTCGAGCTAGGCGTTGACATCCTCGAAGCAGGCTTCCCCATCGCCTCCGACGGCGATTTCGAGGCTGTTGACGCGGTCAGCCGCCAATTCGAGTCCACGCAGGTCGCGGCGCTTGCTCGCTGCACCCGTGGCGACATCGAGCGCGCGGCGGCATCGCTGCAACACGCCAAACGGCCCCGCATCCACACCTTTATCGCCACCAGCGACATCCACCTCAAGTACAAGCTGAAGAAATCGCGCCAGCAGGTGGTGGACGACGCGTGCGCCGCCGTCGAACTTGCCCGCAAGCACGTCGACGACGTGGAGTTTTCGGCCGAAGACGGTGCCCGTACCGATCTCGACTACCTCGAAGAGGTTTCGAAGGCCGTCGTCGCCGCTGGTGCCCGCACCGTCAACATCCCCGACACAGTCGGCTACTCCACCCCCGAGGAATACGGCGCCAAAATCGGCCACATCGTGAAGGCCTTGGGAGATACCGCCATCGTCAGCGTCCACTGCCACGATGACCTTGGCCTTGCTGTCGCCAACTCGCTGGCGGCCATCCAAGCGGGTGCCCGCCAGGTCGAATGCACCATCAACGGCATCGGCGAACGCGCCGGGAACTGCTCGCTCGAAGAAATCGTGATGGTCCTCAAGACCCGCCACGACCGTTATCCTTATACAACAGGCATCAACGCCGAGCACCTCTACGGCTCCAGCCAGCTGCTCAGTGGAATCATCAGTTTCGGACCGCAGCCGAACAAGGCCATCGTGGGTCGCAACGCCTTCGCGCACGAGGCAGGCATCCACCAGGACGGCTACCTGAAGGAGCGGACGACGTATGAGATCATCGATCCGAAGTCGGTCGGTGTTCCCGAAGGCAAGCTGGTCCTCGGAAAGCACAGCGGTCGCCACGCGCTGAAGAAGCGCTTGGAAGACTTGGGCTTCGACCTTTCCAAGGAACAATTGGACGTGGTCTACGGCGAAATCACCGCCTTGGCGGACAATAAGAAGGGCCTGATGGACGAGGAAATTGCCGATCTCGCGCGGCGTTCCCAACTCGTCTTGGCCTAGTTCAGACACAAGAATATGAATCTCAACATACTGGTCCTGCCGGGCGACGGCATTGGGACCGAAGTCACGGCGGAAGCCGTCCGCGTCCTCGAAGTGGTGTGCCAGAAGTGGGGCCACACCCTCAACCTGAAGGATGCCCTTCTTGGCGGCATCGCCATCCACAAGACCGGAACCCCGTTCCCGGCCGAAACCGAAAAGCTCGCGCTCGAAGCCGACGCCGTCCTGATGGGCGCGGTCGGCCTCCCCGAGTTCGACGAATGGCCGCCGGAAAAGCGTCCCGAACGCGGCCTGCTCGGCATCCGCAAGGCGATGGGCGTCTTCGCCAACCTCCGCCCGGTGCGCAGCTACAAGGCGCTGCTCGATTCCTCCCCGCTCAAGAACCATCTGGTGGACGGCGTGGACATGATCATCGTCCGCGAACTCAACGGTGGCATCTATTATGGGACCCCGCGCGGCATCTATACCGACGGTCCCGAGCCGCGCGCTGTGAATACGATGGCCTACACGCAGTCGGAAATCGACCGCGTCACCCGCATGGGTTTCGAACTGGCCCGCAAGCGTCGCAAGAAGCTGACGTCGGTGGACAAGTCGAATGTGCTCGAAACATCGCAATTGTGGCGTCGGGTCGTGGTCGAAGTGGCCAAGGACTACCCCGATGTCGAACTCGACCACCTGCTCGTAGATAACTGCGCCATGCAGCTCGTCCTGAATCCGAAGCGTTTTGACGTCCTCGTGACGGAAAACATGTTTGGCGACATTCTCAGCGACGAAGGCGCGATCCTTGCCGGTTCCATCGGCATGCTGCCCTCCGCCTCCATCGGTGCGAAGAAGCCGAACGGTGCCTGGACCGGCCTCTACGAGCCCGTGCACGGTTCAGCCCCCGACATCGCGGGACAAAACAAAGCCAATCCGTTCGGTGCCATCGGCAGCGTCGCGGCCCTGCTGGAATACAGCTTCGGCCTCGTCGAGGAAGCCGCCGCAGTCAACCGCGCCACCGAAGCAGTCCTCACCAGCGGCCGCGTCACAGCCGATTTGAAACCCGCCGGAACCCCGGCCACGACTCAACAAGTGGGAGAAGCAGTTTGCCAAGCCCTTTAAGAACACTCAGCCAGAAAGTTTGGGACGCGCACCTCGTGCGTGAAGAGCCGGGAGCCCCGTCCCTCATTTACATCGACCTGCACCTGGTGCATGAAGTCACCTCGCCCCAAGCCTTTTCCGGCCTCCGCGCGCGGGGCTTGAAAGTCCGCCGTCCCGACCTCACCATCGCGACCACGGACCACAGCATCCCGACGTCGGACCGCTCCCTGCCGATCCTCGATCCCATCGCGGCCAACCAGGTCGCGCAGCTCGACATCAACTGCAAGGAGTTCGGCGTACCCCACTACGGCGTGCATTCCGAACACCAGGGCATCGTCCACGTCATGGGACCGGAGCTCGGATTCACCCAGCCCGGCATGACAGTGGTCTGCGGCGACAGCCACACCGCGACCCACGGCGCTTTCGGCGCGCTGGCATTCGGCATCGGCACCTCCGAAGTCGAGAACGTGCTTGCCACCCAGTGCCTCCTGCAGCGCCCGTCGAAGACTTTCAAGGTCCAGGTCGACGGCACGCTCAAGCCGGGCGTCACGGCCAAGGACATCATCCTCGCGTTCTGCGCCAAGGTCGGCGTGGGCGGCGCGACGGGCTGCGTGCTCGAATACACCGGTTCCGCCATCCGGGCGCTCTCCATGGAAGGCCGGATGACGGTCTGCAACATGTCGATCGAGGCCGGTGCGCGCGCCGGTATGATTGCACCGGACGAAACCACGTTCGAATACCTCAAGGGCCGTCCGTTCGCCCCGAAGGGTGAGGAGTGGGACAAGGCCGTCGCCTACTGGAAGACTCTGCCGACCGACGAGGGCGCGGTGTTCGACCGCACGGTGACCATCGACGCCGACACGCTGGAGCCGATGATCACGTGGGGTACGAATCCGGGCATGGGCGTGTCGATCACGGGCGCGGTGCCCGATCCTTCCGGGATCGCGGACGCGCTGGACCGCGACAACGTCGAAAAGGCGCTGGCCTACATGGGCCTCGAAGCCGGCAAGCCGGTGCTGGGGCGTCCGGTGGACGTGGTCTTCATCGGCAGCTGCACGAACTCGCGGATTTCGGATCTGCGCGCGGCGGCTGCGGTGCTGAAGGGCCGCAAGGTGGACCCGAAGGTGCGGGTGATGGTGGTGCCGGGGTCGATGGACGTCAAGCGCCAGGCGATTGCCGAGGGACTGCCGGAGATTTTCCGCGAAGCCGGTTGCGATTACCGTGAGCCGGGCTGCTCGATGTGCATCGCCATGAACGGCGACCAGCTGCAGCCGGGCCAGTACAGCGTTTCGACCTCGAACCGCAATTTCGAAGGGCGCCAAGGCAAGGGGGGACGCACGTTCCTCGCATCGCCGCTGACCGCCGCGGCCTCCGCCCTTGCGGGCGTTGTCGCCGACATTAGGAGCATTCTGTGATTCCGTTTACGACCTTTCAATCCCGTGTGGTGCCGATGCCGATCAACAACATCGACACCGACCAGATCATCCCGGCGCGCTTCCTGAAAACGACGTCGAAGGAGGGTCTGGACAAGAACCTGTTCTGCGACTGGCGGTATGAAACCGACGGGACGCCGAAGCCGGACTTCATCCTGAACACGCCGCGCGGACAGGGCGCGCAGATTCTGCTAGCCGGCGACAACTTCGGCTGCGGCAGTTCGCGCGAGCACGCCCCGTGGGCTCTGACCCAGTTCGGCTTCCGGGCCGTGGTGAGCACCTCGTTCGCGGATATCTTCAAGGGGAATGCCTTGAAAAATTCGCTGATTCCGGTGGTCGTTTCGCCGGAGGTGCATGCAAAGATGTTCTTGCTAGCAGAGGATGCGCTGGTGACGTTGGATCTTGCGGCCCAGACGCTGGCGTTGCCGGACGGGACCAAAGTGGAGTTCGCGGTGGATTCGTTCTCGAAGACGTGTTTGCTGGAAGGAATCGATGAGTTGGGATGGATTTTGAAACAGACCCCGGCTATTGAGGCTTTCGAGGGCGGACGGGCGTTGAGTGTGAATACGCTGGGGTAGTTTGGGTGGCGTAGCTTGGGGCTCGGCTCCTAGCATCTGCCCGGCCTCAGCGAATGGGCAGTTGTTTCCGGTGGCGGATTGTGCCTTGAAAGGGTGGCGCTTATGGATCTTTTCCTCGAAGAACTTGAGAACATGCGCGGCGCGTTTCGCAAATGGTGTGACCCGTTTATAGATTTCCAGCAGGACCATGGAGTCTATTTTGATCAGGAGCGCGGCTACAAAGACGCACTCATCCACAAGGCGAAGACAATCCTCGATGGTCCTGATCGAGACAAGCCGGAGAACATCGGCCTCCAATTTCTGGATTTAGTAATGACAAAGCCAGCCAACTTTGTTGGATGGCGCGCATTCGACGCAATTGCCAAGGGCGGCGCGAACGCGAAGCGGGAAGTGTCAGTGGCATTGGGCGAGATGCTGCTGTCAAAGGAACTAGCGGCCGTGGCTGCGGGGAACGCTGCTGACCGCATTCACCCGATCCTGAGCAGCGGTCTCGGAGGCGGAGTTGCTTTCGGCATGGTGAGGTCGCTTGTGACTTCCGTTCTCGCCCTAGCCAAGCCGTCGGAGGCGGTCGCCATCAAGACGCGGTACATGCAAAGGGCCGCCAAGCAGCTGACCGGAGAGGGTCTCTTCAGGACGGCGGTCATGAGTGCCGTCGAATATCAGGCTTTTCTTGACTTGGCACTTAAGATCCAAAAGGAGTTGACCAAGTGGGACTGGAAACCCCGCGACCTCTGGGATGTTCAGGGCTTCCTTTGGGTCGTGACTAGCTACAATGACACTGGCGACGGTGCCAAACAGCCTCAGCCGCAACTGTCTCCGACGGGTGAGGGTGAGGTCAAGGAACCTCAGCCCAAGACGCCGTCACCGGGACATCCACTCAACCTTATCCTGTATGGTCCTCCGGGGACCGGCAAGACTTGGAAAACAGCGCAGCTGGCCGTCGAGATATGCGAAGGCCGAGCCCCGGGCGATGGTGTAGATGATCGCCCGCGAATCATGGAGGCCTACAAAACGCTCGTCAAGGCGGGTCGCGTCGTTTTTACCACCTTCCATCAATCAATTGGATATGAGGAGTTTGTCGAAGGTCTGCGTCCGGTCACTGATGGCGTTGGTTTTCGCCTCACACCGTGCCCTGGAATCTTCCGCAACATTTGCGAGCACGCAGAATCACAGGGGAGTATGCCGTGTGTTCTTATCATTGACGAGATCAACCGGGCAAACGTCTCCAAGGTTCTCGGAGAACTCATCACATTGCTCGAACCGGACAAGCGGCTGAAAGCGGCTAACGAACTCACTGTCATGCTGCCTTACTCGCAGAAACGCTTTGGCGTTCCCGGGAATCTGCATGTCATCGGAACCATGAACACTGCCGACCGCTCGATCGCCCTGCTCGATACAGCGCTCCGCAGACGGTTTGAGTTCGAAGAGATGATGCCCGACTACACCCGCCTCAACAGGACGGTTACCGGCATACACCTTGGCACTCTGCTTGAGGCGATCAACCGCCGTGTCGAGTACCGGTTCGATCGCGACCACCAGATAGGCCACAGCTACTTCATCGATGTCCAAACTCTGGATGATCTTGATCGGGTTATGCGAAGTAAGGTCATTCCGCTGCTCACTGAGTACTTCTATGAGGACTGGGAAAAGGTTCGAGCGGTGCTTAACGATCAAAGGGAAGATGGATGCTTCATCATCCGGAAGGAACTCTCCGCTCCCGGGATGGAGAGCGAGGAGAAGCGCTGGCGCTATTCTCTCAATGACGAGTTCACCACCGATGGCTACGACGCGGCCTCGGTATTAATGTGAAAAGAGTCCAACTTCACGAGCACCAGGAAGCGTCGGTTGGCCAGAAGCCGGGTGACTTTACCATTCATGAAATTGAAGCGCTTGAACGTGTGCAGTGGGCTGCGAAGGCGTTTGGGTGGACGGGCAAGAACCAAATCACGACCCGTCAATACGTTGGTATGCTGGCGTCTGCTGGCACCAGACTCGAGATTCTTCCTAAGATCGAAGGTCTTGGTGAGGGGTGTACCCGCCGAGTATTAATGCGGATGATCGGGACCGCGTGGGACGTACCCGTTCATGATGGTGAACTCACCGACCTCGACTACCAGAATTCTGACCTGCTTGAATTACTTATCCGCCTGTTCGCGCAACGACTCCAAGCTCAGGTTCGCGCCGGATTGTCCCGGTTCTACTGCCGGCACGAGGACGATCTGAGCCGTCTACGCGGCAAGATGGATCTGACGCGGCAATTTACGAAACTGGCCGCAAGTCCACAAAAGCTCGCCTGCCGGTACGACGAGTTTACTGCCGACACCAGCCTCAATCGGCTGCTGTTGTGCGCAGTGATATTTCTCCAGAGGCGATCCGTTCGCGCCGGAACGCAGCGCCTCCTGAACGAGATTTTGGCGCATTTTTCAGAGGTACAACTGGTATCGGCCTGCGAGGCTCTAGCGGGCAAGTTCGTGCTCGACCGAGTCAATCAGCAATGGAGCGTATTGGCTAGGCTGGCGAGACAGTTCCTTTTGTCTGAGTATCAGACCGCGCACGGCAGCAATCGAGAAGGCATCGCATTGCTGTTTGACATGAACGTCCTGTTCGAGTACTACGTGGCCGCACTGGTTGGAAAGGCTTGCCTACCGCTTGGCTACGAGGTCAACACTCAAGGGCCGAACGCCTGCCTCACCAGCGATAACGGCTTCCGGATGAAGCCTGACGTTCATGTCAAACATGGGGCCGATGTGTTCGTACTGGACACGAAGTGGAAGAAGCTCGATCCTGGTAAACCCAACTTCGGCGTCGATGAAAAGGACGCCTACCAGATGCACGCCTACGCTCACGTTTATAAGAGCTGCGCCACGATTCTGCTTTATCCACACCACAGCGGCATCCGTGCTCTACCTGGCAAGCAGTGCTGCTGGCAATTCAAGTCCAGCGACTATAGTCTTATTCTTGCAACGATCGACGTGACAAAACATCCCGACGAGCTCCTAAACACAGTCCGCGATCTTTTAAGATTGCCAGCCGCGCAGTAGCCGCCGATTGAGGCTCAGTTGTTGACAGTCCATTGGAATTGCAATGACCGGATGGTACCGCTTTCGTCAACGCCGGTTGACCCGCGATCCAGCATAATCACCAGACGAAAACGTGCGGAATCAGCGATGGCAGATGGAAGGCCTGCCCTTCCAACTCGTCCGGGGTGTATGCCGACCAGAGGAATATGATCGACTCCGCAACCTCGCCAGTGGACTTCTTTTGGGTTGCAACCAGCAAACCGGGACTTCGTTTCCCAGCCAAAAGGCGCATCTGGTAGTGATGTAGCATGGTCCGGTAGTCGTGGGACACAACAACCCGATCATGATCTGCCTCCCACTCCAGAAGGTCCGGGTCGTGCAATCCTCGAAATCCAGATTCGTCCAGTTGATCGACATCGCGAAGTCGATGCTCGAATCGTGCCGCCGAACCGCCTCTGCATGTCTACGGCAACTTCGTCGCCGTAGTCGCAAACCGGAGGTCGGCGTCCGCTTGGAGCCGTACCTTCAAATGCGGGAACCGGCCAAGGCGGCTTGTTCCAGTTGGAAACGCTCCCAGCGTTCGGGGTGGATGTCCTTGAGCGCGATTCCCTTCGGTTCGAAGTCGCGCTCGGACTCCGCAAGGTATTGGTCGCTCCGCGCCCTGTTGTCGAGGTAGAAGGCAATCGCTCCGTAGACGTTTGACAATCGTTCGAGCGCGGGGAAATCCAGGAGGATGCTTTCGGGGGACTCGCCGCGGTTGAAGGCATTAAACAACCGAGTCGAGCGAAACCCGCACACCAGCCACATAGTAGCCGCCATTGTGCTGCTCAACGTATGCACCGTTCACAGAGGCGGGCATGCTTGGATTATGCATCCGCCGGGTCCAGAGATCGTACGGCACGCAAGGGCTTGATCTGCAGATCGGCGTTTGCGAGAAACCGGAAGCTCAGGCCTGATTTGCCCTTTAGGATCGCTTTGAGGGCCGCGTCATAAGGTTGAGATGATGGACTCAACGCCCTAATAACGCCGGCCCGCTGCCGCGGCCATCACTTTGGGCTTCACGTGCGCCAAATTCTTCAACCGGGGCGTTTCCTTACCGCACTCGCAGTGGTTGGCCTGCAGTTCCCCCGTCCAGCCCGTACGGGTGCGCACAACAGGCATCGACATCGACGCGAGCTGGGTTACCAGTAGCTCGGCCTCGTACAAGTGGAATACCGCTTCACGGTCGACCACGTGGAGTCCGTCGTGCACTTCGCACTCGCGTGCAACCACGGTGCCATCCCACGACTTCAACTGCTCGAAAACCGGAACCTCAAACGCACACCAAAGGAGCTCGCGGTGGTGTTCGGCTAGCGGCGTGTCGTCGATACGGGTGGTCACGATGATCGCAGTATCGAGGGTCTTCACGTCTGCCAAACCGCGCAGCTTCTGATCGGCAAGCCAGAGTGCTGCGTCCAAGGGCGCGACGACGATCCCGGGGGCAAAGTTGGTCCAAGCGGAGAAATCGGAGGCGGAAAATTCCCGGACTTGGAGCCCCTTCTTGCCGGACTCCGCCTGAAATGCTCCTTCGAGCACGGCAACCCGGCCTTCGAAGGGGATTGGCAGTTCCAACGGCTGAATCCGGACGGGACCGCTCCGCCTCGGGATGGGCTGCGGCGGGACGGAACCGAGAACGGACTCAGGATTGTCGCGCGGGAATTCTATGTCTAGACGGTCGAGCACCTTGCCTAGGCGGCCAAGGCGGTCGTCAGAAGAGCCGTGTCGGCGGCGGCTGGTCTGGAGCAACGGGAATGAGAACACCCTTAGATATAGATGTAGTGGCGCGACGGCGGAAAATTCTCAAATTTATCCCGCGAGCAGGCGCCTCAGATTTCCACCTAGAATATCGCTGGCGGCCTCATGGTCCACGCCGACTTCGCGGAGGATTTCCAGCTGGTCGGAAAGAACCCCGGGGACCCAGCCGCGCGGAAACCAGGACGAATCCGAGCCGAAGAGCAGGCGCTTGGGTCCGAGGACGTCGAGAGCCCTGCGGAATACCTTCGTCAAGGTGAGACCCTCCGGAATCAGCTTGACCCACGCATTGGAACCGGAGGTGTCGAGGTAGACATTGGGGCACTGCGAGGCCACCATGAGGGCTTCGCGGAAGAAACCGGCACCGAAATGGGGGATGACGAAGTTGACGCGGGGAAAGCGGGTTGCAAGTCCGTGGAGGTCCACGGGGTTCGAGAACCGCATGTCGAAATTGCAGGGGAGCCCGAGTTTCTTGCGGAAACCGATGCTGAGCACGCCGCAGTGGACATAGACCAGGTTTCCGGGCTTGGAGCCGACCACTTGGACCAAGGCGCAGACCTTGTCGTGGTGCATGGGGTAATGGTGCATCGCCGGGAACAGGAAGATGCCGCTGACGGAATCCTCGTTGGCTGCGGCCTGGAACCGAATGTCCGGGCTTGGCAGTAGAGGGTTGGCCATGTAGATGGAGCAGAAGCGGTCCGGATAGTTTTGGACCGGAGGGCCGACGGATTTCGTATCGTTCGGGATGCTGGCGATCAGCAATGCCTTCTGGATATTGTGGCGATCCAGTTCGGAGACCCAGTGCATGGCGAGTGCTTCCGGGGACGTGGGTTCGTCCCAGCCGAGGATTTTGGGGAAGAACTGGTCATTCTTCTGCTCGGCGATGGACTGGAAGAAGGCCGGGGAGAAGAAATGAACGTGGGCATCGGCGATTTCGATGCCGCCCCACGGCGTGTTGGCGAGAAGCTTCGACATCTACAGGTCCCCCAGCAGTTTTTCGACCCGGATGAGCTGGTCATTCAGGGTGTTCAGTACCTGTGCGGCTTGTTTGGTTTGCACGATTGCCTCCTCGGGGCGGTTGAGTTCGACGGCCTCGCGGATGCCCGGAAGCGTTTTGACTGCGTAGCCAGTGTACATGCCGGGAGCATAGATGCGGTGGCGGAACCATGGACGGCCGGGGAGACCGGGGTCGAGGGTCAGGTTGCGCTCGCTCGAATAAAGGATCTGGTTGATCGCGGCGAGCTTGGCCGGAGCGGCGGTGGCGAGTTTCGGGAGTGCCGCAGCCCAAGCGGTGTCGAGGGCCACAGCCGATTTCTTGACCTTGGCGACGGCATCGCGGACAGCGGTGAGGTCCGCCTTGGTCTTCTGGCCGGGCAATTTCTCGATTTCATCGGTGTACTGCAAAACCGTGTTGGAGAACCGTCCGAATTCAAACGGCAACACCGGCGCACCGGCCAAACGCATGACGGCGGTCGCCGTAACCTGGGCCAGTGCGGGTCCGTGGGTGAAGTCCTTGTCGGAAAAATGGCTGTACCAGTAGAAGTCGTCGTAGTTGGAGTGGTAGACGCCACCGTCCTCACCCTCAAAGCCAATGTTGAGGGATGCTACTCCAAGATGTTGAAGAAAAGGGGTATAGTCTGATCCGGAACCCAAGGGCGAGATATGGAATTCACCTGCCGGATTGGCAGCAGCTCCATTGCGGCGGGGGTTGTCGCGAGGTGCGAGGTAGGTTTCCAGGAGGGATTTACTGCTGGACGGATCCTTGACGTCACGCGCGACCTCCATCATGAACGCTTCGAGGGTGTGCGATCCACCGATGGAGATGCGCCCGCTGCCGGAGGAATCGGAATTGACGTAGGCGACCAGTTTCTTCGAAAGCTCGTCGGCGTGCTTTTCCATGTATTCGGTTGAGCCGATGAGTCCGTATTCCTCGCCGTCCCAGAATGCCATCATGATGGTGCGCTTGGGCTTCCAGCCTTTGCGGGTGAGTTCGGCCAGTGCGCGGGCAGTTTCCATCTGGGCGGTTGCTCCAGAAAGGGGGTCGCTGGCACCGTGGACCCAGGCATCGTGGTGGTTGCCGAAGAGAATCCACTGGTCTGGCGATTCGGACCCCGTAATCCTTGCGATCACGTCGTAGAGCGGGCGGGTGGAATTGTCC
>CAIYDY010000400.1 GCA_903925015.1 uncultured Acidobacteriia bacterium
AAACCAGGGTGCGGATTTGCCGACTGCCTGCTCGGCGATGCCGCCGGCGTAGAAGGCCGAGGACGCCAGATCGCTTAGAACGATGGATGCCGCCCGCCAAAAGGAAATGAATGCCAGCGCGACGGTGGTTGCAACTACAACCTTCGCGCCCGTACGGACGTTGGTTTCAGGTGTCAAAAACGCTCCAAATTCCTTTTGCCGCCCAATACCTTTGGGGTCGGGCGGTCCATTGGGACTGATGAATCCCATTCAGCGTAACACGCGCACTAGTGGAAATCCGCTACTTTTTGGAAGCGGCGATGGCCGTTACGGCTTCCCAGAAAAACTGGACGTGCTTGTAGACCGCTTCGTCCAGAATCCGCTCTTGGTCGCTGTGGGCTCCAAAGCCCTTGGGCGCATCCTCCAGATCGGTCATCGCACCCACGCCGTAGCATTGGATGCCCTTGGATCGCAGGAAGGCCATGTCTGTCGCGCCGGTAGCCATCATGGGCAGTGTTGTCGCCCCGTACACCTTTTTATAGGCTGCCTCGATGGAATGGAATGCATCGGTGTCGATCCTGGACGGCGCAGCGCCCGGGCGCTGGTTGCGGGTGTTCGCCACGACCTCGACGGCGGGATCGTTGATTACCTTGCGCATCATGTCGAGGAATGCGGGCATGTCCTCGTCCGGGAGCGCGCGGATGTCGAGTGTTGCGGTGGCTTCAGATGGGATCACATTTACCTGGAATCCGCCTTGGACGATGTTGGGGGAGATGGAAGTGTGGAGCGTTGAATAGGCACCGGGGTCGTTGTCCGCCAGATATTCGCGCACTGCGGCAGATTTGGCTGGGTCAAATAGAGCCTTGTAGCGTGCGGCGTCCTCCGGGCTGCTAATCGTCGCCAGTTTTTCGAAGTAGTAACGTGTGGTGTCGTTGAAGCGCATGGGCGGGTCCCACATCGCTACCTTGTCAATGGCACGCGACAGGTGTACTAATGCGTTCGTACGCAGTGGGCGCGAGCCGTGGCCGGACGGACCATGAGCGACCAACGTCGCGCCGCGGGGCTGCTTCTCCGTTGTTTGAATCAGTGCGTACTGCACCTTGCCGTCCTTGCGTCGTACCCCGCCTCCCTCTGCGATGGCAATCTCGGCATCGATCTTGTCGAAGTGCTCGGTCACGACGTAGTCGATGCCGGGACCGGTCGAAGCCTCCTCGCCCGCTTCCGATAGGAAGATGACGTCGCGGTCGAGCGGCACCTTGTTCCGCTTCAGCATGACCATCGTCATCATGGCAGCCATCAGGTTTGGCTTGTCGTCCAAGGTGCCGCGGCCGTAGACCCAGCCGCCGTCTCGAGTCGCCGAAAACGGGGGGAATTTCCACTTGGACTCGTCCACCTTCACGGTGTCGCTGTGCCCGATGATCAGGAGGGGGCGCTTGGAACCGTTGCCCTTGATCCGGGCAATGATGTTTGCACGCGCGGGATCCTTGGCGACGACGGTGTACGTGATGCCCTCGGCGTCGAAAACCTTCTTGATATAGTCCACAACCCGGGTCTCGTTGCCGGGGGGATCGGTTGAGTCAATCCGCACGAGTCCTTGGAAATGGCTCATGGCTTCGGGACCGATTTTGCTCCAATCCGGGGTCTGTGCCGATGCGGGAATGGCTGCAGCGAGGAGAAGGAGGACGCGTGGGAACTTGCGTGTCATCGCATTAGTCTAGCGCGTTAAGCTGGGATTTGGCCACGTCCAATCCACCAAGGTCCATTCTGGTTTCCGCCGGCGAGGCTTCCGGGGACTACTACGCCGGTCAGCTTGTCGCCAAGCTTCGCCAACAGTGGCCCGACTGCCGGTTTTTCGGCTGTGCGGGGCCGAATTTGCGCGCAGAGGGTGTTGAGCCTGTGATTCGGACCGAGGATTTGGCAGTGGTCGGATTGGTGGAAGTTGTGGAGCACCTGCCCCGAATCTATGGCCGATTCCGGGAATTGGTGCGTGCCGCGGAGGCCTCGAAGCCGGATCTGGCCATCCTGACCGATTCCCCGGACTTTAACTTCCGCGTTGCCGCAAAACTGAAGGCGATGGGCGTGCCTGTCGTGTACCTTGTGGCACCCCAGGTCTGGGCCTGGCGGCAGGGCAGGGTCAAGACGATGCGGCGCATCATCGACCGTCTGCTCTGCATCTTTCCATTCGAAGAAGCCTTCTTCCGGAAGCACGGCATTTCCGTGGCTTATATCGGCCACCCCCTTGCCTCACGTGTCCGGCCAACGCTGTCGCGGGAGGAATTTTTCGCGAAACACAACCTCCCCTTCGACCGTCCATTGGTTGCAGTACTTCCGGGAAGCCGGGGCGGGGAAGTGCGCCGGCATCTGCCGGAGTTGAAGCGGGCGGCGGAAATTCTTTCGCGGGATAGGCAGTTGTCGTTCATTCTGCCCGCGGCGGCCACACTCGGAGCCGCCATGTTCGAAGATCTGTTGAGTGGTAGTCCAATCCGGGCCATCGAGGGCGAGGCTTGGGATGCCATGGCCCACTGCGATGTGGCACTGGCTGCCAGCGGGACGGTTACCATGGAAGCCGCAATCCTGGGTACGCCGATGGTGACCTTCTACAAGGTGACCGGTGTCAGTTGGGCGATTGGAAAGCTGTTGGTGGATGTGCCTTTCTTCTCGATGGTGAACCTGATCGCCGAGCGGAAAGTTGCCGCCGAATTGATGCAGGATGCGATGACCGGTGCGCGGGTCGCGGCGGAAGCGGGCCTGTTGCTGGATGGCGGTGCGGCACGCGGGACCATGAAGGAAGAATTGGCCCGTGTTGTGGGTCTGTTGCGGTCGGAAGGTGATCCGATCGACCGTGCGGCCCATGAGGTTGTTCGAGTGCTGGAGGGTTGGAAACGATGAGATTGCGATTCTTTGCATTGCTGCTGTTGTCGGGGAGCCTGTATGGACAGGAGGATCGGCGGTCGAGAATCGACGTCGAGAGCTATTTGATCGACGCGCAGATCAATCCGGACACGCAGTCGGTTTCGGCACGTGCGACGGTTAAATTCACATCGCTCGACGATGCCGTCTCGTCGGCCACGTTCGATCTCAATAACAACCTCAATATCTCAAAGATTGTCGATTCCAACGGACAGTCGCTGACGGGCACGCGCAACCAGCAGGATCATAGCGTTCGGCTGGCTTTTCCGTCGCCCCTTCCGAAGGGCCAGTCCGTAAGCGTCACGTTTACCTACGACGGACGGTTGACCGGGAGCGAGGAATCCCCGATCTACGGGATCAAATTCGCGTCCATCCAGCCGGATTTTGCATTCCTACTATACCCGTCGCGATGGTTTCCGATTTCGGGCTACTCGTCGGACCGGTTCACGGCGAAGCTGAATATCACGGTTCCCGCCGGTTACCAAGTGGTTGGTCCCGGTGGCTTGTCCTTCGGTTCCGGCCCTGTTTTCACGTTTGAGTTCAACAAGCCATCGTTTCCCGGAGACATTGCGGTCGTGAAGGGTGCTCCGGTCAAGAACGCGACGGATGGCTTGACGACGTCAGTGTTCTTCCGTGGAAATGAGGTTCCGTTCGCCAACGCCTACGGTGCTTCCACCGCGCAGATCGTGAACCACTTTACCGGCATTTTCGGTATTGCCCCCTATGCGAATCTGACGGTCGTGGAGACGGTGGACGGCGCTCCGAACGGCTATGCGGGTGCCGGGGTTGTTTTCCTTTCCCCCCGCGCGATCTCCAAGGACGTCAACACCAACGTTCTGGCGAACCAAATCTCCAGACAGTGGTGGCAGATTGCGACCTCGCCGCTCAACCGGAACCACCTGTGGCTGGAGAACGGGATGGCGTTGTACTCCGAGGCGCTTTGGCAGGAGAAGGAAAAGGGGGCCAGTGCACTGGAGCAGCGGATGAAGGATGCGGCGATTACGGCCCTCACGGTCGACAACGTGCCACTAATCCAGACTTCGCGGTTGGAGGACTATTCCCCCGAATACTGGGCGTTGAGCGCGAGCAAGGGCGCGGTTGTAATGCACATGCTGCGCAGTACCATGACGGACGAGAAATTCTTCAAGGGCGTAAAGCTCTTCATGGAGCAGAAGAACTGGCAGTCGGCGACCACGGAGGATTTCCGGAAGGCTTGCGAAACCGCAATGGGCGAGGAATTGCAGTACTTCTTCCTTCAGTGGGTTTCGTCGAACAGTGCCCCGGAGTTCAAGCTGGAGTACACCATCTTCCGCACCACCAAGGGATTCCGTGTCCAAGGCAAAATCAGCCAGGATTTGGACACCTTCCGGATGCCGGTGGATCTCCGGATCGAAACCGAGGGCAATCCCGAGGAAAAGCGGGTCGAGGTGATGGGCACCTCCTCGGAATTTTCCGTGGATACGTTCGGCAAGCCGAAGAAAGTCTTGATCGACCCTTCGAACAAGGTGTTGCGCATGAGTCCGCAAGTGCGTGTTGACGTGGCAATCCGGCGCGGGGAGCAGTTTGCGCAGGTGAGTGAATTTGCGGACGCGCTGCGGGAATACCAGAAGGCGCTGGATACACAGCGGAACAGTTCCATGGCGCACTACCGTGTGGCGGAGATTTTTTTCCTGCAGCACAACTACCAGTCGGCCGCCAACGAATTCCGCGAGGTCCTGAACGGCGACCTGCTACCCAAGTGGACAGAAGTCTGGACTCACATCTATTTGGGCAAGGTATTCGATATCACCGGTCAACGGGAACGCGCAGTGAACGAGTACACACAGGCCCAACGCACCCGCGACAACACCCAAGGTGCGCAGGACGAAGTTTCCAAATATCTGCGTCAACCCTATAAGGAAGCGAGCCGGGAAGCGATCTAGTCAGGACCCTGTGCTCCGGCCCGCCCCGTCAGGTTGATGGGCCGTTATCTGGCGAATTGGATGGCGGCGAAGATGCCACCAACCAGTACAACCGAAACGGTCCCGATGAAGAGGTACTTCATCATACGTTCCTTCGGGGACGCTTCGGCTTGGTCGTTTTGCTTCAATTGTTCGTCGAGACTGTCAAACATGGGCTACCTCCACGAGACTCCCGGTTGGGGAGAAGGGGCCTATTACCCCTCGGTTGGAACTATACACCTTCTAGCGGCCAAAGGGAAGCCCTTGTTTTTAAGTTTCGGAGGGATTGGATTCGGGAGGGACGAACCGGCGGGCGGAGGAGGTGCTCGCCGGTCCATTTCCATTCACATCGCCGATCCGTGGTCGCCCAGAGCTTCAGAGTGGGTCGTTCTCCATTCCCGGATCGTATCGGATGTGTTGTTTGTTGTGTCCCGTCTTCTAATATGTAATGCGTAATCGGGTCTCAAAATGGACCACGGAAAATCAAATTTGTTTTGAGACTTGTGATTCTGCAGCTGTAACCTGGGATCCGAGTTCCCGCCGCATCCATGCGCCAGCCAATTGCAGGTCGCGCTTCACGCTGGAAATGCTGCGACCGGTCGCCACTGCCACCTCTTCCAACGCCAATCCGCCGAAGTGGCGGAGTTCCATGATGCGGGCTTTCTGGGCATCAAATACCGCAAGGCGGTCCAATGCCTGATGTACGGCGATAACTTCCTCCGATTGCCTGTAGCTGTCCGCAATGGCTGGGTCGAGAGTCTCGCGTTGCCCTGCCGCCCGTTTTGCCGCCAACCGCTTGCGGGCGAAATCGACTAGGATTTGCCGCATGATCTGCGCCGCGACACCGAAGAAGTGTGCCCGGCTTTCGAAGGTTGGGGCACTTTGGTCCATCAGGCGGATGTAGGCCTCGTTGATGAGGGCGGTGGGCTGGAGGGTATGGTCGTGGCGTTCCCGGCGCAGGTAAGCCGCTGCGACGCGCCGCAACTCGTGCTGAACGATGGGCATGATCCTGTCCATCGCAGCCTTGTCACCCGCCTGCCAGTCGCCCAGCATGCGGGTGATATCAACTTGCGGATCCTGTGCCAACTAGCCAGTCTACTTGGTCGTTGTCTTTTCAACCGGCAAAGCGATTGTGTGGTTTGCCGGGTCACCCATTGCGGGAGCCTTGATCTGCTCCTTGGTGGGAATGGCCGACGTGTCCCACCCGCCGCCGAGCGCCAGAATCAGATTGACGGCTGCCGTCATCCTGCGTTGCAGCAGAGTGACCGCGTTGCGCTCGTTGGTCAACGTGAGCGTCTGGGTGGTGATCACGTTGAGATACGAGTCGGTACCCGCCTTGTAGCGCTCCGTTTCCAGCAACAGGGATTGCTCGGATGCGGCCACCGCCTTGGCCTGCTGGTCGGCCTCCAGCGCGAGTACGCGCAGTGTGGATAGGTTGTCCTCGACCTGCTGGAACGCGGTCAGCACCAATTGCCGGTAAATATCCACCGACGCGTCGTAGGCTGCCAGGACTTGGAGCATCTGGGCGTCGCGGCGGCCAAAATCAAACAGGGTCTGATTTGCCGAGGGGCCCGCGGACCAAACACGGCTGGCCCACGTGAGCAGGTTTTGGAGATTTGGACTGGTCAGGCCGGTTGTGGCCGAGAGAATGATTGTCGGGTAAAAGGCTACCTTCTGCAAACCGATATTCAGGTTGGCGATGGCTATTAGGCGCTCCTGGGCTGCGATGTCGGGCCGTCTTTCCAACAACTTCGAAGGGACCGAGACCGGGATCTGGGGGGGGATGGCGTTGATCCTGCCTCGGGCAATCGAGAGTTCGGACGGGGGGCGTCCCGTCAGCACCGCAATCGCATGCTCCAGCTGGTTCCGGTTCACTGCGAGGTCGGTAGCCTGAGCCTGCGCAGTGTAAAGCTGCGCTTGGGCCAATGTGACATCGACCTTGGAGGCTACACCGCCATTGAAGCGGTTCATCGTCAGGGTGAGGAACTTCTCATAGGCCGTGATTGTGTCCTTCAACAGGCTCAACTGCATGTCCGAGGCGAGCAGGTTGAAATAGTCCACTGCAAGTGTGCCCTGGATGCTCAGCCGCGAGTTTTCGATGTCGGCGGCAAAGACCTGGGCGTTGGTCTGGGCGCTCTCGTTGACCATACGGATTCGGCCCCAGACGTCGGCCTCCCAAGTGGCCCCGAAGGGTGCCGAGAAGGTGGCTGAGAAGCCACGGCCCCCTGCTCCGGTGCCGCGGTCCGCCTGGTTGATGGATGGCGTCGCGGTTACGGTAGGATAAAAGCCGGCGTGGCTGGCAATGGCGGCGGCACGGGCTTGACGGAATTGAGCTTCGATTTGCTGAACATTGAAGTTGCCGGTGGCCACCAACTCCTCCAACTGGTTGAGTTGGGGATCGTTGAAGACTTCCCACCACTTGCCCTTCAACTGTTCGTCGCTGGGGGATGCGGTTTTCCATTCGTCGCTGCCCACAAGTTCCTTGAAGGTTGGCGCAGGGGGAATGACCGGCTTCTGGTATTCGCGGCCCACATAGCAGGCCGAGCAAAGGAGAAAGGAGGAAACTGCTAGTGCGACGCGCCTCATCATGTTGTTTTCGGGGTACTTCACGCTAGTCGGCGCTCTCGGCCAAGCCACCGGGAATCAGGAATCCCGGGCGGTTGCTGGGACGGGCGGGCGTGTGGCTCTTTCTGGTAAATCGCATACGCAACCGGTCGAGCACAAGGTAAATGACCGGGGTGGTGAACAGTGTCAGCATTTGGCTCACGATCAGGCCGCCGACGATCGCAATGCCGAGTGGCCGCCTCAGTTCGGCACCGGTACCTGTGCCGAGAGCCAGCGGCAGACCGCCGAGCAGCGCGCATAATGTGGTCATGACGATCGGCCGGAATCGCAGCAGGCATGCCTCGTATATGGCGTCATGGGAGTTCATTCCCATGTTGCGTTCGGCTGCGAGCGCGAAGTCAATCATCATGATCGCGTTCTTCTTTACGATGCCGATCAGCAGGATGATCGCGATTAACGCGATGATGGTCAGTTCCGTGCGGAAGAGGACCAGTGCGATCAGCGCTCCGACGCCGGCCGACGGGAGGGTGGAAATGATCGTGATCGGATGCACCAAGCTCTCATACAGCATGCCGAGGACGATGTAAACCGCGAACAACGCGGTCATGATCAGTATGGGCTGGCTGGAGAGCGAATCCTGGTAGGCTTGCGCCGTGCCCGCGAACTTGCCCGTGATGCTTGTGGGAAGGCCCATTTCGATTTCAGCCTTGTGGATTGCGAGAACTGCGTCGCTGAGCGCCATGCCCTCCACCAAGTTGAAGGAAATGGTGGTTGCAGGGAATTGGCCTTGGTGGGGCAGGGAGAGCGGCGTGATCCCTTCCTTCCATGTCGCGAACGAGGAAATCGGCACTTCGATGCCGCGCGGCGTCTGGACGTACACCTTTTGGAGGATCTCCGGGCTGGACCACCACTTCTGCTCCAAGGCGAGGACCACGTGGTACTGGTTGATCGACTTGTAGATGGTGGAAACCTGCCGCTGTCCGAACGAGCTGTAGAGCGCCGTGTCGACGGCCTGGGCCGTCAGTCCGAGGCGCGAAGCGGTGTCGCGGTCGATTTTGACGTATTCCGAGAGGCCGGAATTCTGCTGGTCGGAACTGACGTCGGTGATGCCATCCAGCTGCTGGAGGCGGCGCATGACCTTCGGGCCCCATTCTGCAAGCAGCGCCAGCTCCTGCGCTTGCAGGGTGTACTGGTACTGCGCGTTGGACTGGCGTCCGCCGATGCGGAAGTCTTGGGCCGACTGCATGAAGAGATTCGCGCCCGACATACCCGTTGCCCTGCGTCGTATGCGGGCGATTACCTCGTCCGCCGTGGACTTGCGTTCGCCCAAAGGCTTCAACTGGCAGAACAACATGGCGCTGTTGCCGCCACCGCCGCCGCGACCGCCACCGCCGCCGATCGAGGCATCGACTGAATCGACATCCGGGTCCGCACGCACAATGGCCTCGAAATAGCGGGTTTTTTCCGCCAACGCAGCGAACGAAATGTGCTGCTGGCCCTGCACGTTGCCGTAAATACGACCCGTGTCCTGCTGCGGGAAGAAGCCCTTCGGGACCTTGATGTACAGGTAGACGTTGACGCCAATTGTCAGGGCCATCACCAGCATCGTCATCGCCGGGTGCTTCAGGACGACGCGGAGTGCTTCGGCGTAGGTGGAAAGAATCCACTGGAACATCCGCTCGGTCGCCATGTACAGCCGCCCGTGGGAGTGTTTGACCTTGAGGAGCCTTGAGCACATCATCGGGGTCAGCGTGAGCGACACGACTAGGGAAATGATGATGGCGACGGTTAGGACGACGGCGAATTCACGGAACAATCTACCAACGATGCCGCCCATCATCAGGATCGGGATGAACACTGCAATGAGGGATACGCTCATCGAGACAACCGTGAACCCGATCTCGGCAGCACCTTTGTAGGAAGCTTCCATCGGGTCCATGCCGGCTTCGATGTAGCGGGTGATGTTCTCGATGACAACAATGGCATCGTCGACCACGAACCCGGTGGCGATCGTGAGCGCCATAAGCGACAAGTTGTCGAGAGTGTAGTTCAGCATGTACATGACTGCGTACGTGCTGACCAGGGACACGGGAACCGCAACTGTGGGAATAAACGTAGCCCAGCCATCACGCAGGAACACGAAGACGACGACGATGACAAGGAGAATCGAGATCACCATCGCGTTCTGGGCTTCCGTGATCGAGGACCGGATGGTGTTGGTGCGGTCGTTGTCGATGTGGAGCTTGATGGTGGGAGGGAGCGATGCTTGGAATTGCGGCAGAACGGCCCGGACGCGGTCGGCGGTTTCGATGATGTTGGCGTTCGGTTGCCGAGTGATCATGATCAGGACGGCTGGTTTGCCGTTTGCCAAACCCAAGTTGCGGACATCTTCAACGGAATCGGTTACTCGCCCGAGATCCGATAGGCGGATCGGGGCCCCGTTACGGTAGGTGACCACCAGATTCGCGTAGTCCTTGGCTTCGAGCAACTGGTCGGTTGTCTGCAACTGCATCGATACCAGGTCGTTGGAAATTTCGCCCTTGGGCTTGTTGGCGTTGGCGCTGGTTAGAAAGCCCGCGATTTGATCCAACCCGTAGTTGTATCGGGATACCGGCTGGGGGTTGAGTTCGACGCGGACGGCGGGCAGGGAACTGCCTGTCACCTGCACCTGGCCTACACCTTTGACCTGTGCCAGCTTCTGTGCAAGAACAGACGACGCCATGTCGTACAGCTTCGGAATCGGTACCACCTCCGACTGCATGGAGATGATCAGGATTGGCTGGTCCGAGGGGTTGACCTTCCTGTACCGCGGATTGGTCGGCAGGTTGGCGGGCAGGTTGCCTGTAGCAGCGTTGAGGGCAGCCTGGACATCGTGCGCGGCGGCGTTGATGTCGCGGTTCAGGTCGAATTGCAGGATGACGCTGGCGGAGCCGAGCGAGCTGTTCGACGTCATCTCCGTTACGCCCGCGATGCGGGTCAACTGCTTTTCCAGCGGCGTGGCCACGGACGCGGCCATGACTTCGGGACTGCCTCCGGGCAGGGAGGCACTCACGAAGATGGTAGGAAAATCGACTTGCGGGATGGGCGACACCGGCAGTTGCGTGTAGGCGATGCCCCCGGCAAGGGTCATCGCGAACGTCATCAGCGTAGTGGCAACGGGCCGTTTGATGAAAGGCGTTGAAATGCTCATGTGCCCCCCTGGGTTCCTAGACTTCCTCGGAATACGCGGCTTCCGGGAGCAGCGTGTTGGTCTCGGGGGCTCCTTGGAGCCGTGCCATGAACCTTGCGATGCGGCCGAACCATAGATAGATGACCGGAGTTGTGAAGAGCGTCAAAACTTGGCTCACGAGCAATCCGCCGATGATGGTGAGTCCCAGCGGCCTCCGCAATTCCGAGCCGACGCCCTGTCCAACCGCCAAGGGTACTGCGCCGAGCAGTGCCGCCATTGTGGTCATCATGATGGGGCGGAACCGGAGCAGGCAGGCCTGGTAAATGGCTTCCTGGGGAGGCTTACCCTCGGTACGCTCGGCTTCCAACGCAAAATCGATCATCATGATGGCGTTCTTCATGACGATGCCGATCAGAAGGATGATGCCGATCAGCGCGATCACGTCCAAGTCCTGCTTGTACAGCAAAAGTGCCGCGATGGCTCCGACGCCGGCCGATGGCAGAGTCGAAAGAATCGTGATCGGGTGGATGTAGCTTTCGTAAAGCACTCCCAATACGATGTAGACAGTGACGATGGCGGCCAAAATCAAGATCGGCTCGCTGGCGAGCGATTTTTCGAACGCCGCCGCCGTGCCTTGGAACGTAGGTTCAATGCTGGCGGGTACCCCAATCTCCTTGACTGCTTCGCGGATATGCTGGACCGCCGCGCCCAGGGACGCGTTCGGTGCCAAGTTGAACGAGATGGTGACAACCGGGACTTGGCCCTGGTGGTTGATGGTGAGCGGAATCTTCACCGGTGTCACCGTGGTGAATGTCCCCAGTGGAGCCTGGGGTTGCGATGCTGCGCCGGTGAGCGCGCTGTTCGTTCCCGCCAGTGCCACCGTGGATGCCAAGTTCTGGGAAGCCGAGCCGATCTGGATACGGAGGTCCTTCAGCGCCTCCGAACTCTGCTGCCAGTTCTTCGCCGCCTCCAGGACGACGTGGTACTGGTTGGCTTGAGTGAAGATCGTCGATACCTGGCGCTGGCCGAACGCGTCGTAAAGGGTATCGTCCACCATCTGGGGCGTGATTCCCAGCCGACCGGCGGTATCGCGGTCGATGGATACCTTCAGGCCAAGGCCGTTGTTCAACTGGTCACTGGCGACGTCCCGGAGTTCCGGAATCTTCTTGAGCCTGTCGAGGATCTTAGGAATCCACTCGTCGAGGATTTCCTTCTGTGGCGCGTCCAATGCGTACTGGTAGGTGGTCCGGCTGATCCGGTCCTCAACGGTAAGATCCTGGACAGGCTGGAGATAAAGCTGGATGCCGTTGACTTCGTCGACCTTGGGCTGAAGCCGGCGGATGATGTCGGCCGCCGAAATCTTGCGCTCCTCCTGACCCTTGAGGGTGATTTGGATGCGGCCGCTGTTCATCGTGGTATTCGTTCCGTCAACGCCGATGAATGAGGTGACATTCGCGACTGATGGATCGTTCAGGATCACGTTCACAAGGCGTTGCTGCAAGCCGCTCATGGCTGTGAACGAGACGGTCTCCGGTGCCTGCGAGATGCCGAGGATCACGCCGGTGTCCTGCACCGGGAAGAATCCCTTCGGGACGATCGCGTACATATAGACCGTCAAGCCGAGAGTGGCAAGCGCGACGAACAACGTCAAAACCTGGTTCCGGAGTACAAGGCGGAGAACCGCGCCGTAGCCCTCGATGGATTTCACAAAGCCGATCTCCGACACTTTGTAGAACCAACCCTGGTCTTCCGGATGGTGGTGCTTGAGGATTCGGGCTGCCATCATCGGCGTCAGTGTCAGGGACACAAACGCCGAAATCATAATTGTGACGGCCAGCGTGACTGCGAATTCGCGGAACAGTCGGCCCACAATATCGGCCATGAACAGCAGCGGAATCAACACGGCGATGAGGGAAACCGTCAGCGAAACGATGGTGAACCCGATTTCCGCCGAACCCTTGAGCGCTGCCTCCATTGGGCTGTCACCCATCTCCAAGTATCGGGAAATGTTCTCAACCATCACGATCGCGTCGTCGACCACGAAGCCGGTCGAAATCGTCAGCGCCATCAATGTCAGGTTGTCGAGGCTGTAATCCAACATGTACATTGCTGCGAAGGTGCCGATCAATGAGAGCGGCACGGCGATGCCGGGAATGATGGTGGCTGATACGCTCCTCAGGAAGAGGAAGATGACCATGACCACGAGTCCAATCGTCAGGACGAGGGTGAATTCTACGTCCTCGACCGAGGCCCGGATGGTGACGGTACGGTCGGTGATCACCCGCAGGTGGACTGATTCGGGTAGGGACGCCTGAATCTGCGGCAACAGCTTTTGAATGGTATCTACAATGCCGATGATGTTGGTGCCCGGTTGGCGCTGGACGTTCAGAATGATGGCGGGTGTCTTGTTGACCCAGGCGGCCTGGCGGGTGTTCTCGACACCGTCGATCACCGTTGCCACGTCGCGCAAACGGACAGGTGCCCCGTTGCGGTAAGCAATCACGATGGGACCGTATTCGGAGCCGGATTTCAGCTGGTCATTGTTGTTGATGGTCCAAGATTGTTCTGGACCGTCGAAGTTGCCCTTTGCCGCGTTGACGTTGGCGCTTGCCAATGCCTGGCGCAGCGTTTCCATTGAGAGCCCGTAGGAGGCTAGGGCCGTGGGATTTGCCTGCACACGCACCGCCGGGCGTTGTCCGCCCGAAATGCTCACGAGTCCGACCCCTTGGAGCTGTGAAATCCGCTGCGCCATGCGGGTTTCGGTCAGTTCCTGCACCTTGGACAATGGCATCATGTCCGAGGTGATGGCGATCGTCAACACCGGCGCGTCTGCTGGGTTTGTTTTGCTGTAAATGGGTGGAGTGGGCAAGTCGCGCGGCAGGAAGCTTCCAGCCGCATTGATTGCCGCCTGCACTTCCTGCTCCGCGATGTCGATATTGAGGTCCAAGCCGAACTGCAGCGTGATGACCGAGCTTCCGAAGGAGCTGATCGACGTCATCTGGTTCAGGCCTGGAACCTGTCCGAACTGCTTTTCCAAGGGGGCCGTTACCGACGAGGTCATGACCTCGGGGCTGGCTCCGGGGTAGAAGGTCTGGATCTGGATGGTCGGATAGTCAACCTGCGGCAGCGCCGACACCGGCAGCTGCCGGAAGGCAACCACGCCCACCAGGACGAGGCCCGCCATCATCAAGGATGTTGCGACCGGCCTCAGGATGAAAATCCGGGAGGGACTCACTGTTGGCGACCTCCGCCTTGCCTTCCGGCCTTGTCGCCGCCCTTGTCGCCGCCCTTGTCGCCGCCGCGACCTCCACGTCCACCACGGCCACGGCCTCCGCCCATCCCGTCGTCGCCGGGTTTGCGGATGCGGACCTGGCTGCCATTCTGCAGACGGTCGGTGCCATCGACGATCACTTGTGCACCCTCCTCCAGACCGCTGGCGATGGAGGTGGTGTCATTTTCGAGCACGATGCCGGATTTGACCTGGACAATCTGGACCTTTTGCTCGTCGCCGGGCGGAACAACGAAGACGAATTCGCCTTGTTGGCCGTGCTGCAATCCGACGGACGGTATCACCAATTGGTTGGCAAGCGTGTCGACCAGCAGTTTCACGTTGACAAACTGGTTCGGGAAAAGCGCGTTGTCCTTGTTTTCGAACACCGCTTTGAGTTTGGAGGTGCCGGTGGTTTGGTCGATCTGGTTGTCAACCGTAACCAACGTCCCGGCAGCGATCTTCTTTGAGTTGTCGCGGTTCCATGCCTCCACCGTCAATTTGCGGCCCTTGCTGATCTGGGCCATCACCATGGGAAGGCTGTCTTCGGGAATCGTGAACAGAACCGAAATCGGTTGCAACTGCGTAATGATTAGGATTCCATTGGGGTCCGCGGCTCGGACAATGTTACCCGGATCGACCAATCGGAGACCAATGCGACCGGTGATAGGCGCGGTCACGTGGGCGTAGGTGAGCTGGAGTTTGGCGTTGTCGATGGCGGCCTGGTCCTGTTTCACAGTTCCCGTCAACTGCGCCACCAGTGCCGTTTGCGTGTCCAATTGCTGGCGCGGAATGGCGTCCTGGGCGAGAAGTGCCCGGTAGCGCTCCAAATCGAGCTTGGCATTTGTAAGAAGCGCAACATCGCGGGCTGCGGTGCCTTCGGCCTGTTCCAGCTGTACTTGGAACGGGCGCGGATCGATCTCCGCCAGCACCTGGCCCTCCTTAACGAAGTCGCCCTCCTTGTAAGTGATCGACATCATCTGGCCGTCCACGCGGGACTTCACCGAGACGGTGTAGTACGCTTGCGCATTGCCGAGTCCATTCAGGAAGACCGGTACGGCGGCCATCTTGGCCTTGGCGACTACGACGGGCGTAGGTCCGAAGGACCCCCTACCCCTGCCACCGCCACGTCCGCCAGCGCTCGGATTTGCCGGGATAAGCCCCGGCTGGCCGGCACGCCAGACCGCATACGAAGTCAATGCAATCACCAAGATTAGAAAGAATGCCCAAACGAATCCCCGCTTCTTGGCTTTCGGGGGTTGGGAGGGTTGGAGTTCGGTACCGCTGGTATGCGTCGTCATTCAAGCCGTGTTCGGAAATCGTTGTAGTAATTGACTGCTCGGAATCCCGTGAGGTAACAGCCGGGCGCGCAGGTCGGCGGGAAATCTCCCAAACGTGGCCTTCCTAACGATCCACCCCCCGGCGCCCTCACAACGCCGCGAAGTCGGACAAGTGTTTCCATTCATTGTACTTCCGTCGGATGCCGAAACCAGCATCGCAGGGGTAGAACAGGGCTCAGGAATTTGTAAATCCGCGTAAAACGCCCGGCGCGCACTCTTCCCGAAAGCCCCGGTGAGTGATCGGCGGCCGCTTCGACAGTGCAATCATCCAGAATTCACGGCCGACGTTGAGCTGAACAGGGTAGTATCTCTGAACCATTTAGGCGGGCTGTGCATCGCTCGGGCAATCGGCAGGATGGCGTCTTGCCTCCGCCCGGAGGTTTCACCACTGCACTCAATTGAATAGAATTTACAACTTGTTTACAATTCATTGTCAACTGCGTTCTAGTACTCCGAGACCATATAGAGGTGATTCGACCAACACGTACCATCCTTTCCTGCCTGCTTTTCGTAGCGGCCTCCTGCTTGACGCCCGCCCCCATGGCGGCGTTCTCGACCGGCCCGCCGCAGCAACGGACTGGAGCCGCCGTGGACGGTGGCCTCACCTGCACGGCCTGCCATCGTACTTTTGCCCCGGCCAATTCCGATCCGCGTGGCACTTTGACCATGAAGGTCGCTCCGTGGCGTCCCGGCGTTACCCAAAGCATCACCATTACCATCAACCACCCCGACCAAAAGCGCTGGGGCTACCAGTTAAGCTCCCGCCTCGCAAGCAATGTTTCGAAGCAGGCTGGCACCTTTACGCCCACACCCGACAACCGTGTTCGGTGCTTGGCCGGTCCTGACGCGCCCTGCATTGGCGGTGACGTGGAATTTGTTTCCCATCGATCTGCTCCAGTCACAGCTGTCGGTGCCGGATACACCTTCTCGGTCGATTGGACCCCGCCCACCACGGCGGTTGGCGATATCGTGTTCTATCTGGCCGGCAACGCCGCTGATGGCGGTGGCACCAACGCAAACGATAGGATCTACAACGCCAGCATGGTGGTTCCGCCAGCCGTCTGCAACATCCCCGGCATTCCCACGATCACTTCCGCAGTGAGCTCGGCCTCCTTCACAGGCTCCTTGGCACCGAACTCGCTGCTCAGCATCTTCGGAACGGGCTTCCAGTCGACGGGTGTGACCCGGCAGGTAATGGCCGAGGACTTGGCCGCGAAACTGGTTCCGCAGGCTTTGTCCTGTGTCGCAGTCGAAGTCAACCGTGTTCGCGCTCCCATTCTTTACGCCAGCGCAACCCAGATCAACGCAGTGGTTCCGACCGGCACTGCCGCCGGTGCCGCCGACGTGCGGGTGATTTTGAATCCGACCGGGATTATTCCCTTCAGCAGCTCTCCTGTAACCGTCCAAGCCGCTGCTACCGCTCCGACCCTGTTCACGCTGGATGGCTCCAAGGTGATTGCGCAGATCTCCGGCACCTCCACCTTGGTTGCGGATTCCACCGCCGTCAAGGGTGCCCGGGCCGCGAAGCCGGGCGATAGCATCACTCTGTACGCATCCGGTCTTGGCGATACCGCAGCCCACTTGGATGCTGCCTCTTTGGCGACTGCCGCTTCGGCGACTGTCAACCCGGTTACCGTGATGTTGGGCGGCAAGGCGCTGCCCCCGGCCAGCGTGACCTACGCTGGTGTCACCCCCGGCATGACAGCGGGCCTTTACCAGAAGATCAACGTAACGTTGCCAGCGGGAATTCCCGCCGGTGATACCTCGTTGAAGTTGATGGTGAACGGTGCCGCCAGCCAGGAGGGCGTCACGATCCTGACTGTTGCCCAGTAGTGGTTCATTGAAATTTCAGGCTTCGGGTTCACAATCCGAGGTATGAAAATCGTAACGATTCTTTCGGTGGCCGCCGCGCTTTCGATCGCGGTGGCCGCCGAGAAGAAAATGACAATGACAGACCTTCCGCCGGCTGTTCAGAAGACTGCACAGGATCAGCTCAAGAACGCCACTCTGGGCGGCATCTCCACGGAAACGGAAAAAGGCAAAACCTTCTACGAAATCGAATCGACCGTCAACGGCAAGGGCCGTGACTTCCTGATTGACAAGACCGGCAAGCTGGTCGAGGTCGAGGCCGAAGTGGAACTCGCAAGCATCCCTGCCGCAGCCAAGTCCGCAATCGAGAAGAAGGCCGGCAAAGACAAGATCGCCAAGGTCGAATCCATTACGAAATCCGCAGGCATCGAAGCCTACGAAGCATTTATCAAGAAGGGCTCCAAGACTGTTGAATACGCCGTGAAGCCCGACGGCACTGCCTACAAGGACTAACCAGTCCGCCTGAATCTAGGGCAGATCCTTCAACTTTCCATTGTGTTTGGGTGCCGGGTACTCCAAGGTATCCGGCGTTACCCTTGCAGCTGTTGTGAATTTGAACGGATACTTGCCCCCACTCGGGAATGTCAGCTCGACGAAATAGGCTGTCCAGCCCTTTTCAGCGTTTCCGAGATGCCCGACATAGACACCGCCCGCAGCTTCCTGCACGGGAACGGACTTGTAGGCCGGACCGATGGTCATCAGCCGGAAGTCGCGCTTTTCGGGATTCGTCGCGGCCCATAGCTTCACCTCGGTCGGCTTGTCCTTGGCAACCACACGGATGTCGCCATTCTTCTCGAAAGTCCAGGAAAATTTCGGACGCGGTTGGCCACTGAGCACCGCGCCGTAGAACGCGACCATGCTCTGTATGGCGTCGGAGCCTGCCATCGAGTGGTTGGTGTTCGGGACATACCGCAAATACTTCTCGCCCGGCAGATCATCGAAATAAAACTGTGAGGAGTCCGGCAGGAAATACTGGTCACCGGTCGAATTCATCACCAGCTTCGGCATCGTGTACCGGGCCCGGTAGCTGTAGGGTTCCTCGATATTCATGAGTGCCCGGTATTCCTTGCTGTCGGGCAGGTCAATCAACCCCATCTCTGTGTAGTCCTGCACGGCCTCCGAATATACTCCGTAGGCTTGGAAATGGTGATCCATGGACTTGGTCATGTTGAGGACGTCGATGACGACGGGGGAAATTCCGATCACCCGCTTGTCCACAGCCGCCGTCGTCCACGTTGTCCATCCGCGCTTGGACGCCCCAGCCATGAAGAATTTGTCCACTTTGACACCGCCGCCGCCCTGGGAAGCGGAGAACGCCGTAACAGTATCCATCGCGCGAACCACTGCCTTTGTCATCGGCAGTCTCAGAGGCCAAGTCTCGTCGCCGGTTTTCAGGAACTTCGCCCAAGTGTAGGCGATGATTCCGTCCTCGTTGCGGCTGGTGGTTTCGCCCCGGAAAGTCAGTGGCTCGTTGGGGATGCCGGAGATTGCCGCCGCCACCGAATGTGTGGCCATTGCGGCCTCCACGGCATAGGCGTCGGCCTTGTCGGGGGCTACCGACTTCACGGACCCGCCTCCGATGAACACGAATCCTGTGGATGAGCTGACGGTGTCGGGCCGAACAATCGTTAGCCAGTGCTTCCATGCGGTCCGGTCGACCTCCGCCGCCGTTCGCCAAGTTTGCGACGTTAGGTCGATTACGTAGGCCGTATAGCCGGGGCCCGGAATCGTTTTCACCAACTCGTACTTGTAGGTTGGATCGGCCTTGGCCACATAACGGTCCAGCGCGGTTTTGTCGGTCTGTGCAAACGCGATACACGCAACGCTTGCCGCAGTCAGTACTGCGGTGGTCATGAACAGTCTTCTGGTCACCATCTGTTTATTCTCACAATTGCCGAGTCTAGCGATTTTAGCGTTGGTCGACCGCACATGGCCATGTCTCTGGCCAAATCGGTCTGCAGGATTTCAACTACCCTTTGTAGTCCTGCCGCGCCATGCGACGCGAGTCCCCAGACTGCCGGCCGCGCAACCAGGACCGCCGAGGATCCGAGTGCGAGTGCTTTCAACACATCGCTGCCACGACGGATTCCACCGTCTAGCAGAATCGGTATCCGGCCCGACAAAGCCTTGGCGATTCCCGGAAGAACTTCCAATGGAGCGGCAAAGGTGGTGGCGGGCTGGGGTGCTGCGTCCATGTAGTTGGAAACCACCACTGCGCCGATTCCGTGTTTTGCAGCCTCGACAGCTTCTTCGGGAGTCATGACGCCCTTCAGTACGAGAGGAACTCCCGAGGCTTTCCTTACAGCGTCGATCGCGTTCCAGTCGGTTCCGCCGGTGGACAGTGTCAGGCAAATCGCATTGCAACCGGCGTCGACGGCGGCTTTCACGGTTGCCATCGAATCGCCGGGGTCGATTTGAAACCACCAACCGGCGGTCGCCTCTGCTGCCGCTTTGGCAACGGGCACTGAGGACTTGGCTGAAATTACGACCAAGGCCTTGGCCCCCGCAGCTCCTTTCGCCATGCCAACCTCGGCGTCCGCGTGGAACCGGGCGGCTTGGGCGACGGGACCCACCAGGATGGGTGCGAAATGCTTCACTCCGAGCAGGTCCAGCGACAGGTCCAGGCCCGTGGTATTCACCATGAGGCGGGGAAGGAACGTGAGTTTTTCGAAAGCTCTCCGGTCGCCCCCGGCAACCAACCCGTATGCGGCGGCGTCCAGTTTGCGCCGGGCCATCCCTTCGAACTCCAAAGTGTTGACCAACTCGTCCACCGGGGCGATGCGGCCGGTCGGTTCTCCAATTATTTGTGGCATCCAATTATGTGTGTCATCAAGGTCGAGGTTTGTCCTATGGGAAATTTATCCGCACCAGCTTGCGGTCAATCGAGGCAAGGTTTGTTCGTCCGGTTTCCCGCATGGCCTCGACCAGTTCGGCCTGCAGGATTTCGAGGACGCGTTGTACGCCGGCCGAGCCGAACGAACCCAGTCCCCAGAGAGGGGCGCGCCCCAGGCATACTGCCGAGGCACCCAGTGCCAAAGCTTTCAGTATGTCCGACCCGCGGCGGATTCCACTGTCGAAAATTACCGGAACTTTGCCTGCCACGGCATCCACGATCTCCGGCAGCACTTCCAGCGTGGCAGGCGTGTAGTCCATGGACCGGCCTCCGTGGTTGGACACGTAGATAGCATCCACGCCGTGTTCGATGCAGAGTTTGGCATCGGCCCCGGTCAGCACGCCCTTGGCCAGCATCGGCACCTTGACGATCGGGCGAATTTGGTCGAAAAACTTCCACTCGTACCAAAGGCGCCCGTCGAAAACCCTGTATGGATTTCCAGCTTGGGCACGTGCTGCCCGGGGGCCACCCCGGCCTCCGCCTTGCACTAGATTGCGATCATGTTGTGCGCGTTCGTAAACCGACGCCTGCTGGTCAATGGTGACCACGACGGCTTTGGCCCCTGCAGCTTGGGCGCCTTCCAAGTACTGCCGATTCGCCTCCAGGGACTGTTTTGGATAGAGCTGGACCCAAGTGGGACTCTCCGCCGCCGCCGCAACCTTGTCGAATGGAAAGCTGGAGTTGTTGCTCACGATCATCGGCGTATTTGCTGCTGCCGCTGCACCCTTATGGGTTTCCTTTTCGCCGTCCGGGTGCATTTCTCCGTGCGCGGCTGTTGGCGAAACCAGGATCGGGAAGGCCATTTTCGTCCCCAGCAGCTCAATGGAGGTGTCCACCATTCCAGCGTTGATCCGGCGCGGGATCAGCTCTACCCAATCAAAGGCTTGGCGGTTGCGCCTGAGTGTGAACTCGCCTTCCTCCCCGTACGCCCGGTAATTGTACACACTGCGGGCCAGTTTGGAGAACGCCACTTCTTCGAACTCGAGCGCATTCTGGAGTTCCTTCAGGCCAGGAACCCGCGTATGGTCACGGACGACATCCTGGCTGTTGATCAGCGGCGACCCTGCCAGGAATGCTGAGAGTGCCTGCAGGGACTGCCTTCGGCTCATGTACGGTCGACTGCTTGGACGGGGCACTTGTTGAGGAGCTTATTACAAAGGGCGGTCTGCGGTCAACCAGATTCCGGGCGTTTGGGGCCAGAGCTGCCATCTTTTGCCGTCGGATCTCACGCGTTCACGATTGCGCCGGGCACAGCGCGGCGTTGCCGCTGCTGTTTGGGTGATTTCCGGCTTGATCCGGGGTCTGTGTGCCGCAGGTATTGCGATGTCGCCGTTGCCGACGACCAGACGAAGGCTGCCGCAATACAGGCCGCAGCCAGCCTGGACCAGCGTGTACTTCCCGATTCCACCGGAGCATCCAGCAGGACAAGGACTCCGCCAGCCGGAAGGAATGCGGTTGCAACCATGGTGGCCAGCGTCGAAAATTGCGGCGATGTACTCCCCAATGCCATCGTGCAGGCGAAGACCAGTACGGAACCGCCGAACACCGCGAGTACGGCCCTGAGGGACCCGGAGAATCGTGTTGCAACCATTCCGGTCCGGATCGCCAGCGCAGCTAAAACTGGCACGGCGAAGCATGCCCATGCTTGCAATGCACGGAATGCGTGCCCCTCACCGTGCAGGATCGTCGATACGGCGAGCACGAGGACTGCGAATGTGGCAGCTGCCGACCAATTTGCCGAGTCAAAACCTCGTTCGTCGAGCCCGGTCCGAGTGATTGGGGAATGGGTACTGTTCACGGTCGCTACTGGTTCAGCACGTCCGTCGCCGATCCGCGGTGCATGTCGATGTGTCTGATAATAAGCCAGTTGACGGTGAGTTGCCAGCGTCTTTGGCTGGTGTCGCCCGCACACCTGTCGCCACGACGGAACACTCCGCGTGCTCATTTTGGCTCGCCGCTTCCCACCTGATATTGTTCGATAAAGACTTTGAGTGCATTGACGTCCGCCCAAATTATCGACCTCTGGGAGCATGGTCGGAACCAGAGTATCGCCGAGCGAGCTCAACTGCTTCTCCAATTGGCATTCCCGCAGGCCTCCAAAGGTGAACTCCTCCGCTTGACACTGGGCCAGCGGGACTCGGTGTTGTTGCGTTTGCGGGAGATGACGTTCGGTCCCACGCTAGCCTGCGTCGGTGAATGCCCGGAGTGCGGGGCACTCGGTGAACGCGGGATCGAGCTCCCGCGTCTCCTCGGCGAACCTCCGTCCAACCCCGGGCGTGTGGATTTCCTCTTTGATCAGGATGGATTTCAGATCCAGTTCCGGCCACTTCGGGGCACGGATTTGCACTTGCTGCAGCGTGCCAAGGACAGCGAGGCTGCCCGTGAGCTTCTGATGTCGTGCGTCATTGCTTCCTGTCGCCGCAATGGACTGGAGCTCGATATCAAGAGACTACCCGATCACATTCTTGAGGAGCTGTCCGCATCCGTTGTCGATGCCGACCCCCAATCCGAACTCTGGGTCGAGATCGAGTGTCCCGAGTGCGGTGCCGAGTACGACGCCATCTTGGACATCATGAATTTTTTTTGGCGCGAAATAGCCGCCGAGGCTCGGCGAACCCAAGCGGAGGTCGCGTACTTGGTGCGAGCGTACGGGTGGTCTGCTCCCAAGATTCTGAAAATGAGCGGTGAACGCCGTCGCCTATACATGGAGGCTGCAGCATGATTGATGACTACTTTGGTCGCCTGGCTGCCCGAGTGATTGGCGAGCCGTCGGTGCGCTTGGTTCGCCCTGTGTCACGGGTGTCGATTCGACCGGTTGCAGGCCCGAGAAATTCCGATGAGATGTCAAATGCGGGGCTCAAAGCACTTCCCGCGCCAGGCGAATTGCTGGACGACGACATTGCCGGGGACCCATTTACTTCTGAAGATCCATTTTCATGAATTTCAGATAGACGTCCCAGTCCGAGGGGACCATGCCGAGCCCGCCTTCGAGCACGTAGTACCCGAGGGTACGGAAAATAGGCTCCCCAACCTTCGGGAGCTGATCGGTTTCCAACCCTGTGGCACCCAACAGTTTCTACGCCGGTCCAGCCGCAACAGCGGCAAGGAATTCGCCCTAGGATCCGACCATTTGTCGGTGTTGCCGGTCTGCAGTAGCGTCGGTCGGGTGCCATCAGCGCGACCAACAGATTGGCGTCCATCGGCGCGTTTTCGGGATGGTCGGCATACTTGGTGTAGTTGACCGCGAACTGGCAAGGATATCGTCCCGGAGCCACCAAGTGGGCAATGGTCGCCTCCTTCGCCGGAGCAGCTGGCGATAACCATGGCGAACCGCGTGTCGTGCGCCCCTGCCCACAGAACCGTCTTGCCTAGCCTGGATGCGCCGGTCACAGCAACTCTCTTTGAATCACCACCCTGGTCGGTTTCCAAGTAGTCCAGCGCCCGGCTTAGGCCCCAAGCCCATGCCGATACGGCTCTCCACTCGTCCGCCGCCTGTGTCGTCTGGTCGCGCCAAAGGTACTGTTCCCGGGTACCCAAAGGAGGCCATCGTCGAAATCCGGGTCGATGTCCCCGTAGTAAAGGGTGGTTATGCGAAGCCTTCCTTGACGATTGCGGTCACACTCAGTTTCACGAGACCCCGGCCTTGGGCCGGCTGGAACGCGTTTCTTGTCCCGTCCCCAAATTTCGCCTTGTTTCACTCCAGGGTCGTCGACGGCGCTTGAGTATGCCGAGAAGCCCGCATTCAACAGCACTTGGACCTCAAACCAAAGGTCGAGCGGTCTCACCGGAGCCCTGCCATACTGGTTCTCGTCGAACAAGAGGACGATTTCATGCCTGCGCTTCTGGTTCCACGTCCGTGCCTCCTTTACCTTTTGACCGCCCAACATTGTGAGTGCATCCGGTGGTGCCGTGGAGCCCGCTAGCGCTTCCCTGCAGTTGACCGCGATGTTTGCAGCCTTGTCGGGCGGAGAGTCCGCAATTTGGGCACCCACAGTCTTGACCATGCTCGAAGCGATCGCAACGGAAGTCCATGGGATGCAGGTTAAGACCATGTCGTGAATTCCATACCAGTGGTCGCCATCTAGGCTGCGCGCCGCGGAATGAAGGCTGTGAATGCGGTCACAAGGACGTGCAGTGCGCATTCGGTTTCACCGCGGTGGCAAGCATTCAGGGCATCGGCGACGTGCTGGGCTAGCCGCGCATGGCGGACGCTTCCCCGCACCCTCGACAACTGCTGTTGAATCGGTCCGAGGATGGCTCCAGCCTCAACCAAGCGACCTAGCCGCAGTTCCTCGGCGGCGTCTAAGAGTCCGGTCAGACTGCTTTCAAAAGAAGGGAAGGGAATCAGCATCTACAAGTGCCTGAATTCCTTATCGGCACTCATGCGGGTGTTTAGAGGATTTTTCAACAGGGCCTAAAGTTGCTCCACCGTTCCGCCGATAGAGGGCCATGAGCAAGTGTCCCCAGTGTCGGCATCAGTTGCGCCGAATTCAGCCAGGAATGTTTCGGAGTCTTATATTTCGTCGACTGGACGAGTGTGACGGCTGCGGCTTCCTGAAGGGACGACTGAGAAATGAATTGACAGAAACCGCGAAGTGGATTGCGGAACGATTATCGGTACTAAACCCAACTTCCCAGTGGGTAGAGCACACGGCTTAGGCAGAAACACAGTTTCGCTGAATCGCGATGTGGCTAATATTGTTACTGGCTGGAAGTGGCTGGAAGTGGCTGGAAGTGGCTGGGACGCAGGGATTCGAACCCCGATACGCAGATCCAGAGTCTGCAGTCTTACCGTTAGACGACATCCCACCGAGAGCGGCTTGCCTTTGTTTGAGGGCAATCCATTGTTGCGAGGTCAATCGACCAAGCTCCAAAACTCTATTCTACAACTTTTTCGCTACGATTGTGTAGTCCAAACCACCAAAAAAACGATTTTTGAATGCCACCGGGAGATCGGCCACTTCCGGAATCGTCTCGGACGCTGGCGACAGCGGGTATACTCCCGTTACGGTGCAGCCCGCCTCTTCCATCAAGTAGGCCAGGAGTTGGGGCGGGACCGGTCGCGTGTGCGTAGGATCGAGATAAAAATAGGTCGCGAAGATGGCAAGGCACTCCGGATTCGGGGTCTCCACCGCCAGAATCCCGCCCCTGCGCAACTTCGCACCGCACAGGCGGATCATCTCCGGCAAGATTTCGGGAGCCAGATGTTCCACTACTTGCGAACTGAGGATTCCGTCAAATTCGCCGTCCGGTTGGGCCGCAAGGTAAGCGAACAGGTCTGCAATCTCCGCGCTCAGGCCATTGGCACGGCAATGCTCCACCTGTTCCTCGCCAAGGTCGATGCCGTGGGCCTCCACTCCGATTTCCCGCATTGCCGAAAGAAATTCGCCGCGGCCACACCCGATGTCCAGCACTCTCTGGCACCCGGCAAAAATCGGCTTGTAGAATTCCATGCCGAGCCGAATCTGTTCCTCGGGTCCCCGGAAACGTTCGGCAAAGCGCGAATAGTCCAAGGCTGCCGAGACGATTTTTACAGTCGGTGGCGGAGTTGCGGTCACGGGCGGCGCCGCGGTCTGGCCTGCCGCCGTAATGCGCTGTCGGATCAACCGCAGCTCGGTATGGATGACTTTGTCGTATTCGGCCCGTATCCTCTCGAGGTCTCCCCAAAGCCGCCGTTGCACTTCAATCGAGCTCCGGTCCAAGGCCCCAAGGTAGTCCGCGTGTTGCATCTTGACGATGTCGCGGAAGTTGGCCTCGATTTGGCTCACCCGGTGCTGAAACGCACCCTGCAAGTCCGCGGCCGCGCGAAGGAACTGGATCTCGTTCGTCGAGAGCTTCTGCTCCCATGCCATCCGCCATTCGGCCCAATGGTGGCGGATATCCTTCAGTTCGATATTTTCCGCCCCCAGTACGGCCAAGCGTTCGAGAGCCGGTTGCACGTCGGTGTCAAGGGCGCGTCGTTCGATGTCGGGAACAAGTTTCGCTTCCAGACTGCGGATCGACGCCTCGGTCGTGGTCTCCAATGAGGCCAGGGCGCGACTCACTAGCAACTCATGGGATGCGATGGAATGGCTCAATTCGGCGGCCCGCGCGTCAATCTGGCTTCCGAGTTCGGCCACACGCGCATTCAAGTCGCCCCGCAAATATCCGACTTGTTCGCTGGTTTGCCCAGCCAAGGACAGCAGAATCCGGTTGTGTTCGTTGAGCGCCTCAAGGATGGATTCGATGGCTGAAACCGTCTCCCGGTTGAAAGTGACTTGGTCGCGCACAAACCACTGGAGCATCCTCGCCACCGTCTTCTTGACGAATTGGATGGCCCTGTTAGCCAGTCCCCCGGCCCGCGGGTTCACGCTTCCGATCGCTGCAATCCGGGCTTGCGCCGCATCGCGGGCGTGCACCACGGGCATCAAATCGGTGACGGGAATGGTGATCACCGGGCCTTGGTCTGCAGCCGCCGCAGCGGAGCTAGGTCCCGAAGAGCCTTGCGGGTATCTGGAACGAACGCGGTCGGTGACTGCGTGCACGATAGCCCGAAGTTCCTCCAACTTGGCGGCGTCCGCGTCGAAAGGGCGATCACTCACCTCGACCGGCCCCTGTCTGCCGGGCTTCGAATTTGGCTACCATCCGGGAGCCAAGCCCACCCCGGGGCGCAAAAGAACCGGTAACCACAGCGCTCTTGGGCCGGCACGCAGACACAATATCCCGCAGGAAGCAATTGACCACGTTTTCCTGGAAGATGCCCAGGTCCCGATAGGCCAAAGTGTACATCTTCAAGGACTTCAATTCCAGGCACAACTGGTCTGGAACATATTCAATCGTGATGGTGCCGAAGTCCGGCAGACCAGTCTTCGGGCAGACGGAGGTGAATTCGGGGATGTCGATCTCGATCTGGTAGTTCGGAAACTGGTTCGGCCAGGTTTCAATCGTCGGCAAAGGGGCGTCTATGCCCGATGCGGCGTGGTCGTCTGTGTAGCTCGTCGAATCCGACATCTAGAGTGCTCCCTCTGTTCCCACAAGTTCACGGGACAACAGGTCCAAAAACAATCCCACATCAGTCACGACACCTACCGCCTGTCCGGTGCCCCGATCGCTCACCTTGGTTGCAACCGCCGGATTGATGTCTACGCAAACGATCCTGACCCAACTGGGCAACATGTTGCCGACCGCGATCGAGTGGAGCATCGACCCGAGGCAGAGAACCAGTCCGGCGGGCTTCAGTTGTTCCGCGTACGCATCCTGGGCGGCATTCATGTCCGTGATCGTCTCCGGCAGCGGTCCATCGTCGCGAAGGCTGCCGGCGAGCACAAACGGCACGCCGTTCCGGACACATTCGTACATGACGCCGGATCTCAACCGCCCACTCTCAACGGCACCCCGAATTCCACCCGCATGGTACACCGCGTTGATCGCGCGCATGTGGTTTCGATGCCCGTGCTCGGCCTGCCTGCCATCTTCCATCCGGATTCCGAGAGAAGTTCCAAGCAACGCGGACTCGATGTCATGCACTCCAAGGGCATTGCCGCTGAGCACAGCGTCCACCCAGCCATTCCGGATCAGCTTGGCCAGTCCCGCGACCCCTCCGGTATGGACTACCACCGGGCCGGCCACCGCGACAATTTTCCTCCCTTGTTCCCGTGCCGTGCGGGCCAAGGCCGCCGTTTGTCGGACTGCGGTTTCCACTTGCCTTTCCGACGAAATCTCGTTGGACATGAACGCGAATGCCAGTCGGTCGCGCTCTTTGGATTCGGGCGCGACGCGGATGCCATGCATCCCGGTTACAACCATGTCGCCAGCCTTCAGGTCCCGCAACCTGCGGCATACCGCCACCGTCGGCCCCAGCACAACAATCATCGCGTCCATTCGCTGGTTCGATACTTCCACCCACTCTCCCGCCAGCCGAATCCACGTGTGGTGGTTGCTTGTCGAGTAGAAGTCCTCGGGCGCGCAGCAATCCCGTTCCACCTGTTTCACCGTTGCGTCCCCCCCATCCACGGGAGAGCAGCCAAATGGCAGCAACTGGGCCAACAGGTGGTCCATCTCGGATTTCCCCGGTGCCTCCAGTTTCAGGCGCAGGTAAGAGGCCTCACTATTTGTGCGGCCGATGCGGAATTGCTCAACCTCGAAACGACCGTTCGATTCCACTACCTTGTCAAAGATCTGTTCCATGACATGGGAATCGATCAGGTGGCCCTCGGCTTCGACGACTTCTTGGAAGGACATGTATTTTCCAGTTTAGACGGCTCCCGTGTCCCGCACGCTTGCCCTTCCGGGGGGCAAACGCGTCTCACTCCTCCGATTCGAGGTCCTGCTGCCCCGAAACACGCGCAAAATGCCGTTCCGAAAGATGCCCCGTAACATTTTCCCTTTACAACGTTTCCGTCGTTCCGTATCATGAAGAGGGTTCGCAATGTTCCGAACAGGCCCGGAAGCCCCTCAAAACGGTGTTTTCAGTGCAGTTCTGGAGCGCGGAGCAGGTTCGTAACGGGAAAACAGAATTGGAGGTTGAATGGCTACTCAGAGAATGACGCAGACGGCGTTGGTGCGCGCACTTGCCGAAGCAGGCGAAACAACGAATAAACAGACACGGGCGATCTTGGACAAACTGTCCGACTTGGCGGTTTCGGAACTCAAGAGCAACGGTGTGTTTGTAGTGCCGGGTATCGGACGCCTTGTTCGGGTCGAGCGGCACGCGCGGATGGGGAAGAATCCTTCCACCGGGGCATCGATTGAGATCCCGGCGAAGGAAGTGGTTAAGTTCCGCGTTGCCAAGTCGTTCCGGCGAAGCCTGTGAAGGCCGCGAAATCGGCCAAGACGGCCAAAACGGCGGCTGCGCCCGCCAAAGCGGCGAAGGCCGCCAAGGCCGCAAAAAAGAAGTAGAGGGGATTTACAGGAGAAACTGCGCTCCGCCGCCCTGTGGTGGATCGCAAAATAGAAAACCCTCGGAAGCTTTCGCTCCCGAGGGTTTTTGTTTGTATGGAATTTGTTGAAGCCGTTGCCGCCCAAACTTGCTGGCGGCCTGGTCGAAGCACCGTTGCCGCTTCTACTTCTTAACTTCTTCCTTCTTGGCCTCGGCTACCGGCTCTTCCTCTTGCTTCATGGCTTGCTTGAAGTTCTTGATACCTTCTCCCAATCCCTTGGCAACTTCGGGAATTTTCTTTCCCCCGAAAAGAAGAACGGCGACCCCGAGAACCACCATGAGCTCGGTGCCGGAAAGGCCACCCAACCCGGAGGTCTGTAAGTTTTGCGGAAACATGCTTAGCTGAAACACGACGCGGCCACCTTTCACATCCATTGTAAGGACCCCGCCCCATCATCGTCAACCCCGGTGTTCAGGAACCCGACACTTTGCGGCCCAGCCACACCAACAGGACTAGCGCAAACACAGCGCAACTGCCAGCCATCACCGAAATCGGCACAATTCGCAGTCCTTCCGAAACGGCAAGATGTCCGAGCACGAACGGTGCCAAAATACCTCCCAGCATCGCGAACGTGAAGATCCCGTTGAAATACCCGGGGTGGTAATATTCGAACCTCGTTGCGATCCGCTCGGCGGCGAGCGGGTAAATTGCGGAAAACCCTGCCCCGATCAGCAGAACCCCCACCACCACTCCGCCACGGGTGTCCGCAGATGATAATGCCACGCAACCAAACAACGCGCAAAACGCACTGATTCCCAGCATCTTCCCGTGGGATGTTCTCGGCAGCAGCCAAGCCGCCACTACCCGGCCCGCCGTCAGGGACAGCCAGTACATTGCCAGCAGCGCCACAGCCGATTCCGGACTGAATCCCAACCTGTCGATCAGATAGACCGGCAACCATCCGGCAATCGACCATTCGTTCGCGAACTGGAAGAACAGAAGGAGCGCGAACAGGATCGCCAGGACGCTGCGCAGATCCTTGACCGCCTCGGCGACCGGAAGTGGCTTCCGCGGGTGGCGCACCAGCTGCCGCCGCAGGAAAAGCCATCCGGCGGCAGCTGGAAGTGCTGCGGTGATTGCAAGCAGTCGGGCCGGGTTTTCAGACTCCATGCACCGCGAAAGAATCCAAGCCGAGTAAACGCTCCCCGATCCGAAAAGGATGCAGGCGTTCAGTGTGATCTTCGCCGGATCGCTCTCCCAAACCTCGCCCAGAGATTCAAATACCGCCGTATTCACAACTCCGGCCGACATCCCGCAGGCCAGTACCGCCAAGAGTTGGTACCAGATACTCGCGGGCGGTGCGGCCGTCGCGATCATCAGTAGGGATATGGCGGCACCGAAACTGCCGGCAGCCAACATCCTCTCCGTTGGCCATCGATCCCGAAAACGAAGGGACGCTCCGGCCCCCGCCGCCAAACCAATTCCGAGAACTGCGAAATAAAATGCCGCCGTATGGAAGTTCGGGTGGATGTGGTACCCCCACAACGGCAAAAGTCCGCCGGGCAACGCCAGTAGGAAGCCCGAAATCGAGAGTGGGCCAAGAATGCGCCACGAACCACTAGACTGTGGGATCCCAAGGGCAAAAGTGCCGGGCCGGGCCGGATGATTCCCTGTCAAACTCGGCCCCCGAACTGACGGGTGGTGGCTAGGACTGCCAGCCCGGTGCGGCTCAACGGCGCAGTCCAATCACCGGAGTAAGAATTCATTGCCACTTGGACATGATATCCGGGGGCAGTGGGCCAGCGCAGCCTTGCCCCACAGTGGTGGCGCTTTCCGCGGCCCGACTTATCTCCCGAACGCACCGCACGAAGCATCTGCCCAAAAGGCGTTGACACAGGTACATCAAATTGGGCAGGACCAATCTGCGCTACAATGGTAGATAGAAGGGGTAAAATGTCAGTTCATCATATCGTACGCTACGGATTCGCCGCAGCGCTTTTCGCCGTCTCCATTTTCGCGCAATCTACCAACGCCAGGCTGAACGGCACAGTCCAGGATCCTACGGGTGCCGTTGTCCCGAGCGCCAAAATCGACGCTGTCCAAAACAACACCCAGGCCCATTCCAGTGCCACATCCGACCCGAACGGTTCGTTTGTGTTCGCCAGCCTTCCCCCGGGACTCTATACTCTGACCGCTGAAGCCAACGGCTTTCGCAAAACCGTCATCAAGAATGTCGAATTGACCGTCAGCGGTACCTCCAACCAAGTCATCAAACTCGAAATCGGGCAGACCACGGAGAGCATCAACGTAGAAGCCAGCTCCATTTCGGTCCAGACCACTGACTCGCAGGTCTCCAGCGCGGTCCTCCTCCGCGACATCGCGGTCCTTCCGCAGCTCGGACGTTCCCCGATCGCCTTGGCGATTTTCCAGCCGGGTGTCCAGATTGACGTCCGAGCCGGACAGGACTCGACCTTTTCCCACGTCAACGGCCTTCGCCAAGGTAGCAACAACGCAAAGCTCGATGGCGTCGATGTCAACGACTCCCTCGTTCCCCGTCTCGGCCTCTCGCTGACCGCGAACAATAGCGACTCTGTCGGCGAATTTCGCGTAGTCACCGCTGGTGGCAAGGCCGAGTACGGCCGCAGCGCTGGTGGCCAAGTGGAACTGATCACCAAGTCGGGCACCAACCAGTACCACGGCA
>CAIYDY010000401.1 GCA_903925015.1 uncultured Acidobacteriia bacterium
AGGGATGCCAGGAAATCCTCTTTGTTCGACAGTCCGCTACGGGGTGTGAGGATCTCCCCAAGGTATTCGGTCAGGCCCTCGTACACCCAAAGAAGCGCGCCTTCCATTGGCTCGTTGTAGCTGGGGGTCGCCAACCCTGCTGGACGACGGAATTTGCCGTTCCACGAATGAACGAATTCATGTGGAAGCAATCCCGCCGCGAGACGCCGGTGGTCCTCGTCTATCAGCGAATCCTCGTCGACACGGTCGTCGCTCGATTCGTGGTGTTCCAAGCCGAAATGGGCCACATGGTCGCTCAGCGTGTACAGAAAGTGGTAGTCGCGGAAATGGTGGGCACCAAAAAGGGTGTTGGCCTCGGCAACCAAGTTGCGGAAGGCCTTGGTCTCCTCGTCCCGGATACGAGTTGCCCTCTCGCTGTCGGCCGCGATATGCAGATAGTGCCGGACGGGTCCGTTGGGCGACAGGTCGATAGTCTTGAAGTTCGCGCCCGCTTGGACTGGCGAGTCCACCAAGGTGGTCAGTGACGAAGGCTTGAATAGAATCTGGTTCCCTGTCTCGCTCTGGATGGGTAGTGCCGTTCCGTAACGCCAGCCTGTTGGAACTTTCAGTGACGCCTGGAATTCCAGCTTGTCGCTTGGCACGTCTTTCGGATACAGCAGGAATTGGTTCCAACTCAGGACCGCCAACTGCGAGGTGACCGATGAGCCGGATGAGAACCCGCCCGTTTCCGGAGGCGAAATGAATTCAGCCACGACGTCCAGTGCGGAAACGCCTTGTGGCACCGTCAGATGAAACTCGTACATGTTCACCGGATCGCGGTCCCAGCGGATCGGTTGGCCGTTGCCCGTAATCTTTATACCTGCCAAATCCTCGATCGGCCCGGTTGGACCATGTTCGCCTGGAATCCATTTCGGATAGAGCAGGGACATGGGGCCAGGCTTTGCTGGGAACCGCATTTTGATGTGGATCAGGCGGCGGGTGGCATCGCTCGCGTCGACATCAATCTTAATGGGTTGGGGTGCCGATTGGGCCGACGCCAACGGCGCGTAGACCGCAGCCAGGGAAAGACCTGCCACGGCGAGTGGAATACGGAATGGATGGAATCGAACCTGCACGCCCTATCGTAGCGTGTTCCGTGTCGGAATTTACAACGGGCTGTTCTTGCAGTGCAGGCAGACCTTTGGCAGGGTTGGGGTGGGCACTATCCTGACTCGGGCGCTGCCTCCCGGAACCGCCGGTTGGACGTGGACCGAGAACATCTGGGTTGCCGCATCCCATGAAGCGTTCCCAGCCTTTCCGGTTACCGCCACCGATTCCACGGGCTTGGGGGAGTATCCGATGACTGTCCGCGTCACTTCCCCGACCGCGAAGTCGACGGTGGCGTCAATCCCCTGGCTGTTGCTCAACGACACGTCGGCCAAGGCCGAGATTCGCTTCCTGCCCAGCATCGTGAAATTGTCGCGGTCCCCGAGGAACCCGATTCCGCTTTGTCCCACTGGAACCAGGACGAAGTATGCCGCGCCATCCGCAGTTTGGGGGAGATCCAATGTGTAACTGTCATTGGCTGGAATCAAGCGGCCAATTCCCTTCAAGTGGTCGTACAGGTATGCATCGCCCGGGAAGCCCAGCGTCGCGGGCCGGATATTGACGGTGCGGTTGGTTCCCTTGGTGTACGCGAACAGGTACGTGGCACCCAAACCATTGCCGAAATCGGTGGATGCCGCCGCAACCATGGGAACATCGTCGCCCCGCTCGTCCGCGATGAAAACACTGTCCAACGGAGTTGCCGAGACATCCGGTTTCACGATAACTCCGTCTGCACGCGCTGCCCGCAGCAGATTGGCTTTCGATACCGACCCCAAGGGATCCCCGGTGCCGACCGGTCCGGCAGAAAGTGTTGCCGCGATAAGATTTCCCGTTTCGGCGCTCATGAATACATCGGCGAACGGCCAAACTCCCACGGCGGATGCGAAACGGGAGCTGTAGAAGAACTTTGTCCACCTTGCGGGTATGAACCGATCCTGGCTGGTGCGGATGTTGGTGACATTCGAGTACTTCGTCGATTGCATGAAATGCGGCGGCTCCGCCATGCAGTACTGAATGGTAATTCCGTGCCTCGACATGGCAGCGGACATGTTGTCGAGGAAAGCGTTGGGGTCGTCCAGATTGAACTCGGCCCGCGCATTCAGTCCGAGCCAATCCTGCTCGTACGTGGTGGCTCCGGAGGCCTTCAAATAGGTAGCTACCGAATCCCAGTAGGCGGGATCGGTCGAGACTCCCCCAGACATCTTGTACATGCTGCGGTATGGGCTGTTTTCGTCGATCCACCGCGCGTGCGTCACCAATGGGACTTTCACGCGGCTCTGGAAAGTCGCCAGGTCCGGCGTAAACAGCGCCGGCGACGCGGTGTAGGTCCAGATTCCCGACCGGCTCGACCAGCTGTTGTCCGGTCCCTTCGGGTACCACCAGCTGTCCAACTGCATCGATCCCAATTTCACGCCCTTGGCATCGTACTCCGCTTTGACCGCAGCCAAGGTACTGGCGTACGACGATCCGCCCGGGTTGTAGTAGTAGGTGGCACCGTTGTCGGTCCAATAGCTGAGCGATTTCAGCAGGATGCCGTAGTCGTTGGCCGGACGCTTCTTCCCGGCAATGTCGGTGAGCGCCTGTCCCCATGCCGAGAAAGTATTGTTGATTCCGCTGCCGTAGACGAGTGCCACTTTGTGGGTGAACCCTGCGGGCAGTGTTGAAATTTGGGGGGAAATCGCCCCCGGTATGCTGCGGTCGCCCTGGAGGGACATCTCGGATGTCATGAAGTTGTCCGCCGGGGAAATTATAAATGTGTTCGAGGCATCATCGAAAAACGCCCAGGGACTGTTGTTCACTAGATTTGTGAAATCCGGCTCCGCGAATTGGCCGGTAAAGCTCAGGTGGTGCAGGAACGGATACGAGGAGACCACCGGAAATGGTGCGGTATTCGGACCAGCCGTGGCATAGCGGGTGGAAAAAAGAATCAGCGGTCGGTCGGTATATGCCCGTATGCTGGACGTTCGTGCCACAGACGAGGCGGTGTAGCCGAAGGACAACTCCTGCCAAGCGCCTATTTTGTCTGTACCCGATGATGCCACCAGCGCATGTACAGCTGTTCCGGTCGTACCCGCAAAACGCCACGCCGGACCCGGAACAATAATGCTCCATGCGCCGGTTGAAGTCATACTCACCGTGGTGCCTTGATATGCAGGAATCGTGATCTGGGCGAAAGCGCTCGGGCTCAAGACGGCAACTGCCAATACGAAGCTTGGGAAGCATCGGACGCGAACTTGACGCAGCGACAATTGTTTGGACCAGCTCACGTGTCGACTAACCCTCCAAATCCCTCGTGAAATACCTGAGTGAATCATATAACAATTTGATTTCGCGTGCCGCAATACGGGGTGTACTGGTACTAGGACGCACGTCCGATCCGGACGTTCCATAATGGCACGGGACTATTGTCGCGGCCGCTATTGGCCGACAGGCTGCTTTGGAGTCCAATCACCCGATCCCAAGCGGAGCCTGGCTGTCGCTCCCGGCGGAATTGCTGTGGATAGGAGCACGTTCACCTGCCAGACTTCGCCTCCCAGCGCGCCCACCGTGTGCGGGCGCAACTTCGACTCTCCTATTTCGATCTCCACGTCCGCGCACCCGAGCCGTTGCGCAGGCGAGCGGAAGTAGCAGACCAGCGATCCGGCCCGGGCCGCTGTCAGGCGGCGGTCGCCGGACGGGTGGAACTCTGCGCTGCAAAGTTCCGGGGGCTGGTGCGGGAGGTCGGGTCCTGGCACCGCCACTTCCTTTCCGTCCCGATCCAGCATTGTGAACTCAGCCGTGTTGCTGTGGCAGCTACGCGCCGTGCGGAGCCGCACCACATGCCGACCCGGGGCCAAACCCGGCGGACGCAAGCAGTTCACCTGGTATCCGTTCCCCTCGGTTGCCGCAACCACCAGGGCCGGCACTCCGAAACCGTCCACCTCGATAAAAACCGAGTCCACTTGCAGACCCGTCTCCTCCGACTTGAAGTAACAGC
>CAIYDY010000402.1 GCA_903925015.1 uncultured Acidobacteriia bacterium
AAATGGTGTTTTCCTACACCCGCAGCCGGGCACAGGGGAATTTGAACGGTTTCGACGCTTTCCTGGGCAACTTCCCCCTCCCGTTGGTGCGCCAGAACTTCTACACCAACCTGGCAGGGGATCTTCCCCACCGGCTGCTTGCATGGGGACACGTCGACCCCCATTTTTGGAAGCTCCAGCTCTATCCCATCGTCGAATACCGGAACGGTTTCGCATACGCACAGGTGGATGCCGCCCAGCAGTATGTTGGAGTACCGTACTCCGATTCAACTCGCTACCGGAACTTCTTGTCGGGTGACATCCGCGTGAGCCGGACGTTCAAGGTGAGCGCCAAGTACTCTGTCAAGTTGTCGGGTACGGGATACAACATGACAAACCACTTCAACCCGTTGCTGGTCCATGCCAACACGGCCGATCCACAGCACGGGGTCTTCTTCGGCAACTGCCACCGAAGGTACAGGTTTGACTTCGATTTCATTTTCTGATTGTGAACCTGGTACAATCGAAGGAAGTTTGATCGGAGACCTATGAGACTAATTTCCCTCGTTGCCGTATCGCTGGCCATTGCCTTTGGACCATCCGCAATCGCCGCAGACCTCGCAACCGCCTGCTCATCCATGTCCTTGACGAGTCTTCAGGACTACATCGACCTTTCGGGAGACCAATGCTCGGTCGATATCGTCAACTACTCCCACTTCACATTCTCGTCGTACGGCACGGGAACGCTGTTAACTGCGTCGGACATAAAACTAACGGCGGTTCCGCTACCCGACGGTCTGAGCGGAGGCTTCAGCATTTCCACCATCAGCGGCCTTCCATTCTCCGTCGGCGAGGGACTAACGGCCAACTACCAGATCTTCTGGAGCTTTGTCATCGATTCCGGCCCCGTTTCGGGTGCCGCCAACCTCGACATGGACCCGCCCTTCGGCGACACCACGATCACCGAAACCATCTGCCCGGACTCCAGCTTCGACGGAACCATCTGCTACAACTACCCGCAGACTCTCACCGTGACCACCATCCCATCGCACCTCCACGACTCAGTGGTGTTCAGCCAGCCCGTTTTAAACTTCGCCCAAGTCCTCACGACGATTACATTGAATGGCGTTGGAATAACCGGGGGCTCCGGCTTCGACAGCGAGGCTGGACTCGAGACTATCACCGACTCCTCCACACCGGAGCCGGGCACGTCGCTCTTATTGTTGGGCGGCTTGGCTGCCACCGGACTCGCAAGTTCGCGGAGACGGACACAGTAAAGTAGTATCGATGCGCCGGGCCTACTTCCTCGCGGCTTTCATCTCCGCCAAGCTGTTGGGGGCGGGCCTCTCCCCGGAAACCGGGTCCTACATATTCACGGTTTATGCCCCGGAGCAATATGGAGCATCGCCTCAAAATTGGGGCGTCGTCCAAGACAAGTCCAACCTACTTTATTTCGCCAATACCGACGGCGTACTCCAATTCGATGGTCTAACCTGGCGCTTAATCCGTCTCCCGGATAACTCTCCGGCCAAGTCAATCGCCACCGATGAGACCGGAACCGTCTATGTGGGCGGCCAGGGGGTGTTCGGATTCCTTAGGGCAGACGCTACGGGCCGGATGGAATTTGTTTCCCTGCTCGGAAAGGTGCCTGAGAAGGATAGAAAATTCATCGACGTCTGGCGAATACTTCCAACTCCATCCGGCATCTATTTCAGCTCTTATGCAAGATTATTCCGGCTGGATAAGTCGGGAGCAGTCAAGGTCTGGAAGCCCACAAGCAATTTCGGCCGTGCATTTCACGTCATGGGAACCCTGTACGTAAAGACGCCGGAGCAGGGACTGCTCCGGATGGTTTCCGACATCTTGGTCCCGGTGGTCGGCGGCAGTCTATTCACTAAGCTCGGGGTACCCGACGCGGTCGACTTGGACGGCGACGCGCTGGTGGCAACCCCCGCAAGCCTGTTCCGATTGGATAAAGCCGGTGCAGTGCGCCCATTCCCTACGGGCGCCGATACATATTTCGCCAAAAACCTTGTCTACACGCTCCGGGTACTACCGGGAGGCGAGATTGCCGCAGGGACGCGCAACGGAGGACTCGTCCTGCTCTCCCCATCAGGTACAGTAGACCGTATTGTCACCAAAGCTGATGGCCTCCCCGACGACCAAGTAACGGCAGTTTTTACCGACAGGCAAGGCGGGGTATGGGTGGTCGGCAACGATGGAATCGGGCGTTACTCGCCCGGCACAACCCGTTATGACACCTCCCTGGGCCTCGAAGGCGACGTCCAGTGCATGGAAAAAGCGGCAGGCTCCCTCTACGTAGGCACATCCAAAGGCTTGTACCGGATGCAATCGGCCACCGGCAGCGCACCTCGTTTCCAAAAGGTGGAGGGAATCGACAGCAGGGTCTGGGCCCTGGAAGCCACAGGGGAACAGTTGCTCGCAGCCACGGAATTGGGTCTTTTCCAAGCAATCGGCAATCGGGCAACGTTACTTTTCGACGACATTCGGCCCAAGCGGCTCTTCGACGTCGCTCGATCGCCGTCAAGTCCAAATATTGTCTACACCGCCGGAACCGGGACGCTGGTCCGCTTGTCACTTTCCGGCAACAAGGCATCCAAAACCGCAGAGTTCAACGCTACGGGACAAGAATTCCGATCCATCCTCGAAGACGGCGTTGGGATCGTCTGGGCGACAACCAAGGATGCGGCGTGGAGAATCGATTTTGCCGCAAATCCGGTACAAGCCGTCAGTTTCAATGAGCGCCAAGGTATGCCGATCGGGTGGAAGAACGTCAAACGATTGAATGGCAAGGTCGCAATCACCACCGTGAAGGGTCTGCGACACTTCGACGCCGATCGCAAAGCATTCCACCCCGATCCCAGTCTTGGCGACGAATACGCCAATGGCAGCAGGGACGTTTTCAATCTGTTCGATACCGGAACTCTTGACCGAGGAATAAACAAGATCTGGATCACCGGCGACAAATACCACGCACTGCTGTTTGTCCAGAACGGCACTATTTCCCTCCTCCCATCGCCCCTGCTCCCGACGGGCATTCAGGAAATCTATGGGGCCAAGCCCGATGCCGATGGATCGACTTGGGCGGTGGGTGCCAAGGGTATCCTTTACCGCTGGGACCCGTCCGTAGCGGGCAATCCCGACGCGGACTTCAGCGTATCGACCCGCCGGGCACGCAACATCGGAAATAGCACCGTCCTTTATGGCGGAAGTGGCGACCCGGAGCCGTTGGATCTCGCGTGGACGCAAAACGGCCTCCGGTTCGAATTCGCAGCACCCTTCCATGAGAACCCCGCAGCTCCTGAATATCAGGTGATGCTGGAAGGCAACGACCAAGCCTGGTCGCCGTGGACCCATGAAACCCAAAAAGACTACACCCACCTTCCCGAGGGGTCATATCGGTTCCACGTCCGGGCCCGCACACCCCACGGAACCGTAGCGGAAAATGCCGCGGTTGCCTTCTCGATCCGCCCGCCCTGGTATCGGACTTGGTGGGCATACGGAATCTACCTGCTGTTGAGCGGTTTCGGAGTCTCCGGTGTGGTTCGCCTCCGGACCCGCCAACTGGAGCGCGACAAACACGAACTGGAGGCGGTCGTAGCCGAGCGCACCGTGGAAATCCGCCAACAAAGGGACGAGATCCATGCTCAGGAGCGCAAAAGCCAGTCCCTGCTTCTCAACATCCTGCCTGCAACCGTGGCCGACGAATTGAAGGCCACCGGAGCGGTACAGCCCGTCGGGTTTGACGACGTCACCGTGTGCTTCACGGATTTCGTCGGTTTCACGATCTCCAGTGAAAAGTTGCCGCCTTCCGAGTTGGTGGACGCGCTCAACGAGTACTTCACCGCCTTCGACGAAATCGTCGCCCGAAACGGCCTTGAGAAACTCAAAACCATCGGCGACTCCTACATGTTCGCCAGCGGGCTACCCGTACCCCGTGCCTCCCATGCCGTGGACGCCGTTTTGGCTGCGCTGGAAATGGTGGCCGTGGTCCAGCGGCTATCGGCGAAGGTTGGAGGCACCGGCTGGGACATCCGAGTTGGATTGCACAGCGGGCCGGTTGTAGCGGGAGTCGTGGGAACCCGGAAGTTCGCCTTCGATATATGGGGCAACACCGTGAACTTCGCGGCACGCATGGAGTCCAGCGGAGTAGCGGGCCGAGTGAACGTATCGGAACACACCCATGATCTGCTGCGCGGACTGATCTGCTGCCAAAAGCGGGGCAGGATCAAAATCAAGGAGGGCCGGGAACTGCCCATGTTCTTGGCTGTTCCGCTTGAGCCGGCCGACGCGCCGGATTTCGCGCTCCGCTACCAAGCCGAATTCGGCCATCCGCCGGAACTCTAGCACCTCTGGGGGACAATGGACTGACGAATCCATGCTCCCATTCGACATACCGGCCGACACGCTCGAAAACCTCCTCCAACGCGAGTGGCTGGAAACCAACGGGCTCGGGGGTTTTTCCTGCGGCTCGGTTGCAGGGGCCAACACGCGCAGGTACCACGGGCTCCTAACGGCATCGCTCCACCCCCCGGTTGAACGGTATCTACTGCTTTCCAAGCTGGAGGAGACCGTTGTCGTTGGACCGCAAAGCACTGAAATCTCCACCAATTTATACCCCGGAGCGGTCCATCCCCAGGGCTTCCAGCACCTGCTCAAGTTCGAAATTGCACCCGTTCCGACGTGGACGTTCTCGATCAACGGACTCTGGATCGAGAAACGCGTATTCCTGGTCGACGGGGAGAATACGGTCGTAATCCAGTACGAGGCATCGGAACCGTGTAACTTGGAGATCCGCCCGCTGGTCGCCTTCCGGGACTATCACGCCCTCACCCACACCAATACGGCACTCAATCCCACCCTGACCACTAACCCCGGCGGATTCTCGATCAAGCCCTATGAGGGACTCCCGGCGCTACACGTCGCACACAACGCCACGCATCTGGAGCCAACCTCCACCTGGTACCACAATTTCGAATATCCCCGCGAGGAAGAGCGCGGCTTGGAATTTCGTGAAGACCTCTTCCAGCCTTGCTCGATGTACTTTACGCTGGGTGAAGGGCAAATCGCGACAATCATGGCTTCCACAGGGGCCCACTCCGCTGGCGATGCTGTCGAGTTGCTGCGACGCGAGATCAACCGCCGCGCGAGCCTCCAGCTAACGACTCGACCGGCCAACCCACTGGCGGCCGAACTTCTCCGTGCCACCGACCAATTCATCGTCAAACGCGGTAATTTGCACTCCGTAATTGCCGGCTACCCATGGTTCTCGGACTGGGGCCGGGACACGATGATTTCCCTGCCTGGTCTCGCCTTGCGGACCGGGCGTTACGAAATCGCACGCGAGATCCTCCTCGCCTACTCTTCCGCAGTGGATCGGGGCATGATCCCGAACAGGTTCCCCGATTCCGGCGAGTCACCCGAGTACAACACCGTCGACGCCACATTGTGGATGTTCGAGGCCGTGCGGCAGTATGCTGCGGCGACCGGGGACTTTGCGTTCATCAACGCGAATCTGTATCCAACACTGAAATCAATCATCGACTGGCATCTGTTCGGAACCCGCCACGGCATCCGTTGCGACGCCGACGGACTCTTATCAGCGGGAGTGGAAGGTGTGCAGCTCACTTGGATGGATACAAAATTCACGCCGCGCCATGGAAAGGCGGTGGAGATCCAAGCTCTTTGGTACAACGCACTGAGGACAATCGCCGATCTGGCAAAGCGCTTCTGCGACCCCGAGGAGGAAAGTCTGGCCGCACGAATCGCAGTCGACACCCATGCCAACTTCAGCAAATTGTACTGGAACCCCGAAAGCTGCTGCCTGTTTGACCGCATCTGTCCAGACGGCACGCCAGATCCGGCCATCCGACCCAACCAAGTCCTAACGATGTCACTGGGTTATCCGATAGTTGGCCAAGACGACGCGCTCTCGATCCTAAATGCGGTGGAACGCGACTTGCTCACGCCCTTCGGACTGAGGACGCTCGCACCGTCCGATCCCGAATACCAACCCCGCCACGATTCGGATGCGGCGTACCACCAAGGCACAGTGTGGCCATGGCTGCTGGGACCGTTCATCGACGCCTGCCGCAGATTTAGACCCGATTTCGATGCAACTTCCTACCTCTCCGCGTTTCCCCAACACCTAAAAGAGGTTGGACTCGGAAGTATTTCGGAAACCTTCGACGGCGAGCCACCGCACAGGCCCACCGGATGCTTCTCCCAAGCTTGGAGCGTGGCTGAAATCCTGCGGGTGGCCAGCGCGGCCACACCAGAAGCCTACTCGTAACGCAAACACACAATCGGGTCGAGGTTCGCCGCCCTCGTAGCTGGATAGTAGCCGAAAAACAGCCCGACACCGACCGAGATCGAAACTCCCAGCGCCACCCAAAGCGGTGAGACCACTGCGGGCACCGCCGGGATCAGGGTCCGCACCAGAAAGGCTATTCCGCTCCCGCACAGAATTCCGATCACGCCCCCAATCAGCGAAAGCACCACCGCCTCCATCAGAAACTGGACCCGGATATCGATTTTCCGCGCTCCCAACGCCTTCCGCACGCCAATTTCAGACGTGCGTTCGGTAACCGAAATCAGCATGATGTTCATTACCCCTATCCCTCCCACCAGCAGTCCGATGGAACTGATAATGCCAGTCAGCAGCACCAACGCGCCTGTAAGCTGGTTCCAAAGGGTGCTGAGAAAATCAGGACTGGAGATCTCGAAATCGTTCTCCGCGTTGCGCGGGACCCGGCGACGGCGGCGCATCGCGTCCTCGATCTGGTCCTGCATGGCCTGCAAAGTGATACCGTCCTTAGCGGCCGCCGCGATCCAGCGCTCCTTCACCTCCGGGTGGTTCTTGCGGAAATTTGAGAGTGGAACGGTCGCGATCTGGTCGACCCCGAACCCGGAAAAAAGGCCTTGGTCGGGTTCGAAGGTCCCAATCACCTCGTAACCCCGACCGTTCACACGAATTTCCTGCCCAATCGGATTGCCGTGGGGGAACAGCGTATCGGCAATCGCCCGACCAATCACGATGACATCCCGGGCATGCTCCTCGTCATATTCGGAGATAAACCGGCCCTCGTCGATCGCGAAAAGCGGAAAAGCCTTGATGTACTGGGGTTGGGCCCCACGTAGGAAGAAGCGCTCCAAGTGGGCGTCGCCCCGGCGCATTTCGTCCGACTGTTCGTTGAAGTTGATGCGTTGCGCGAAGACCGTGGCGTATCCAACTCCCGGACAGGCCTCCTCCAAGTACTTCGCGTCCTCGTCCCGCAGGTACTTCCTCGTCCGTATCTTCTCCGGCAAGCGGTTGGGGTTGGCACCCGTCGGAAACCGTAGAACGAAAAGAGTGTTGCTGCCCAACTTCGCCACCCGCTCGGATATCACCCCGTTCAGTCCATCGATAACGGAAGCAACGGCGATCACCGACGTGACACCAATCACGATGCCAAGAATGGTCAGCGCCGACCGCACTTTCCGTGCACGAAGTGTATCCAGTGCGATGGAAATATTCTGCTGGAACGCTCCCGGCCGGATTCCCGACGTCGTCATCCAACCTCCGTTCGCAGGGCATTCACAGGGTCCAACTTAGCGGCCTGGCGGGCGGGATAAATCCCAAAGAACAGTCCAATGACCGAACTCAAGACCACCCCCAGCAGCGCCACCCAAGGCTGGACCGACGCCGGAAACGAGGTGAATTCCCGCAGCGCCGTCGCAGCCAGAAATCCAATGCCGATCCCGAAGGCGCCCCCAATGATGCATTGGATAATGCTCTCCGTGAGGAACTGGTTCAGTACGTCGGCCTGCGTGGCACCCATCGCGCGCCGCACACCGATCTCGCGCGTGCGCTCGGTCACCGAAACCAGCATCACGTTCATAATCACAATGCCGCCCACCACGGCGGAAATCGAGCTCACCATCACGAACACCGCGAAGAACGACCCGCTGATACTCTGCCAAAGCGAAATGTAGCTCTGCGCTGTGCCGATGAAGAAGGAATCGTCCTGCCCAGCCCTGTCGTGGCGGCGCGTACGCAGAATTGATCGAATTTCATCCTGCGCACTGTTGAAGCTCTGCTCTCCCCCGGCGGCCTTCACTTCCAGCGTCAACGAGGAGCGGGTACCACGGACTTTCAAGTAAGTCCCCATGGGAACGATGGCGAAATTGTCCTGGTCCTGGCCAAGCACCGCCCCCACCTTCTGGAATGTCCCGATGATCGTGAATTCCAAGCTCCCCGTCCTGACAGTCTTGCCGATCGGATTCACCCCGGGGAAGAACTGATCCACCACGCTTGCCCCGATCAGACACACATACGCGGCATGCCGATCCTCGGATTCCGTAAAGTACCTGCCAAGGTCCACCGTCCGCGTGTCGATCCCGATCATGTTCGGCGTATACCCGATGATGGAGGTGTCGTCCATCTGCTTGTTGCCATGCAGGATCGTCACTGTCGCTTGGGCGGAGGCGCCCACCGCATCGCATGACGCGCATTCCCCGGCCACGACCTCGTAGTCCTCAAGCCGAAGGGTCTTGTTCTTCAGCGCCTTGGTGACAATGGTGAAATCGACCACCGCAAACGGCGTGCGTGCAACGCGGAAAACATTAGTCCCGAGATTCGCGATCTTCTGTTCGACGAAGACATTTGCGCCCTGGACAATCGTCATCACCGTGACCAACGTGGAAACACCCATCGTGAGACCCAGAATTGTCAGTGCCGCGCGAAGCTTGTGCGCCCGAATGGCGTCCACAGCCAAACGCAGGTTGTCCCCAAGACCGACCATGCTTTTAGTGTGGCCCCCAACCAAACTAACGCCCGCCGCGTGGCAAATGTTCCTCGAGATATCTCGAGATCAGCTGGTAGACGTGCAGGGAGGTACCCTTCCCTTCCGAGATTGCGTGGCTCCGATTCGGGTATTCCATGAAATCAAACGGCTTGCCCAACTCTACCAGTTTGTTCACCAACCGCTCCGTGCCTTGGAAATGGACATTGTCATCCCCGCTCCCGTGCACGATCAACAACTTGCCCTTCAACCCAGCCGCGAAGTTGATTGCTGAGCCGCGCTTGTAGCCGTCCTCGTTCGAATTCGGCAAGCCCATGTAGCGTTCCTGGTAAATCGTGTCGTAGAGTCGCTGGTCAGGAACCGGGGCCACCGCGACACCAACCTTGTACAAGTCTGGCGAGCGGAACATCAAATTGAGCGTGTTCGTGCCACCACCACTCCAACCCCAGACGCCAATCCGGGTGGCATCCACATAGGTCTTCTGTGCCGCAAGCTTCCGAACGGCCTCGGCTTGGTCCCTTGACGACAACTCCCCGACCGAGCCGTAGACGGACTTCCGCCAATCGCGGCCCTTGGGCGCGGGCGTTCCACGGTTGTCGAAACTCGCAACCAAGTAGCCATCGGCAGCCAGAGCGCGGTGGAAGTAGTCATTGCGACCAGTCCAGCGGTCGACCACGGTAGTCGAGGCTGGCTCGCCATAGACATGAACAATCAGCGGATACTTCTTTGTGGGATCAAAATCGGGCGGTCGGATCAACGACGCATCCAGCACGGTGCCGTCCTCCAAGCGTACTTGGAGGAATTCCATCGGCGAAGCCATTAATTTCAAGGCATTCACCTTCAAGGCTGAGTTGTCCTCAAGCACTCGAACGGCCTTGTGGTCCGGTAACGAAACCAGATCCGTTACCGGAACCCTCCCGGCGCTCGAGTACGTGTGAAATGCCCACTGGCAATCTGGGGACACATTGTAATTGTGGGTCCCCGGCTGGGAGGCAGGGGTGATGCGCGCCTCCCGATCGCTCCGGTAAAGGTAATTCTGTGTAGCGTTTTCCGGCGATGCGGTGTAGTAAATCGACTTTCCGCTGGGATCGATGCAGGAAACACTTTGCACATCAGCTCTTGAGGTGGTCAAAAGCTGCGGGTCTCCTCCCGACTTCGGAGCCAGCCACGCGTGCCTCCACCCGTCGCGTTCACTCAGCCATAGCATCCGTTGACCGGAATCAACCCAGTCGAAGGCGGAGCCCACTCGGACATCCACCCAGGCAGCATCCTTGTCCTCGAAGAAGACCTTCGCCTGGCCGGTGCCAGCCGTCGCCAGATAGATGGACAAATGGTTCTGTAGGCGGTTCAGCTGGCCGATGGCGAGTTCATTCGAATTGCCGGCCCAGTCCATGCGGAACAGGTAGTTTTGCCGTTGATCGCCGGGCACATTCATCCACTTCGTCGCCCCGCCGGTCGCAGAAACCACCCCCACCCGCACCGCCGAGTTTGTTGTGCCCGATTTCGGATATGGAATGAGCGTCGTTTTCGGGTAAAGTTCGGATGTGTTGTCGAGCAGCGTGAACTGCCGCACACCTGTCGTGTCGAACTGCCAATAGGCGATCCTGCGTCCATCGGGGCTCCAACGAATGCAATCGCGCAGCGCAAGTTCCTCCTCGTACACCCAATCGGAGGTCCCGTTGATCAGCGTCGCCGAGCCGTTGGTAGTGAGCGCCCGGATCGCACCGGAGCGGATATCCTCGACGTAAACGTTATTGCCACGTACGTAAGCCACCCGGGTTCCATCAGGAGAAAAGTGCGCAAACATCAGCGTCGCGGGATCAACCTTACCGCCGAGCTTTTTCAACCCGCCGCTTCCGACATTCAAGACCCAATAATCGCCGCGCGTGTTGTTCCGCCAAACCTTTTTGGTGTTGGTAAAAATGAGCAGTTGCCGTGCATCGTCGGACCAATGGTAGTCGTCCAACTTCAAGGGTTCCTTGGCACCCGGGGGCGTCAGCGCAGCCGCCGAAATCAGCACACTCCGGTTCCCTGTGGCCGTTTCGTACCGAACGATTTCCCTCGCCCCGGCCGACGTTGCCGCTGGCTCGACCGTCGTGTAGGCCTTGCCCTGTTCAACCCATCGGGCTGGACCGAAACTCTTTACCGCCAGCTGGTCAGTATCGAAAATTTGGTGGAGAGCTTTGTCCAACTCGTCCGAAGCCGGGCAAACCGTCGGCGCAAGGCTCAAGACCAAGCTGGCAATCGCGAATAATCCGGGAAATCGCATCGGCTACACTCTCCGCCCTACTCTCACTACGCCTTCTTTTGTGGTGGCTGTACGACTTGGATGTGAAGTTCCTTCAACTGTTGGGGACGAACCGAACTCGGCGCGTTCATCATCAGGTCCTCGGCGTTCTGGTTCATCGGGAACATGATGACCTCGCGCAAATTCACCTCGTCCGCCAGCAGCATCACGATACGGTCGATACCCGGAGCAATGCCCCCGTGGGGTGGCGCGCCGTACTTCAGCGCATTGATGAGGGCCTTGAAGCGACTCTCCACTTCCTCCTGTCCATAGCCCGCGATTTCAAAGGCGCGGTACATGATCGCTGGCTGGTGGTTGCGGATGGCCCCGGAGGAAAGCTCGTAGCCGTTGCAAACAATATCGTACTGGAAGGCCTTGATCGTCAACGGATCCTGGTTGTTCAGCGCGTCCAAACCACCCTGGGGCATGGAGAACGGGTTGTGGCTGAACTCGACCTTGCCGGTCTCCTCGTTCAACTCATACATGGGGAAATCGACGATCCAGCAGAATTTATAAACATCCTGCTCGATCAATTCCAACTGCTTGCCGAGCGAATCCCGCAACGGGCCGAGAATCTTGCACACTTTGCCCTTGTCGGAATCGGCCACGATAATCACCGTGTCGCCCTCCATCGAGTCCGTGGCCGAAATCAGCGCCGCAGTGCTATCTGGGGCAAGGAATTTCGCCACCGGTCCCTTCAGGGTGCCCCCAGCCTCCACCGTCAGCCATGCCAATCCGGCAGCGCCCAACTGCTTGGCCTGCTCCTCCAACTTGTCCCAGAAAGAGCGCGACTTGTCAGCTGTCTGCGGCAACTTGATGGCGCGCACGGTCTTGCCGGCAAAGGCTCGGAAGGTAGTCTGCGCAAATAGGTCGCTCAGATCCACGATCAAAAGCGGATTCCGAAGGTCGGGCTTGTCCGAGCCGTACTTCAGCATTGCATCTGCGTAGGTAATTCGCGGGAACGGAGCCTGGGTGATCGTCCGCGTCGAGAACTCGGCGAAAAGGCCGGTCATGAGCGTTTCGAGCGCGGCGAACACGTCGTCCTGCGTGACAAAGCTCATCTCGACGTCCAACTGGTAAAACTCCCCCGGCGACCGGTCATGCCGGGCATCCTCGTCGCGGTAACAAGGGGCGATCTGGAAGTAGCGGTCAAAACCCGACACCATGATGATCTGCTTGAACATCTGGGGTGCCTGCGGCAGAGCGTAAAACTTGCCGGGGTGCCGACGCGCGGGTACCAGAAAGTCGCGGGCACCTTCGGGGCTGGACGCGGTAAGAGTCGGCGTCTGGTATTCCATGAAGCC
>CAIYDY010000403.1 GCA_903925015.1 uncultured Acidobacteriia bacterium
GCCGAAGGTGTTGGTTTCAATGATGTCGGCACCGGCTTCGAGGAAGCGGCGGTGGATGTCGCAGATCATTTCCGACTGGGTGAGGGAGAAAATGTCGCCGTTGTTGAGCAGGTCTTTCGGCGCATTTTTAAAGCGTTCCCCGCGGATATGGGCCTCGGTCATGCCGTAGGTGCGGATCGTGGTACCCATCGCGCCGTCAATGATGGCGATGCGGTTGTCCATGATCTTCCGGAGGGGGTGCTGTTGGAAATTGGTCATTGTCCGTGGGAAGGGGGAATTAAAAGATCGTCCAGTATCGGGCTTGGATTCACCCTTCATTCCATGATAGCGGGGAGGAGGGATGTGCGGGGCCAAACATGGCGTCGGCCGGGGCCGTGAACGGGTGAAGCGTCGAGCGGGGGACCAGCCTACGACCCGGGGGAGCGATTCGGAAGCCGACGCCCCCGACCGCTACTTCGTGGCACATTCCCACGACCGGGCATCGCCCGTGGGACCCTTCACATACTTCGGGAACGCCGGATAGGAACACATGGGCAGTGCCCGGTCTCCGGCAGTCACCTCAATGGACTTCCCGGGCGCCTGATTTTTCTCCACCCAATCCGTAATGATGCCGAACCGGTCGTAGCCGTTCGGAATGGCCTGTTGCGCTTGCCCGTCCGCAGTCCACGTGCGACCCGTGAGGCCATGATTGGTTTGCGGCAAGACCCAGAGCCGGGCAAATGCATCCACATTGCTTCGTCCCATTTTGTCGACTACCGACTGGTAGTAGTCCAACTGGGCACCCGGCGAGGCAAGGGTGTCATCGGTTCCGATCACCACAATCAGCTTGCCGCCCCGCTTCTGAAACGCCGAAAGGTCCGGGTTGGTGGCGTCGAGGAGTTGCGAAAGTTCCATACGGCGCTGATTGAGGGGTCCGCCCTCCACGTAGTCCAGCGGATTGGCGTTCAGATCCCGCATCAGGTAGCCGGTGACTCCCAGCACGCCGAGGTGGGAGTGGAACGGCGCATCCGGCGCAGCCCCCTCCTGCCCCTTGTAGCGGCCCGGAAGAATCAGGCCACTGCCTGAAGGGTCCGTATTGGGCACCCACATGCCGAACGATTTGACTCCGTTGGCCAGGGGCGTGGCGAAGTTGTACGGCGAATAGACCATCTGCAGGGTCGAAATCTGCCCGCTCGTCAGGCACGCCTCGGCAGATGTGTCCTGGGGCTTGGGGTCCACATTGTTCGGACATCTCTTCGCAGCCCAGGGATCGCGCCCCGGCCGGCCCTGTTTGACGTCAAAAATTGCGCGGCAGGCCATGTAGTTATTGATGATTCCGTCCGCAAGGCCATCCAAGGCATCGCACTGCCGCATGAATTCGCCCCGGATGGCATTGACTTTGGCGGGTGCAACCCAGTTGGCAGCCAGCTTTTCCTGAATACGAATCAGCTCCGGAGCCAGCATGAGCGATGAGAAATTCACGATCGGAACCTCTGCCGAAATGCCGTCGTAGTCAGCCGGATAGCGCTGGGCGACCGTGAGGGCCTCACGTCCGCCCTGGGAATTTCCAAAAAACTAGTTGAACCGGGGACTCTCACCGTAGGCTCGTCGGATTAAGACCATCGCCGCGTCACGGGTCTTCTTGAGCTGCATGTATCCCAAATTGGCGATGGCCTCCTCGTTCGTTGCCCAGGAATTATCGGGAGGCGGAGCGCCAGGACCCCGTCCCCCGGCCTGATGCCCCGAATCACTGCCGTAGGTGGCAATCCCCCGGGAGAGAACGGAAGCGGTGGTGCGGGGCAAGGGTCCGGCCAGTTGGGGGATGACCCCGTTGTTGCCGCCACCGCCGAGCTGAGCTGAGCGCAGCGTCCACGATGCCGGCAGCGCTACCGCAAATCGGATGGGGCGGGCGTTGGCAGCCTTGTCCACCGGGGACATGGTGCCTTCCACATAGCAGTAGGGGGGATTTCCGTTGGCAGCCTCACGCCATTGGGGCGCATTGAGGGCAACCGCCGACACAGGGAGTCCAATGGACTGGACAGGAATTGAGCTTCCGAGCTTTTCGGTACTACATTGGGCGGGCGAGATGATTTTCTGGGCGTGAGTAGCGGGCGGAATCAGGAAGGCGGTGACAAGGGAGGCTAGCAGGGAAATGTTCCGGACCGTCGGCTTCATGGCAGCTGCCAGTATATACCGATTGAAAAGACTTTTTTCAGCCGCCCTAGCCACGGGCGAGACGGACGGAGATCCATTCCCGGAAGAGGGCTGGATCGTCAAGCCAGACGAGTATGGCGTCGACCATTTCGGCCTTTAGCGTGCGGGTGGATTGGGAAACGTGGGGACTCTTGGCAATGATGCGGGCGAGGTCCTTGGCACGGATGACTTCGGTACGGATCTGTTTGCGGAGTGCGGGGACTTGGGCGGCAAGGTCTGCCAAAAGGAGGAGATCCTCCGCCAGTTCGGGGAAGGTGTGCTGGCGGATGGCACGCCAGGGCGGGTCGGCGGGCACGCCGGAACGGAGGACGTCAGTTGGGGAAACGGACGGAAGTTGTTCGCGCAACTGGGCGAATTCAGGGGTGCCGATCCTGGTCCAGCCGCACGATTCCGCAATTTGGCGGATGCGTACGCTTCTGGCCGTTCTCGGCATGGGGTTACTTCCCTGTGTTGTGGCGGTATTGCTTTACCGCTGCCAGGTGTTGGCCGAGCGATTCGGAGAAGAAATGGCCGCCGGAGCCGTCGGCCCTGGCGACGAAGAAGAGCCATTTGGAATCGGCAGGGGCAAGCGTGGCCCGGATAGCGCGGAGGCCGGGATTGGCGATTGGTCCGGGCGGCAAGCCGACATGGCGGTACGTGTTGTACGGGTTCTGGCTATCGAGGTCGGACTGGTGGATGACGCCACGGTAGCGGTTTTCGAGGAGCGCGGCGTAGACGGTGGTGGGGTCGCAATCGAGCTTCGTGCCGGTGCGGAGGCGGTTGTGGAAGACGGATGCAACTTTGGGGGCTTCCTCGGGGAGTTTGGCCTCGCGCTCCACCATGGCGGCGAGGGTGATGGTGTCGTGGAGGTTCGCGGTGGTGTTCAGAGAACGCCAACGGGAACGAAATTCGGCGGTCATCTGCTTGCAGAGCTGTTCGGCGGTGGTGTGGCGGTAGATGCGGTAGGTGTTGGGAAAGAGAAAGCCTTCGAGGGAGGTCGCCTTGGGGTCGAGGTCGTGGATCAGGGCGGGGTTGCGGGCGGCGGCGAGGAAGGCGGCGGGCTTGATGGTGCCGAGTTGCACGATGCCCTGTTTTTCGAGGGCACCGGCGATGTCAAAGATGTTGTAGCCCTCGGGGATGGTGAGTTCGATGTGGAAGATGTCGCCCTTGGCGATCCGGCTGTAGACTTCGAGGGGTGTGGCGGGTGTGGCGAAGCGGTATTCACCGGCTTGGAGCGCGGTGCCGCGCCGCATCAGCCTGGCCGCGAGGAACAGCCAGCGGGCTTGGACCACTCCCTTGGACTCCAGCTCGGCGGCCATTTCGGCCGTGGTGGTTCCATGGCGGAAATCCACGAAAACCGGTTCGGCAAAGGTGCCGTAGGGCTTGTGGAGGTTGGCGTAGACGAATAGGCCGGCCAACGCGGCGAGAGCTGCCACCGAGAAAGCGATGGCGGC
>CAIYDY010000404.1 GCA_903925015.1 uncultured Acidobacteriia bacterium
TGCCGTGGGCAGTGAAGTAGTTCTTGCCCTGAATGAAGCCCGACCCGGCGTCGCCGTACGTCTGCACAGCGAGCGCTTCCGGGTCGAATACCGGAATCACTTCCGGCTCAGGCGCCGCTGTCTCTCGGGAGAGGGAGCGCCCCTCCGTCGTGAACTTTCGAGCCATCAGCGCTCTCCTGTGTTACGGCGTCTTGTCGCCTGTTCCCTGGTCGCGCGGATCATTCTCGCAATCCATGCCGGCGGCATTGCCGTAGGCCGGATTCGCGTTGGCGCGCTCGATCTTGTTCTCAGGCAGACCACGGCCCAAGTACGGGTTGTTCATGATGTGGGAGAACCGGCGGTTGTACTCCGCCTTGTCGAAATGATCCTTGCCCCACTCGTTCATATTGTCGGCTTCCCAGAACGCGGCATCGCGCGGCATGGGCCGGTTGCCGGACTGGTCGCCACGCGGGTTCATGACCTGCAGGCGCTCGGTGTTCTCGACCTTGGTGTCCATGAAGGCTTTGCCGTTGATGCCTTCCCAAAGGTCCTTACCGGTGTCGAACTCTTGCTCGGTGATCCCCACTGCCGGGCGATCCCACTCGTAATTCGTGCGAGGAATTCTAAAAGACATTGTCTATCTCCTCAAAGAAAGAGCCCGGCGGCCTGTTGCCAAGCCGCCGGGCGTCTAGTCACCGCCACAGCGGTTTTTACATCTCACCAATGAGGAACTTGTTCTTCCGCTTGCCGGAAACAACGTAGTTATTGGTGCGACCGACTTTCCGCTCCGGCGCGTTGCCGGTCATCGGATCGATGTCGTAGTTGTAGTTCGGCTCGATGCTGTCCGTGTTCATCGTCTCACGGAGGCTGACGCCATCTTCCAACCCGGCCTTCTCGCGCTCGAAGTATCCACCGCCGTACAGCAGTGTCTCTTCGCCGCCTTCGCCGTCCATACCCTCTTGGTTGCCGCCCTCTGCGAGACCTTCGGTCTCCTTCGGCATGCCGACGATTCCCTTACCGAACTCGTCGTCATTCTTCTCCGGCTCCAGAATCCGGTCGAGTCCCGGGTGCTGGCTGTTCTTGTGCCCCTTCCCAGCAGCCTCGTGGCCCGCTGAGTCGACGCGATCGATGCCCTCGCCAGCGTCAAGAGCCAGTCCGTCGCCGTCCGTCGCCGAACGGTCACGGTTGGTCTTGCCCGGGCCTTCAACGCCCTTACCGGATTCGCTTCGCTTGTCGGTGTCACCGGCAGGACCGCGCCCGCGCTTACCCTGGTGCTTCTCAGCATCGCTGGTCTTGCGGGAGAGGTTCTTGTTGGTGGTTCCGCCTTCTGTCTTGCCTAATGCCATGTTTGCTTGCTCCTCTTACTGGCTGTCCCACACCAGGATTCTGGTGCCGGGGACTTCCGTATGAGCGATGCCAAACCCGAGCTCGGCGTACCACGCGATACCGCGCGAACGACCGTAGTCAGTCGGGATCTTACCGCGGATTTCCTCGGGGATAGCGAAAGCCTCTACCACCGTGTCTGATCCGAAGAAGTATCCACGGTCCGTGGCAGTCGATCCCGAGGGGAACGCGACAACCGGGACGTTGGTCTGCTCGATGAACCGGATTCCCTCGTAACGGCCCTTCTCGCCGTTCATGATCACGTGCCAGCCTTCCGGGGTGTACTGGTTGATGCCTTCGAGGTTGTTCTTGAACGGACGAAGCGGGGTCGGGCGGAAAATGGCCATGTAGTTCACCCCGTCGAATGCCGGGATGTTCTGCTCAGCCATGTAGTCGGCCACTGCCTTCACGAGGGTGGAGGTCAGTACCGAGTTGGTGCCAGACACGGTTCCGTTGGTGTTCACGGTCAGCGAGCTGGTGCTCGAGGCCCAAACACGCACAGGCGAGGCATTGAACTGCACGTTGGCAGCAATGTCGAGCACCTTACGGGCGTCGTTCTTAAGAACCTTGTGGATGATTTCCGTCACCGGCTGCTCTGACAGATCGTCGAGCTTCTTGGTGAACGGCACGCTGTTACCATACTCAGTGATGGTCAGCGAGTTCTGGGTGATGACGAAGTTCGTCTCGGGCATGGTCTGGTTTTCCACCAGAGCCGCGCCGGCCTGCTGGACATCGCTATAGATGTTCCAGTTGAAGGTGGCGCCAATGCCGAGGCCGAAAGCCTCTTTAGCGTCGCAAAACTGACGAAAACGCACCATCGGCTGTAAGGCCGTGCGCAGTTTCCGGCTCAGGTTTGGCGACCACATGTATCCGCCGAGGGCGGACGTGCTCCAAACTTGACCTGACATTTTTCTTCCTCCGAACTAGTACGGTTGCCCTCGGCTCTTTCGCAGCTCAGCCATGATGTTCTGTGGGCTGTCGTCTGCTTCTTCCGTCTTGGCCACCGCCGGACGCACTGTTCGCGCCTGCGGCATCGGTACTAGATTCTGTTTCCGTTGCTGATTCGTGGACTCGCTCTTCGGGGCAGCTGTCTTCGGCGCAACGCCGATACTCTTCAGCCAATCCCGGGTTTGCTTGCCCGCCTCATTCATGACCTGCCCGGGGGTCCACGTAGGATTCGCCGCGGCAATGTCGTTCGTCTTCCTATCAGCGAGTGTAAACAGATCGGAGTCGCCAGCAATGTCGGGGTAGTTCTTAGTGAATTCGTCGAACCCACTATGCAACGCCTTTTGATTGTCGCGGTCAGCAATCGTCTTTACTGCTCTCTCAGCAGCACGCTGTTCGATGGCGCCTACGTCGACCTGGGGCTGTGAGGCCCGGATCGTCTTCAGCGTCTTCGCCAGCCGTGCGGCTGCTTTGCCCTCAGGCTCGCTCACGAGACTGCGGACCAACTCGGTGGCCTCTCTGTCGAGAGTCCCGTCATCCACTACCGGCGCTACCGGCTGTGCTGACCGCGTCTTGAGTGTCGCTTCGACATTGCGAATTGACTGCTCTCGCGCATCGAGTTGCCTCTTCTGCTCCGTCGCCTGCTGGAGCCGTATGTCGGCTGCCAGGTGCTTCTGGAGCTGTTGGCGGGCGCGGTCGAGCGGAATTAACTGCTCACGACCGTCCACCAGAGTCTTAAACATGGGCTTGCCGTCGACACGAACGACGTACTCGCCCAGGGGGTCTTCACCCTTGTTGCTGATCCGTACCGCCTCTTTGGCGCGCGTTGCCGCGGCGTCTTCAAAGGGCTGCACAGCTGCAGCGCCATCATCTATCTGCGTCGGTTCCGCTTCTGCGTCCGTCGCCCGGTTCTCGATCAGGTCCCGGTGGCCCCGATCGACATCCAGCGGCTGCCCGCGGGCTTCCTTCGCCTGCGCCGCGGCAAGAGCCGCTGCGCGGGGGTCGACATCTGCCGACTCCCAAAATTTCACATCATCCGCGGCGCGATCCGCCATGATCCGCTCGTCCATGCGAGCCAGCAGCTCGTCACGGGCGATCAGCGCGGGATCTCGTCCCGGGCCTTTGCGTGCAGGCTCCTTGGTTTCGGTCTTAGTATCAAGGCTGGCGTCCCCGTCTTGTGACGCGCCGCCGGTTTCGGTAGGCATGTGATTCCCCTTAGTTTCGGTATTCTTGCAACTCGCGGGCGGCCTGGTCGCCCTCCACGATGGCCTCGGCGAGCCAGTTAATGAACGCCCGCGCCATCGCGGCACGCTGCCGAATCTGTCGTAATTTGGTTCTCGAGCGCAGCCAGCTGAAGCCGTCCGGGTCGACTTCAAGTGCGTCGACTTCTGCCTGCCGGATCAGCTGCTTGGCTCGGTGGTGGAGCAACTGCCCCACGGGATGCGTCTGGAGGAACGCCCTGACGTCCTCTCCTAGCTTCGCAATCTCAAAAAGATCTTTCTCCCGCTCATCAACGAATTCGACCGCCATAAGGTAGGTCTCCCCTGTTTTTCGACTCGACTATTTCTGCTTCCGCCCGTGCCTGTTGAACATCTGGCCGACCTTCGGCGTTGAACTCTGCACTGAAGGGTGGCTCTTGCGCGCCGGCAACTTCGTCGGGCCGCGCGCGTGGTCGGCGGCGTCAAAGTCCTCGCCGACGCCCTTCGGGATCCCAAGTGTGCTGTTGCCTGCCGCGGCGGCGTGCATGGCCTTCTGCTGTGCTCGGCTTACGCTTGGCATCAGATCCTCCCCACTCCAGGCAATACCGGCGCAGGGTCGGCCTGTGACATGTCGACGTTGCCCTGTGGCAACCGAATTCTCGCCTGCGCCGCGGGGTGAATCTTGGTCTTAACGCCCATAGGTTTCGAAATCTTCGGGGCTTTGAAACCCCCGCCGCCCATCTTCATTTCTTGCCTGCCAGTGGCGGTCTTCCGCCATTCAGTGGGTTGGCCCGCGCGCCGAGGCGTGTCGCGGCTGCTGCCGCCGGGTGCGTGGCATTCGCCGCGTACGCCGTGCCGGGCTCCCCGGGGTTCGGTAGCGGGAATGACCCCGGCACGCCGGGGGCTGTTTGCCGCCCGTAACCCATTAGCCCATCGAGCCGCGAATGGGGCCGTTAATCGGACGAATCGGCACGTTCGATGCCGGATGCGGGGCGCCGCCCATCGGGGCTCCCTGCGGGGCCGGATTGGAAGGGCCGGTCGGAGTCGGAGCCAGCATGCCGCGACCAGCGGTCGCGCCAGCGGCGGCAGCGGGATGAACCGCGCCTTGGTTGCCGGTTACACCGGCGGGGGCCGTCGGGCCGCCCATCATGCCTGCCATTACGAATTACCTCCAAAAATTGGTTTGTCGACCGGCGCGCCGTAGGTCCGCGGCGAAGTCGGTTTGATGTTCGCGGGCGCCGGCGGCGCCTTTGAAAAGGGTGTCGGTCCGGCGGCGGACGGATGCGGCTTGCCACCACCGGCCATGCGGTCCGTGGTCTCAGTCGGCGTCTCGTTGGTAGGCGGATTGCGAATTTCGGGCATGTGGCTATATACCTCTTTGGCCTCGGTAGTTATAGATAACTACCAAGGATTTGTGACTACGTTCACTTCGGTGGCGGTTTCGGGGGCTTTGGCGGGTTCGCGGCCTTGAATGCCCGCTCATGCGCCCCGTCGGCCCGCTTGAGGTTAACCTCGGCCAACCGGTTGCCTTCCTTCGCCGCGGCCACATCGCGCA
>CAIYDY010000405.1 GCA_903925015.1 uncultured Acidobacteriia bacterium
ATTTGGCACCGTTGGCGCGGGAGGCGGCGATTTGGGCTGCGGATCTTGTTTTGGGGGTTTGGGTGGTGGTTGGGTTCGTGTTGGCTTGGTTCATGGTTTCCATCGCGCGACCATGCTAGCTGGGCGGGGGTGGGAAAACGAACCTTGAGGATTGAGTACTACTGTTGTGGTATGGGCGGTTTTGGGTGTTTTTTGTTAGGGTTGGGGGGAATTTCAAATTCCTGAAAATAGTTGTGACTGATAAAGGTCGTCCGGAATTTTGAGGGTGGGACGGAATCTGCCATCAGAGTCGATCTTTCAAAATGCGGATAAAACGGGCGAAGCTTGGCAACTGGGCGAGTGCCGTAACGTTCAGGGTTTCCAGCAGTTCGAAGGAACGCTTGCCTTTGCGGTAGGCATTGGAGCAATTGCGGGTCGCATGCTCCAGCTGGCCGTGGACGCTATGCCTGTGACGAGCCTCCAAGTCATAAAGCGGCGGCAGTGCGTTTTCTTGAAGCTGCTTGCCGTAGTGCCGCGTGAGTGCGTCCCGGTCGGCGGCGATCCAAGTCTCCATGGAAGTGACCATGAGGAGGGCCTGATCGTCCCCGGCCCCTAGGGGCTGGTCCCAGCCATCGCGTTTCTTCAAATGGGGCCACGGTTCGCCAATGTTTTCGACGGGGTCTTCGCTATCCACGAGCATCGCCACAAATGCGCCGGACCTATTGCCGTGGTGCGCCGTCTTGAACCCGTCAAATGTAGCATTTCGGGAGCCGGATGCAGTCAGGCGAGGTAGGCGCCCGGCCAATCCGGCCTTTTGCAACAGAGAACTAAAGGCCTTTCGGCAGAGAATCTGATCCGTCTTCGATTCGCCGCCCTCAATGTAGAGGTGGGCGCTCACCAGCGGGTCCCCCCAATCTGGCCCGTGGTCCACAGTTGGCCCAAACGGTACTTTTCCAGCCAGTCGGTGAGATCGGAGGAATTCAGGCGTTCCATGACTGTTTGGCCTTCCTGCCTGGAACATATGACAACAGATTCCGGGGTGTCCGACATGGCATCGACCAAGATGTCGGAATGGGTAGTGACCACGATCTGGGTTCGCTGTGAAGCGGTCTTCAGCAAATCGGCAAGCCCGGGCAGGATATCGGGGTGCAGACCGAGTTCCGGCTCCTCGATGCATACCAGTGGCGGTGGCTCGGGATCGCAGAGAATGGCGAGGAGGCAGAGGTAGCGGAGCGTTCCGTCCGAGAGGCGGGTGGCGGGAATACTGAAATCGCCTTCGGTGAAAAACACTTGGACCGTTCCGCCTTCGATGAAGACGTCAAAATCGGTGATGCCGGCGTACAGATCCTGCAGGCCCTTGAGAATGGCCCGTTTGGCAACGGGATAACGGTTTTTCAGCCGGTTCAGAAAGAGCCCAAGGTTTCCGAAGTCTTCATCCAGAGAGTCATTTCGCAGATCGGCTTTTTGCGGTTCGCGGAAGACAGCATTGCGGCCGAAAGACCATTCACGATAGATGCGGATCTTTTCATAAGACTGGGCAATCCAAGTCATTTCCGGGTAGAACTCGGCGTCACGGCGCTGGGCCAAGATGGAGCGATCCGGTTCGATGGATGCCCGCGACAGGGAGCGGCTACCGTTCTGCCTAGTGTTCAGAACTGGATGACCGTCCTGGTAACGATAGTAGAAATACACGTCCGTGTCGTAGGCGTTCGTACGCTCGGTATTCTCAAGACGTTCATCGTCGAGCGAGAATGCCTGGGCGAGACTCCGGAAAGCGACTAAGTGCCTTATCGGCTTGGGTGCCGAAGGGTGATTGAGGACCCATTCAACCGAGGCGGGCGAGTTCGGACTGCCCTTCCAAATCCACTCCGCGACCCCACCGCCTCTGCGCGTAACATCCCGGAAATCCTTTGGAGCTGATCTAAGGAGATTGATCGCCTCAATGAGGTTCGACTTGCCACTCCCATTGGGGCCGATAAGCAAGTTCAAGGGACGCAGGTCGAGACCGGGACCGTTCGGTCCGAATGACAGAAAGTTCGTGGGTGCGATGTGTCGAACCAGCTCGGCCATATCCGTTCCGATTGTCGCAAGCCGCAATTGGCGTCGATCCGAATCGCCGGGGCGCTGCGAACCAAATGGGTTCGGGCGGTAACATGGAGGGCTACACGCTCCAGCATTCCATGAACCAGCAAGCCCTGTCCTCCCTGATTTGGTCGGTTGCCGACCTGTTGCGCGGTGATTACAAGCAGTCCGAATACGGCAAGGTGATTCTGCCGTTCACCGTTTTGCGGCGGCTGGATTGCGTGCTGGCTCCGACCAAGGTTGCGGTGCTGGCGGAATTCGCACTGCGGAAGCAGCAGGGGGTGGCTCCGGGGCCGTTCCTGCTGCGGAAGGCCGGGGAGTCGTTCTTCAACACTTCGTCGCTGGACATGAAGACGCTGATGGGGGATCAGGACCATATCCGGGAGAACCTGTTCAGGTATCTGGAGGGGTTTTCGCCCGAGGTCCGGGACATCTTCGAGCGCTTCGAGTTCCAAGGGCAGATCGACACGCTGGCCAAGCGCGGGTTGTTGTACCTGGTGACCGAACGGTTCGCGAACGTCGATTTGCATCCCGACACGGTGTCGAACAGCCAGATGGGGCTGGTGTTCGAGGAACTGATCCGCAAGTTCGCGGAACTATCCAACGAGACGGCCGGGGAACACTTCACGCCGCGCGAGGTGATCCGGCTTATGGTGAACCTGCTTTTCATCGAGGATGACGACGTGCTGGGAACGCCCGGCGTGGTACGCACGATCTACGACCCGACGGCCGGCACGGGCGGGATGCTGTCGGTTGCGGGCGAGTATTTGGCTGAGCACAATCCCCAAGCACGGCTGACGATGTTCGGGCAGGAGTTGAACGCCGAATCCTACGCGATCTGCAAGGCCGACATGCTGATCAAGGGGCAGGATGTGGGGAACATCGTGTTCGGGAACACGTTTTCCGAGGACGGGCATCCGCACCGGAAGTTCGACTATATGCTGTCCAATCCGCCGTTCGGGGTGGAGTGGAAGAAGGTGGAGAAGGAGATCCGGAAGGAGCACGAGTCGAAGGGCTTCAGCGGGCGGTTCGGGCCGGGGCTGCCGAGGGTCTCGGACGGGTCGCTGCTGTTCCTGCTGCATTTGCTGAGCAAGATGCGGCCGGCGGCGGAGGGTGGGTGCCGGTTCGGAATTGTGCTGAACGGGTCGCCGTTGTTCACGGGCGGGGCGGGGTCCGGGGAGAGCGAGATCCGGCGGTTTGTGTTGGAGAACGATTTGGTGGAGGCGATCATTGGCCTGCCGACGGACATGTTCTACAACACGGGGATCTCGACGTATGTTTGGATTCTGAGCAACCGGAAGCCGGAGCACCGGAAGGGCAAGGTGCAGTTGATCGACGCGGGCGGGTTCTGGCAGAAGATGCGGAAGAGTTTGGGCAGCAAGCGGAAGGAACTGTCGGACGCGCATATTGCGGAGATTACGCGGTTGTTCGGTGATTTCGTGGAGGCCCACGACGGGAGGAAGCCGATCTCGCGGATCTTTGGGAATGCCGAGTTCGGCTACCGAACGATCACGGTGGAGCGCCCGCTGCGGGACACGGACGGCAAGGTGGTGCTGGCGGAAAAGGGGAAGTTGAAGGGCAAGCCGGTGCCGGACGCGGGGTTGCGGGATACGGAGAACGTGCCGCTCCGGGAGGATGTGGGGGCGTATTTCCGGCGGGAGGTACTGCCGCATGCGCCGGACGCGTGGGTGGACGGGGAGAAGACGAAGGTCGGGTACGAGATCCCGTTCAACCGGCATTTCTATGTGTTCGAGCCGCCTCGGGAGTTGGCGGCGATTGACGCGGATTTGAAGGCTTGCACGGATCGGATTTTGGGGATGATTGCGGGGTTGTCAGCGTGAGCTTTGCGGGGTACCCGGCGTACCGGGAGAGCGGGGTGGAGTGGTTGGGGTTGGTGCCGGTGGGGTGGGAGGTAGTGCCCCTAAAACGCGCGGCCAGTGTCTTCCCGAGCAACGTGGACAAGAAATCCTATGACGACGGATTTCCGGTGCGACTGTGTAATTACACGGATGTGTACTACCACGACTGCATCACTAACCGGATGGAGTTGATGGAGGCGACGGCGTCACCGGAACAGATTGAGAAGTTCACGTTAAGATCCGGTGATACCGTCATCACCAAGGATTCCGAGACAGCAGACGATATTGGCATTGGGGCGTACGTGCCTGTTGATCTTCCGGGAATTGTGTGTGGCTACCATTTGTCGATCATCCGCCCGCTTCAAGGTACGTGCGGCGCGTTTGTTAAGCGACTCTTTGACTCGCATTATGTGCGCGGGCGACTTGAGGTCTGCGCGAACGGATTGACCCGGGTTGGTCTGAGCCAATACTCCCTTGACAATCTTAATATTCCCGTTCCGGTCTATTCCGAGCAAACCGCCATCGCGGCGTTTCTCGACCGGGAGACGGCGAAGATCGACGGGTTGATCGGGGAGCAGGAGCGGTTGGTGGAACTGCTGCGGGAGAAGCGGCAGGCGGTGATTTCGCATGCGGTGACCAAGGGTTTGGACCCGTCCGTGCCGATGAAGGATTCGGGAGTGGAGTGGTTGGGGTTGGTTCCGGCGCACTGGGAAGTCAAGCGGTTGAAACGGATCGCGACCGTGCAAGGGGGAGTTGCCAAGGGAAAGGATCTCGCCGGACAACGAACGGTGACGGTGCCTTACCTGCGAGTCGCCAATGTCCAGGACGGGTATTTGAAATTGGAGACCATTGCAACGATGGAGATTCCCGAAGGCGAGCTCGACCGGTATCTTTTGCAACCGGGAGATGTGCTGATGAACGAGGGCGGTGACTTCGACAAGCTGGGCCGTGGTTATATCTGGCGGGGCGAGATCGATCCGTGCAGCCATCAGAACCATGTTTTTGCAGTTCGACCCAAGTCGGTTGGATCTGAATGGCTGAATGCGGTTACGGGTAGTGATTACGCGCAGTTCTATTTCATGACGAGGTCGAAGCAGAGTACGAATCTGGCGTCCATTTCGTCCACCAATCTCATGGAACTGCCGGTTGTGTTGCCCCCAGTTGGTGAGCAGAACGAAATCCTGCGATTCATCGAGGTCCAGAAAGTGCAGTTCGACGCACTCACAGCCGAAGCCGAGACGGCGATCCGGTTGTTGCGGGAGCGTCGGACGGCGCTGATATCGGCGGCGGTGACGGGGAAGATTGATGTGCGGGGGATAGTGGCCGGGTAGGGTGCATCATGACTCCGGTTCCGTTCGGAAATTGACGACAGCCGTGTGGCATGAGATGGCATCCGACATCAGATGGTTCATGTGTGGCAAAATTGGACTCATCCGAGATGCCGATACCTCGTCTAACGGCGGTTCAGTTCCACAAGTTCATGGGAAGCGGTCGTACTTCGCCGATTGCGCTTGGGTGCGAGGATGAGGCTGGCAAGCTGGTGGGGGAGTTCGTAGTGAAGCTCCGTGCGGGAATGGACTTGGGGGTTACCGGACTACTTTGCGAACTGATCGCGTCCCGACTAGCGTCCTATTTCGGAATCCCGGTGCCGGAACCCGCGTTGATCTGGATTGATTCCGAGTTCGCCGAACTTGTGGCGCACCAAGAGGATGAACGATCCCGGCAGGGGTCGGCCCGGTTGCTCGGGAGCGTCGGATTGAACTTCGGGACGCGTATTGTGGATGGAGCAAAAGCGTGGCCTGTGGATTGGCGGATTCCGAACGCGATGGTTCAAACTGCAGCCGAAGTATTTGCGTTTGATGCGCTAATCCAGAACCCGGACCGACGCTATAGGAATCCCAATCTGCTGGTGTCTGGAAACGGCATGGTTGCGTTCGACCACGAGTTGGCATTCTCGTTCCTGATGGAGATACTGCCATTGGCGCAACCATGGAGGTTGGCCAGCCACCGCTACCTGGCCGACCATGTATTCTACCGGTGCCTCAAGGGGCAAACGATTGATATTGCGCGTTTTACGGCACTTCTGGCCGAGGTTTCAGAGACGAATTTGGGCCACCTGCTGGCGGATGTGCCGGGAGAATGGAACAATGGGAGTCTGCGGAGGATCAGCGACCATTTGCAAACGCTAAGCGCCCACGCCGGAGAGTTTGCGGAGGAAGCGAGGAGGTATCTGGCATGAGAACACCGTACAGTTTCAGCATTCTGCGCTACGTACACGACACCGTGACACAGGAGTTCGTCAATGTCGGGGTGGCGGTCTACTCGCGGGAAGCGGGCTTTTTGCGCGCGGTATGCACAACACACTACGCGCGGGC
>CAIYDY010000406.1 GCA_903925015.1 uncultured Acidobacteriia bacterium
GACGGCGGCCAGCTTGAACTCTTTCGTAAACAGCCTTCGAGACGCTCCCATAACTCAATTCTCCATTCTCTGAAAAATGAGCCTTAACCGGTTGTCTCAGTTTTGGGGACCACTCCACAACAGCACCACGAACATGTGCGTCAGATACACCTCGGAGCTGTTCCGTCCGAACCACCGGATGGGGGCCGACCAGCGTGGAGCGGGGTCTGCACCCTGCCGGACGGCCACGAGGACCAACGCGGTCCCGACCGCCAGCACTGTGACATCCAGACCTGTTTTTCCTAAATGCAGCCACGCTGAAACTGGACGGGAGATGGTCACCAGAGCCACCATGATCCAGCCCAGGATGCGGCATCCAGTTCGAATCCATTCGTCAACGGGCAGCCTTCCTACCCGCAAAGCCCCAGCCATCAAAGCGGCAACGCAGCCCAATGCGATGCAGTCCAGATTCGCCAGCAACGCGTAGTCCGTCGCCATATCGTTTGGAGCGAGGACCGTCCGGAAGACTGGCCCGGCAACCGCCAGGCCCACAACTCCTGCCATCAGGACGCCGCGCCAACGGACGAATCGGCAAAGAAGCGGATAGGCGATATAGAAGGTCTCCTCCACCGCAAGGGACCACAGGATGTCCCACGAGCCGGGCAAGTACCCCACTCGGATCTCCAGCCAATTCACGTGGAATGTCAGGGCGGCCAGAAGCGCGCGCGGGAGCGTCGTCCGGTGTGGATTTATTGTGTAGCCGGTTGCGCCCGCCAGATGCAGGATGCTCAGGATCGCCAACAGTGCCAGCAGGCACGGCGCAATCCTTGCAACACGCAGTCGGTAGAAAGCGGTTACGTCGATTAGGCTTAAACTACCCCACCGCCTCAGGATCGTGGAGGTGATCAGGAATCCTGAAACAACAAAGAATACCTTGACCCCGTAGCTGCCGTTCCAGAATAGAATCCTGTTGACCGTATCCGGCAGCACCGCTCCCAACGCGCTCTTGTTGAACTTGATGCGCAGGTTGGTGTGGTGGAGAACCACAGCCATAATGCAAAGTCCCCGCAGCAGATCGACGGTCGGGAGCCGCTTCGGGCCTCGCAGGGTCACTCCCGCAGTATACGGTGCCAAACTCAAAAACTGAGCTTGCCGGAGATCTGGATCAACCTCGGGAAGTTTTGCTGCCCAACCGGCAACATTCCGAAACGGGCATCCGTATAAGTCGTGTCCGGAGCGCCGTACAGCGGGTGGTTGAGCAGGTTGAATGCCTCGGCACGCAGATTGAACTTCCAGCGTTCGGTGATCGCGAAGGTCTTCGCCCCGGCCAGGTTCACCGTCAGATTATCCATTTGGCGCAGCCAGGAGTACCGGTCGGGAGCCGTTCGCAACGTGAAGCTGGCACGGGATTTGTAGCAGGTCTTATCATTATTGAACCAGTGGTCGTGCGTCTGGTTGTCCGTAAGGTAAGACGCGCACGAGAACACGACATCCATTCCATTGACCGGATTGCCGGAATTGTACCGGTAGATCCAGTTGATCGTCCAACCCGAAATGAACTGGTCCACAACCTTGTTCGGCTTGCTGAAAAAGTGTCTGCCCTTGCCGACCGGAACGTCCCACACCCCGTTCCACGACACATTCTGGGGCTTGTCGTAACTCACCAGTTCGTGGACCGGGGTTTCCGATAGGTCCCAGTTGTTGAGCCGGTTGGCGATCTGGAAGTTCTTCGAGAACGTGTAGGCGAAGACGATCGTCAGTGCTCCACCCTGGGCCCGGTTGCCGCCGAAACGCTTGTCGGCGCGGACCTGCAGGGAGTCGTAGCGGTAACTGGTCCACGGATTGGTGCTCACCGTCACTCCGTTGAACGTCGGATACGGATAATACAGATTCTGGGCCGCAATGGTGGCACCCGCACCGAAGGTTGTGTTTTTTGGCAGAATCCCGTAGAACGGATTCGGGACCGTGCGGGTCAGGAACGTGTTCGTTTTCTGGCCCTGGAGGAAAACATCCATCGGCAGGTAATCCGAGTTGTACGACATCGCATCGTGGTTGGTGATGCTGCCGACATAGGAAACGTCGAACAGCGTGTTCCAAAACGACCGGTGCTGGAATCCGAAAGAATACTGGAACGTCCGGGGGATGGGGCGCTGCCGACCATCGAAACTCACAGCGTTGCCAATGTTGGTCAGCAACCCGAGTTCGGGCCCGGTCGGACGCGTGATGCCGTTTGGAAACGGATTGGACAGGCTGTAGGGACCGTTCGCCGCACCCTGGAGCGCCGCAGGGGTAATGCCACCGTCGAGGGATGCCTGGTACGCCGTTTGCTGGCTGAAGCCGTCCGTATATCCGCTCTGGGTCGCAGTCCGGTGGTAGATGCCGAAACCGGTCCTCAGAACGCTGGTGCGGTGGAAGGCCCACGCCAGGCCGAAGCGCGGCTGCAGGTTGCTCCAATCGGTGTCATAGGTGCGCCGGGGACCGCCCGCTTGAACGAAGGTCTTACCGCCCAGGATGGCGGGTGGAGCCGGGGGATACGGGAACGCATTCGCCTTGTTGGCGTTGTACGCGGCGGCGTTGGTTTTCCATGCCGCCAGGATTTGATCGTTCAGCGGGTTCTTGGAGTTGTAGTCGAAGCCTGTGTTGATCCGGTTGAAACGCTCCACGAACGGGAACTGGACGTCGTAGCGTAGGCCGAGGTTCAGGGTCAGTTTCCGGGCCACCCGCCAGTCGTTCTGCACGAAAATTCCGGCATAGGGCCACGTCCGGTAGTAGGTGTCGTTCCAGTCGATGAATCCTGTCCCCGGAGCGCCTAGTAGGAGATCCGCGATACCCGCCCCGTCGCCCGTCGACCCGGCCCTCAACGGATATTGCTGCGTTGCGGACCGGTTGAAGCCGAATTGTCCATTCGTGTTGCCGATGTTGCCGGAGCCGATGCCAGCGTACACCATGTCGACTCCATACTTGATCGTCATTTTCCCACTCGAGACCGTAAGCGTGGGCACCAGATTCCACTGGTTGCTGGTGGACCAGGTAAACAGGTTGTTGCCGTTGCCGAACAAGTCAGTGAATTGGTCCAGCGTGAAGCGGGGCGGCAAGGGACCCGGACTGGTGGGTGCTCGCGGGATGTTCGTCATCCCAAGGTTGGCCGCAGTGACTCCGGAATCGGTCGGGGCATCGGGAAATACGGCTGTGAATCGGCCGAAGGAGAGCCGCAAATCAAAGATCGCGCTGGCCGAAACAAGGCGCGTCCAGGACCCGATCACATTGAAATTGGTGCGCTGGGACCCGATGTTGCCCGCTGCGGCGTCCCCCGGGATTCCGGTCTGGTTGCGGTACTCCTGCCCATGCTGGAAGGTTCCCGTGAAGTAGACGCGGTCCTTTTCGCTGAACATGTGGTCCCAACGTGCGATCGGCTGGTTGTAGTAGTACTTCCCGGTGCTGTTGGAATAGACGAAGTTCTGGGTCACGCCGACCGTGTTCGGGGCCGGATAGTACGAAAGAATCTTCAGGGCGATCGGATTGATGCGGCTGGTGGGCAGCACATTGCCGGGGAATGGTTTGCGGATGTAGGGGCTGGAGCACGTGCCGGTGACCGAAACCTTGTCCACGCAGTCGGAAACGGTCAGCGGGTCGTAAATGGTCCACTTGTAGGCGCTGAAATGCTGGCCGTCGCGCAGGTCCATGGGTGGAACGTTTGCCACCACGGGGAAGGGAACCCTTTCTTGGAAGCCCTCGAAACTGCCGAAGAAGAAATCCTTGTTTTTCTTGATCGCGCCGCCGATGGTGCCGCCGAACTGGTTGGTGATGTGCTTGCCGCGAGGCGCTCCCACTTGGTTGTTCTGGGTGTAGTTGGCGTCGAAACGCGAATTGCGGATGAAGTCGAACAAGGTGCCGTGGATGGCGTTGGATCCCGATTTGAGCGTCGTGTTGACACTACCGCCGCCGTTCATCACATAGGCACCGCTGACATCCCAGCCACGGGTGCCGGAGTAGCCGCTGGAACCGAACTGTTCCTGTGTGAAAAGAACGCCCGGCGAGAGGTCCATCAGCATGTAGACCTGGCGTCCGTTGAGGGGAAGTTCGGAGGTTTGCAAGGAATCGAAGTTCAATCCGCCCGATGCGTCGGCCGTCTGGAGGGTGCTGGCTTCCGCTGTGACAGTCACGGTTTCGCTCACATTGCCGACTTCCAGTGTCAAGGGCAGGTCGAGCTTCTCTGCCACCAGCAGGGTGATGTTTTCCCGCCGCAGTTTGTTGAACCCGGGCGCCGTTACATCAATGTCAAAGGTTGAGGGCTGGAGATAGGGCAGAGTGTAGTAGCCCTGCGCATTGGTGGTGACTTCGCGGGACTGGTTGGTGTTGCGCTGCGTCGCCCGCACGGTGGCACCTGCCACGGCGGCACCGCTCTGGTCTGAAACCTGGCCGGTTATGGTGGCCCGGAAGTCCTGGGCTTGCAACGGAATTGCAATAAAAGCGAGACTCGCAACAACGGAATAAAGGCGCATTTTCCCCCCTCGAAGATCTGCGGGGACCAGTTTATCACGCTGCCGAGCAGGTTGTCTTGGTCAGTTGGGAGCACAGATTGGCGATCAGCAAGTCTTCCCGCGTGTGGACGACCCAGACTGCGACACGTCCGAAACCGATCTGGCGGTCGCCGGTAGAATTGGAGCCGTTGGCATTGGGGTCGACGGAAACTCCCAAGGCATCGAGGTCCTTGCAAATCCCTTCACGCACTTCCGGCGAGTTTTCGCCGATTCCGCCCGCGAACACAACGGCATCGGCACCGTTCATGGCGGCCAGGTAGCTTCCGACGTACTTCCTGGCGCGGTAATAGAAGACATCCACGGCAGCCGCGGCTTGCTGGTTGCCAGCCACGGCAGCGCCGAGAATTTCCCGCATGTCGTTGGAAATGCCAGACATGCCCAGAAGCCCGCTCCCGCTGTTCAGAGTTTCGCGCAGGTCGGCGGGCTGGGTTTGTCTTGTTTCCAGCAGATGCAGAACCGCGCCCGCGTCGAGATCTCCGCACCGGGTGCCCATTACCAGGCCCTCCATCGGCGTGAAGCCCATGGAGGTGTCTATCGACTTGCCATGCTCCACCGCGCACATCGAACAGCCGTTGCCCAGGTGGACCGTGATTAGCCGCAACTCGGAGGCAGGCTTCCCAACAAGTTCCGCAAACCGTTCCGACACATATTGATGGGAAATTCCGTGGAATCCGTAACGCCGGATGCCAATGTTCCCCGGTACCGCATAGGTGTAGGCCCGCGCCGGCAACGTGTGGTGGAATGCCGTATCGAAAACGGCTACCTGGGGGATGCCGGGGAACCGCTCGCGGGCGGCGCGGATTCCCTCCAGCGCGTATGGGTTGTGCAGCGGGGCGATGGCCCCCAATTCGTCGATGGCCTGTTCCACCGCATCATCAATGAGAACGGCTTCCGCAAACCGCCCGCCACCGTGCACGACCCGATGGCCAACCGCTTCGACCACTGCATTGCCAAGTGCGCCGAAAGCCTCATCGAGTGCGGATTTCATCGTTCCGATCCGGTCGATGGTGCCCTTGGCGACGTCCTTGGCACCATCCCAGACACTGTATTTCAGCGTGGAACTCCCAGAATTCAGAACCAGGATCAAATTGCCGAGCTCTCCCGATTCCAGCGCCAGTTTGCGACCTCCGGCATATCCTCGCCATGCTCCCGAATGTAGCGGGCATGTTCCGCCAGTTTTGTCTTCAACTGCTGCCGTGCATGCGCCGCGACATTTGCCAAACGGGGCACTCGGTCGATTACGTCCATAGCCAAATGGTAGCGGTCGATCATGTTCATCACGCACATGTCGAATGGCGTGGTGGTGGTCCCCTCCTCCTTGAAGCCCCGGACGTGGAGTTGCTGGTTGGCCCGGCGGTATGTCAAACGGTGGATCAACCACGGATAACCGTGGTAGTTGAAAATCACAGGCTTGTCAGTTGTGAAGAGCGAATCGAATTCGCGGTCGGAAACGCCGTGCGGATGTTCGCTGGGGGGTTGGAGTGTCATGAGATCCACCACGTTGACGACTCGGATCTTCAGATCCGGCAGATTCCGCCGGAGCCAGTCCACGGCCGCGAGGGTTTCCAGAGTTGGCACATCCCCCGCGCAAGCCATCACGATATCGGGTTCCACTCCGGCGTCGCTGCTGGCGAAGTCCCAAATCCCAAGGCCCGCCCCGCAGTGGGCGTCGGCTTGTTCGATGGTGAGCCACTGCGGTTCCAGTTGCTTGCCCGCCACCACCACGTTGACGTAGTTGCGGCTGCGCAGGCAATGGTCGGTCACCGCAAGCAGGGTATTTGCATCCGGCGGCAGGTAAACCCGCACCACCTCGGCCTTCTTATTGACGACATGGTCGATGAATCCAGGATCCTGGTGGCTGAAACCGTTGTGGTCCTGCCGCCAGACGTGCGAGGTCAACAGGTAGTTCAAAGATGCGATGGGTCGCCGCCACGGGATGCCGTTGCACACTTTAAGCCACTTCGCATGCTGGTTGAACATGGAGTCCACAATATGGACGAATGCCTCGTAGCAGGAGAAAAACCCATGCCGTCCGGTCAGCAGATATCCCTCCAGCCAGCCTTGGCACATGTGTTCGCTGAGAATCTCCATAACCCGGCCATCGTTGGCCACGTGGTCATCGGCGAACGGCTGGCCCTGTGGAATGATTTCAGCCGCCGACATCCGGTTGGTGACCTCGAACAAGGCGTTCCATCGGTTGGAGTTGGTTTCATCCGGAGAGACAATGCGGAAATTCTTCGCGGCGTCGTTGAAACGCATCACGTCGCGAAGGAACGTGCCCATGACCCGCGTCGCTTCGGCATCCGTAGCGCCCGGTGCCGTCACCGCGACGGCGTACTCCCGGAAGTCCGGCATTACAAGATCCCGCAGCAACAAGCCGCCGTTGGCATGCGGATTGGCACCCATGCGGGCGACGCCATGGGGAGCCTGCGCCGAAAACTGCTCCCGCAAGCTTCCTCGTTCGTCGAATAACTCCTCCGGCCGGTAGCTGCGCATCCACTGTTCCAGCATTGCCAGTTGGGCCGGCTTCCTGCCGGGGGCATCCAACGGCACCTGATGGGAGCGGAATGTGCCTTCCAACGCCTTGCCGTCCAGTTCCTTAGGGCCCGTCCAGCCTTTTGGGGAGCGCAGGATGATCATAGGCCAACTCGGGCGGACCGTGAAGCCGTTCTCCTGTGCGTCCCGCTGGATCTCCCGAATTTCCCGTATGCATTCGTCCAGCGTGGCCGCCATCTCCTGGTGCATCTGGGCGGGATCGGAGCCTTCTACAAACCGGCATTTGTAGCCGTAGCCCGTGAACAGGGCTTCCAGTTCCTCGTGCGGGATTCGGGAGAGCACGGTGGGTCCGGCAATCTTCGCCCCGTTCAGGTGCAGGATCGGCAGGACAGCCCCGTCGCGCGCAGGATTGATGAACTTGTTACCGTGCCAGCCAGTGGCGCAGGGACCGGTTTCGGCCTCGCCGTCGCCCACCACGCAACACGCCAGCAGGTCTGGATTGTCGAACACCGCACCGAATGCGTGGGGCAGCACGTACCCAAGTTCGCCGCCCTCATGGATCGAACCCGGTGTTTCAGGGGCCACATGGCTGGGAATCCCGCCGGGGAACGAAAACTGGCGGAACAGCTTCTGCATCCCCGCCTCGTCCTGCGCAATGTTCGGGTAGAACTCCGAGTACGTCCCCTCCAAATAGGTGTTGGCGACCATCCCCGGTCCACCGTGGCCCGGACCGCAGAAATAGACTGCGTTGAGGTCAAACTTTCGAATCACCCGGTTCATGTGGGCATAAATGAAGTTCAGGCCCGGCGTGGTGCCCCAGTGTCCCAAGAGCCTCGGCTTGACGTGCTCCTTGCGCAGCGGCTCGCGAAGCAGAGGGTTGTCCAAGAGGTAGATTTGGCCCACGGACAGGTAGTTCGCCGCACGCCAGTACCCGTCGAGTGCTAGCAATTCTTCTTCGCCAAGGATGTTTCTGGACATGTATATTTCCACCTAACGGACCACTTCCACCGAACAACCGGAATGGAGCGCCACGCTCTCGGAGACGCTTCCGATCAGAAATCTCGCCACGCTGCCCCGACCGTGGGAACCGACTACGACCAACGAGGCCTCCCACGCCTTCGCCTCTTCCATGATCAGGCTTTGGGCCGATTCCATTGGAACTAGTACCTTCTGTTGCGATTCAAGTCCGGCAGTACGAAGGATCTCAACTACGGTCTCCACTCCAATTTCGGCTCGCTTCATTGTGGCAGCCCGCATTTCCACCACCTCGTCGCTGTCCACATAGCCCGGAGTCAGAAATCGGAACGATGCCGAGATTGGCTCGACGACGCTGACTACCAGGAATTCCGTGCCTTTTCGCCAAGGGCGTCCGGCAATGCTGAGCGCGGCTTTGTTGGAATCGGGTGAGCCGTCTGTTGCGATCAGCACGCGGTTGCATGCCGCAGCCCGGATGATTCCGGTGGAGCAGTGGGCGTGGCGGAGGACCCGTCTTGCGGTTGCTCCGCGGAAATACGGCCACGGGGAACCCTTGCCGGGCTCGCCCAGCAGGATCAGATCCACCTGTCGTTCGGACGCTTCCCGGAGAAGGACGTCGTGGGGCAAACCTTCGAAGACAAACGGGTTGGCGATAAGACCCCCGCACCTCAGATGCTGCGCGGCGGATTCCGCCTGCGCTGAGGAATGTTCGGAAAGCTTGGCGGCGAGATCCCGGTCAGCTTCCTGTGTCCAATCGGATGCAACCGGTTCCATCACCGAAACCACGGTGAATTCCGAATTTGCAGGCCATGCGCGGCAGACCGTGTGCCCCAGCAGTTCCGCGTTTTCCACATTTGGATCGACACCCAGTAGGATCTTCATGCCTGTGTGTCAGCACGCGGAATGCCAGAAATTTTGCGCCGGATCTTAGATTCCCCAAGCCCGCCCAGGTGGTTTCACGCAGAGCTGCGCCAAACCCCAAATGAACGATCACTATTTGGCTGGCTGAATCGGCTTGTCCACGCTCAATTTCTGCTTTGTTGTGCTGCGCCAGTCTTCAATGGGCGGCGCTCCGTTGGCCTCAAAGAACGACTTGAGGTCGGCCTTCAACGCTTCCACTTGTTTGGCGTGTTTCGGGTCGGCGATGGCGTTGCGGGTTTCTCCGGGGTCGGCTTCCAAATCGAAGAACTCGCTGGGATGGTTCTTTGTGCGCTCCACGTATTTCAGGTTCTGGGTACGGACGCCCCGGACGTATTCGTACTCAAAGTACAAACGGTCCCGCCATTGGGGTGGGTTTCCCCGCAGGAATCCGGCATAGCTTCTGCCCACGCGCCGTTTGTCGGACGAACCGGAAACGCCCAGGTAGTCGAGGATGGTCGGAAAATAGTCGTACGACGACACCATTGGATCGAGCACCTGCCCGGGTCGAATCCTGCCGGGATGGTTCCAGATCAGCGGCACCCGCAACGACTCCTCATACATGTTGAACGGCACCGTGCCGTTGCCCTTGCCCCAGACCCCGTGGTGCCCTGCGTTCCACCCTTGATCTGCAGTGAAGATCACGAGCGTGTTGTCGCGCACCCCCATCTCGCCCAGCTTTTTCAGAATCCGGCCCACGTTGTGGTCCAGGCCGGTGATCAGGGCCGAGTAGGCCTGCATGCTTTCCGTGTTGTTGTGGTTGCCCGCAAGACCGCGGTTTTGCCACGGATTCATCGGGGTGCGTGGGAAACAGGAAAAGGCACCGCCGTCGTACTTCTTCCGGTACTCGTCGGGCTGGTAGTCGTATGGCGTGTGGGGGGCGTAAAACGGAACCAGGAGATAAAACGGCTTTTCGGCTGTCTGCTGCGACAGGAAGTCGAGAGCGAAGTCCGTGACCAGATCGGTCTTGAATCCCTTCATGGCGCGGGTCTCGCCGTTCACCACAAATGTCGGATCCTTGTAAGGACCCCCGCCGCCCGGAATGGTGGCCCAGTAGTCGAAACCGGCCTGCGCCTTGTCGTCGTTCCCCATGTGCCACTTGCCGCACATGCCGAGCGTATAGCCGTTCTGCTTCAGGATTTCGGAGTAGGGCGTGAAACCCGCGTACCAGTTGCGTGAGGTCGGGCCTGAGCTATCCTCGGGAACCAGCCAGTCCTGCACGCCGTGGCGCGAAGGGATGGTTCCGGTGAGATAGGTCATGCGGCTGGGCGAGCAGACCGGGGTGCAAGCGAACGCGCGGGTGAATTTCGCCCCACCGGCGGCCAGGGCGTCGATGTTGGGGGTCTGAATTTCCCCGCAACCATAGGTCCCGGTCGCCCAGGCTCCGTGGTCGTCGGTCATGAACATCACCACGTTGGGTCGGGATGCCGCGGGCATTGCCAGCGGGGCTGCCATGGGAATTGCGCTTGCGGCGAGGAAGGTTCGTCGGGTGAGCTTGGCAATCGGCATTGAAATCATTATGCCCGGTACCATGTGTAGAACAGATATGCGCGCCAGCACCGCAATTGCAATTCCTATCTTCCTCGCAACATTCATGTATGCTGCCGAGCCGCCGGTTCCAGGCGTTGCTCTGGATCTGGCCAGAGCCCGGGCCGCCGCCATCTCCGACATACATTACAAGCTTTCCATTACCCTCCAAGAGAAAGCCGCCGCCATGCCGGGCCATGAAGTGATTGAATTCAACTTGGCGAACGGCGGCGAGGTCGTGCTGGATTTCCGTGACCTCACTCCCGCCGGGGCCGTCACGAACGGCAAAGTGAGCCATCTTCGCGTGAATGGGCGGGATACGCCTCCTGTTCAGGCCAACGGGCACCTCGTCATCCCGGTCAGCTACGTCAAGACCGGGGCCAACCGCGTCGAACTGGATTTCGAATCCGACATCGCGCAGGCCAACCGCGCCGTCACCCGATCCATCGATCCCGTGGACGGCAACGAGTACCTCTACAGCCTCTTCGTCCCCATGGACGCCAGCCTTGCGTTCCCGTGCTTCGACCAACCGGATCTGAAAGCCCGCTTCACCCTGGAAGTCAACGCTCCCGCCTCCTGGACCGTGATTTCCAACACCCGCGAGGAATCCGTCTCCCCAGGCGTCTTCCGATTTCCCGAAACCCGGCCGCTCAGCACCTACCAATTCGCCTTCGCCGCCGGACCCTTCGAACAGCTGCCCGCCCCCGATGGCGAATCCAGTAGTGTTCCCATGCGCCTGTTCGTGCGGAAGTCGGCGCTCGCGAGGGCGAAGGAGGAGTGGCCCGAAGTCGCCCGCTACACCCGCCAGGGTATCGCCTACCTCTCCGGCTTCTTCCAGCAGCCCTTCCCATTTCCCAAGTACGACCAAGTCTTGATCCCAGGCTTTCCCTACGGCGGGATGGAGCACGCCGGTGCCACTTTCCTTCGGGAGGACAGCGTTCTCTTTCGGGCCGCGCCCAACCTCACCGACCACCAACGCCGCTCCGTCCTGGTGCTGCACGAGCTTTCACACCAGTGGTTCGGCGACATGGTCACGATGCGCTGGTTTGACGACCTATGGCTGAAGGAAGGCTTCGCCCAGTACATGGCCTTCCATGCGTTGGCCGAACTGGAGCCGCCCGCCGGGGTCTGGAAGCGCTTCTACGAATCGATCAAGCCGATTGCCTACAACATCGACGGCACGCCCGGCACGTCGCCCATTTATCAAAAGCTGGGGAATCTGGCCGACGCCAAGTCCGCCTACGGCCCGATCGTTTACCAGAAGGCCCCGAGCCTGCTGCGGGTTTTGAACTACAAGCTGGGCGAAGCCGGTTTCCGGGACGGAGTCCGCATCTTCCTGAAGGAACATTCCTACGCGAATGCCACTTGGCAGGATCTGATTGGAGCTTTTTCAAGGGCATCGAAGCAGGATTTGAAGCCTTGGGCGGACGCCTGGGTGACGCAGCGCGGCATGCCTGTGGTGACAGTTCAATGGGCCTGCGCGGCTGGCAAAATTTCCGACCTGCGCTTGTTCCAGAAGGATTCGCTCAACCTCGGGAGCCTCTGGCCTGTCTCCACGGAACTGGCGCTGGGTGACGCAACCCTTCCAGTTTCGTTCACCGGAGCCCAAACCCAAGTGACGCAGGCGATCGGGAAGCCTTGCCCCGACTACGTTTTTGCCAACAGCGGCGACCACGCCTACGGCCGATTCCTGCCCGACGCCAAGAGCGCAGCCGCGATGCAGAAATCCATGGGTTCCGTCCGGGATCCGCTGGAACGGGCCCTGCGCTGGGGCGCGCTGTGGGATTCGGTCCGCGAGGCCGAACTTGCACCAGCCACATATGTGGACCTTGCGGTGGCCAGTCTGCCGAGCGAGGCGGACCTGGATATCACCCAGAGCATTCTCGGACGTACCGCCACCGCCATCCGGTCGTACCTGTCGGACTCCATGCGCGATGCCGCTGCCGCCAAATTCGAAAGCTTGTTGGCCGACCGCATGAAGACCGCCACGGAGCGCGATTTCCGCATCGCCTACTTCCGTGCCTTCGCCGGTGCTGCTTCGACAGGCCCGAGCTTGTTGGAAGTCCGGCGACTGCTGGCTGGGGAAAGTTCCATTTCCGGCGTCCCATTGCAGCAGCGCGACCGTTGGAGCCTGATTTCCACCCTCGTTCGCCAAGGTGCCGCCGATTCCGCAGCCCTTGTGGATACTGAGCGTGTCCGAGACAAATCCGAGGATGGAAAGCGTTCTGCCTATGCCGCGCTGGCCGGAATCGCCACGCCCGCGAACAAGAAGAAGTATTTTGACGAATATTTGCAGGACGGCGCGGTCGCGGAGGACTTCGTCACCGCCAGCCTCGCCAGCTTCAACGCGCGAAACCAAGAGGTGTTGAACATCGCCTTCGTGGCCCCGGCCCTGGATGCGCTCCCTGTGCTCAAGAGGCAGCGTAAGATCTTCTTTATCAATGGATGGCTCGCAAGTTTCGTTGCCGGGCACTCGTCCACGGAAGCCCAAAAGGCTGTGGACGGGTACCTTTCGCGCAATGATATCGATCCCGACCTGCGCTTAAAGGTGCTGGAGGTGAAGGACGATTTGGACCGTACGGTGCGCATCCGCAGCCGCTGGAAGTAGGGCTGGCTACCCCGTGGTCCTGATAGAATCGTCATCGAATGAGATTCCGTACCGCCCTATCCCCCGTAGTATTTGGCTTTGTTTTGTCGCTCTCCGCCCAAGCAGCTCCCGACCAGGTCAAGACAGCCAACGGCATTGTGGAGGGCTTGGGGCCCCAAGCCTCCGGAGTGCGTGAATTCCGTGGCATTCCGTTTGGCGCGCCGCCCGTCGGCGACCTCCGCTGGGCCCCGCCCGCCCCGGTCAAGAATTGGACAGGAGTCCGCCAAGCCACGCAGTTCGGCCCCCGCTGCCAGCAGCAGCCGATTTTTGGCGACATGGGCTTCCGCTCGAACGGTGTCAGCGAAGATTGCCTCTACCTGAATGTTTGGACTCCGGCCAAATCCGCCGGTGCCAAGCTTCCCGTCCTGGTCTACTTCTTCGGCGGCGGATTCATGGCCGGTGACGGTTCCGAGCCCCGCTACGATGGCGAAAGCTTGGCGGCAAAGGGCATCGTTACCGTTACGATCAGCTATCGACTGGGTGTATTCGGCTTTATGGCCCACCCCGAATTGACCAAGGAATCCCCGCACCACGCCTCCGGCAACTATGGCCTGATGGACGGCAACGCCGCGTTGCAGTGGGTCCAAAAGAACATTGCGGCCTTTGGCGGAGACCCGAAGAAGGTGACGATTGCCGGTGAATCCGCTGGATCCTACGCCGTCAGCGCCCAGATGGCATCACCGCTGTCGAAGAACCTGATTGCCCAGGCGATCGGAGAAAGCGGTTCCGTGCTCGGTTCCGCCGCTCCCGTGGCTCTCGCAAAGGCGGAGGAGCAGGGGGTGAAGTTCGGTGAATCCCTGGGTGCCAAGACTCTGGCGGCGTTGCGCGCCATGCCCGCCCAGCAATTGTTGGAGGCGGCGGGCAAGCAGGGCGTGCCCCGTTTCCCGTTGGCAATCGACGGCTACTTCTTCCCCGAAGAGCCGCGCGCGATTTTCGCCGCCGGAAAACAGGCCCACGTGCCGCTTTTGGCGGGTTGGAATTCCGAGGAACAGGGCGCCCGTTCCGTGCTGGGCCAGGACCCGGCGACTCCCGAAAACCTCGCCAAGAATATCGCCCGCCTCTATCCCGACGACGCTGCCGCAGTTCAGAAGGAATACTCCGCCTCCACCAACGATGAGGCATTGCAGGCTGCGACCGACTTGGCCAGCGACCGCTTCATCGCCTACAGCACGTGGAAATGGATCGACATCTGCGGCCAGACCGGCGGCAAGCCTGTCTATCGTTATTACTACTCCCGCCCCCGGCCGAAAATGTCGGCGGCGATGGGCAATGCGACTGCCGGGCTAGCTGGCGGAGTTGTCCGCGGAGGCGCAAACGGCCCCGCACCCCC
>CAIYDY010000407.1 GCA_903925015.1 uncultured Acidobacteriia bacterium
CCAAGAGGTTTTCAGGTCGAGCATGGGCCGTTGCCCTGAATGCGATCATTTGCCGTCACGAACGCCACTCCATTCATCCGGGATTCCCCAGATGGCTCCCGAACTGGGGTGGATACTCGCGTTTTACGGGGCTTTCAGCAAGACAGAAGTGCGGTCCGGGCGGCTACCGTCAACTCGGGCAGCCCGAACGGTGGTCGAGGGGCTGATCTGACCATTTTCGCTGGCATTTGGACACACTTCTCCCGTCGGTAGCTGTTGAATGCATGACTATCTAGCGCCTCACGCAGGCGCTGGTGGCGGCTGTGGCCGGAGTTCCGCAATCAGGCGCAGTATCTCTTGGAACAATTCATTCGGCACCGCGACTTCGGCCATCTGGAAGATGACGTAGCGGCCGTGGTGCGCGACCTTGGCTCCTATTTTGACGAGTTTCTCCCGCAGGCTGGTCAGCGACCATTGCTTGATCGCCTCCGGCAGAGCCAGCGTCCGCATGAAGTTGGCGAGATTGTAGGCCAGCGCATGAAGCTGAAGCCGCACGGCGTTTGCGGCGAACGAGCAGCATGACAGCCGCGTCCACTTGATCGCGTTCTTGCCTTCCTTGATCCACTGCTCGCACGTCCCGCGCTTGTTGTAGAAGGCGACGACCCGCTCAGCCGGTCGCGACAGATTGGTGACGATGAAGCCGACGCGCGGATAAAGCTCGCCCGGGTGCCACTCGACCTTCACCACCACGCGGCGCGGTATCTTCCAGCTTTGCGCCTGATAGCGGAAGCTGGCGTAGTGCCGTCGCACCTCGCCCGGAGGACGACCGACCGGGCGCTTGAGAAGGTAGCCGATCCTCTGCTGAAGAATCTGATTGGCAGGCAGCCGGATCGCATACTTGTAGCCTTCGGCCTCCTGGAACTCGTAGACCTCCGGGTTCGCGAAGGCGGCGTCGGCGCGAAAGTAACGGCGCTTGAACTTGCCCCGATACCGGGCCACGACCGGCTCCAGCACGTCCTTCCAACTGTGCGCTGAATGGACGTTGCCTGAACGTAATGCGCAGCGTTCCAGATCGCCAAACTGGTTAAACACGAACAGCGGATGATAACAGGTGCAGGCGAAGTGGCCGTTGTAGGCGGTGCCTTCCTGGTCGCCATAGGTTTCGCTCACACTTGAGTCCATGTCGAGCACGATGCCGTTCAGCGGACGGCGGCTGTGCGCCCGGTCAATCCACCGCCCGCCGAGATCGGCGAGCGCGACAAGGTTCGCATCATCCGCAAGCCACTCGGTCTCGAAGCGTCCCATCTGGCTGGTGGAGGCTGCCAGCTTCGTTGCGGCGCGACCGCCAACAATCCAGCGCATCGCCGGATCGCGACCGAGCCGGTCGGCGTCGTTCACGTCCTCGTATCCGGCAAGCCGACCGAACACAGATTGTCGCAGCATTCCGATCAGATCATGCCGACCGTTCCTGCCCGTGCGTCCATCAGCCAGAGTTTGCCCGGCAATGGCCATCAGGCCGAGCGCATCATCAAGCTCGCGATAGGCAAGCAACCCAGCATCGGACGTGACGCTGGAACCGTGGAACTCCAGCTTGAGACGGCGGTCGAAATTGAGCCGAGCAACGTCCGATTCCGTTTCACCCGCTGGGTGTGCCATGATCGCCTCCCTATATCCAGGATAAGGTGCTGATACCTATATCTGAATCGGCGTGAGCATTGCGAAAATCAGAGCGTCATCCGGGGAATGCGGGTTTATCCGGGATTCCCCAGATGGCTCCCGAACTGGGGTGGATACTCGCGTTTTACGGGGCTTTCAGCAAGACAGAAGTGCGGTCCGGGCGGCTACCGTCAACTC
>CAIYDY010000408.1 GCA_903925015.1 uncultured Acidobacteriia bacterium
CTGCGTCGGCAACCTTCACCACGTTGCGAACCGCGGTTGCGGGCGAGGTCCTGAGGGGCGTGGCGCTGGCCCCGAATGGGATCTACACTCCCAGCATTCCTCTGATTCTTTCAGCCGCAAGTCCGAGCTCCAATGCGATTGCGCCCGGCGGACTGGCGTTCGCGCTGGGTCAAAAGCTCGTGTCCGATAGCGGCGAGACCGTGGGCCCGGCACCGGCATCACTCGGTGCCACTGTGAGCATTCTGGACGCGGCGGGTGCCACTACGAGCGCGCCGTTGCTGTTCGTCTCGCCCAGCCAGGTTACGTTCCAAGTTCCGATAACCGTCGCGCGCGGCTTGGCTCGGGTGACGGTGGCATCCCCCGGATCGGCGCAGTCAGCCAGCAATGTGGTGGTGGCACCCGTCGCCCCGGCTGTATTTACTGTGAACGGGACTGCTCTGTTAGCGGGTTACGCGATGCGCATCTCTGCAACCGGCACCCAAACGATCCAGCCTGCCTACGTTCTGAATCCGCAGGGGTCCTACTCGGCAGCGAAGATCAACATGGGGGTGGCTTCGGACAAGGTCTTCCTGACGATCTATGCGACGGGTATGCAGGCGGCGGCGCAGGCCAATGTCTCGGTCACGGTGAACGGGGTGACGGCTCCGGTCACATTTGCCGGTCCGTCGGGCTACATTGGCGTGGACCAGGTGAACGTCCAGTTGCCGGCGTCGCTGGCGGGTGCCGGAACGGCGACGGTGCAGCTGACGGCTTCGGGCATCGCCGCGAATCCGGTGCAAGTCGTAATTCAGTAGGGGGCGCGGCGTTATTCGAGGCCTCAGAGCTCGATGGCCGTTCAAGTCCGCCCATCCGGATCAAAGAAGAGCAGGAAAGACCGCTGTTGAAGCGGTCTTTCCTGTTTCCAGCCTCCCGCCAGCGGCACAGCAAAAAGTTTGCAGCCATCAAGGCAGCCTTGCGAAAACGCATACGAACAGGCCGCGAACCAACACGCGCAATCTCAGTTGCATTCGCGCGCCTGTATAATCGACAGCAACGTCGCGCTCGACATTCGACCTCGCCAGCCACTGCCAGAGTGCTGACCACGGCGGCGGTTATCGGCTTTCACGGAATCCAGGGCGATGGACTGCCAAAGCCCAGACTGGCCCACCGAGGAGAGTCGGCTTTTGCCTGGACCAGCCTCCGTATGCTCCTATCTGGACATCGATCCCACGTTGTCACGTTAACAAGACATTGCAACCTGATTTTTTTTATGGACGGCAACACAAACCAGTCTCAAGGCGTTGCATTTCTACGGAGGCCAATGAGATAATCGTCCACTAGTACTATTCCTGGGTGTATCCAAAACCGGATGCGTCAGGCCGCAGAAACAAGCACGCTCCCCTGATGGGGATCGTATCTGTCACACATGATTGGTTGGCTACGGGCTAAGACGATGACTATAAACGACATTCACAACACTTTCAGATTTTCAAAATTGTGTGCGACCATTGCCCGCCGCCGACGCAACCTTAGTGCGTTGCGGGTGCCCGGGCTTGCTACGGCTGCTTTGCTGATGGCGGGTATGGTGCCGGCGTGGTCCCAGGTCGCGACTCCCGACCAGTTGAAGATCGTTGTGTTGCAGGGCGGTGTGGAGAAGCCCGATGTCCACCTTCCTTCGGACAAGGTCGGCAAGGGCGGCAAGACGCTACTGGTTGAGGTTCGCAATGAATTCGACCTACCCCAGCCCGGTGCGACGGTACTGTTCGAGGTCAAGGCCGGGGAGCCTGGAGTTGTCCAAGCCGATACTGCGGCCGCGCCCACGACAGGCAAGAAGAAGCCGAAGAAGGCGAAAGTTCCTAAGACCACGTCGCCGAACGCGAAGCCGAAGGATCCCGCGAGTGTGCTGTTGGAGGGTACGGAGACCAGTCTGACAAAGACCTCCAAGGCGGACGGTCAAGTCGTCGTCGAAAATGTGATCGGCAACAAGATCAAGGGGCCGTCCTCCATTCTTGTGACCGCGACGTTGGGGGATAAGAAGGGGACAGCCGTGATCGCCCAGCAGAATGACAACGGACCGTTTTGGACTCCCAAGAAGACGGCTATCTTTGCCGGTGCGGCGGGTGCCACCGCCATCATTCTTTATGAAACGCTGAAGCCTGGCCCACCGGCCATCAATATCGGCGCACCGACCGCCTCAACCGGCAAATAGGAAATAAGGACATTGAAATCATGAATCCCCAGAAACTCATCCGGGCGGCTCTTGGACTGGCAGCGATGTTTGCGGCTGCGGACGTATCCAGCGCACAACTGACCACCGCGGCGCGAATTCCGGTGGCCTCCATGTCGAACCACGCGGGTACCGGTCCGAAAGTTGCAGTTATGGGGCCGGTGCTCGGTCATTTTTACGACAAGGCATCGCGGCAGTTGGAACCTCTTTACGGGGTTGTGGGAAGTGCCTCGCTGGGTGCGGCGTTGCCGAGCCTCAAGGGTGCAATGGTTGAAGTCGCCCCTTCACAGGACTACGCCCTCGCGGTGTCCCGCGAGACGGGGCAGTTGTCCCAGCTCTACTTGAACGATGTCGGCTGGGTGGCAATGCCACTAGCGCAAGCGATTGAGGGCGCGGACCGGATTGCAATGAGCGCGAACAGTTCGTCCGCTCTGATTTATTCCAGCGCAACGCGGCGTGCGCAGGTGGTGACCGGCTTGACCGCTACCGCAGCGGTTTCGGGCGAGTTGGATTTCTCTGCGCTGGGCGGTGCCATCGGGATGATGGCGCTGAACGATGCCGGGGATATCGCGCTGGTCGCGATTGGTGACGCGGTTGGTAACGATGCAATGACAGTTTACGCGGTCCAGTCGAAGTCGGCTCCGGCAGCGGTCTACCGGGCCAGGTCGGTATCGGGCTTGGCCTTCCTTCGCGGCTCGAACGACGCGCTGTTGAGCTCGTCGGTGGAAAACCGGGTGGTGTGGCTTCGGGAGATATCGGGCACGCCGAGCGCGGTGGATGTAGCCAACCGGCAGTCCGGCTTGGAGGCTCCATCATTGGTGGCGGCGTCGGAGGATGGCAGCCGGGCCTTCGTTCTCAGCGGTGACTCGGTCCTAACGATTGCTTTGGCGGGTCCCTTGTCGGGCAGCGCCCCTACCAGTGTGCACTGCTCCTGTACGCCAACCAAGCTGCAGCGGCTGCGCGGACGCGAAGCCTTTCTATTGACAGACTCGGCCACGGAATCCCTGGCCGTTTTTGACGGCGGGACGGCCGCCAGCCGAATACTCTTCATCCCAGTGAACGTTCCGCGGCAAGCGCGGGCAGAGGAGACAAAGTGACATCACTCAGGACCCAATTGAACAAGGTTGCGAAATTTCCGATGAAGACCTGGATACTGGGATCGATCCTCCTCGCTGGCGCTGCGATGCCTGCTGTGGCCGCCACCTCGATTGTGTGTACTCCCGCCGCCGGTCCGCAGGAAGTCAATGTCCCATATACGATAACCTGTACGGCCTCGGGCGGAGCCACGACTCCCTACATTTGGGACACCAACGGCACGGCGTTGTCGGCCTCGTTGGGAGCCACGCTTACCCCGGACGGCACAGCCACGAACGCAACTGCAACGCTGACGGGCACGCCGACCACCGCCGGTACCTTTCCGTTTACGATTCGGGCCACTGACAGCGACGCGGCACCGACTGCGGGGACGCAGAACTTTACCGGCGTGATCGCCGCGCTGCCCACCTTCAGCTGTACTCCGGCCACTTTGCCGAATGAGGTCGGGTCCGCATATTCCACCACGTGTACCGCTTCCGGCGGCACCGGTACCTACAACTGGACAAAAACCGGCACTACACCGAACCTTACGCTGAGCGCCGCAACCGGTGCCACCACGACACTGTCGGGGACTCCCAACGCCGCCGGAACTTTCACCTACGCCATCAAACTGACGGACAGCGCATCGACGCCCCAGACGGCGACGCAGAATTTCACATCGATCAACATCGCGGCGACTGTTTCCGCTACCTGTACCCCTACGGGTGCATTGGAGGTTGGTGTCGCCTACACCGTGAATTGCAGTTTGACGGGCGGCGTTCCACCCTATACCTGGGTCACCACCGGGACCGTTCCGTCCGGGCTCGGCACCTTGACACCGGCTGGCAGTACGGCCAGCACGACGGCCAGCATTACTGGCACCTTCACAACGGCTCAAACAGCCGCGTTCTCGATCAAGGTGACCGACAGCGGGTCGACGAATCTGAGCTCCACGGCAGCGACGAGTTTGGGCGGCACGATCATTGCGGCACCAGCGTTCACATGCACTAACAGCAGTACTCCGGTTGAAGTCAACGTTCCGTACTCCACCACCTGTAACGTGACGGGGGGAACCGGGACAGCGGCCTATACTTTCTCGATCAACCCCGGTTCCTTGCCGGCGGGTATTACAGTTTCCGGCACCACTGCGACCTCCATTACCCTTTCAGGGACACCGACGGCTGCGGGTGCGACCAGTTACACCGTACGTCTGGTGGATAGTGTGGGTGTAGCCGCCACACAGGCTTTTACAGGGACGATCGCCGCGCTGCCTACCTTTACGTGCAGTCCGGCCACTTCGCCGAATGAAGTAGGGTCCGCATATTCCACCACCTGCACCGCTTCCGGCGGCACGGGTACGTACAACTGGGCGACCACCGGCACTACCCCGAATCTCACCCTCAGCGCTGCAACCGGTGCCACCACAACACTGTCGGGGACTCCCAACGCTGCCGGAACTTTCACCTACGCCATTACACTGACGGACAGCGCATCGACGCCCCAGACGGCGACGCAAAATTTCACATCGATCAACATCGCGGCGACTGTTTCCGCTACCTGCACCCCTACCGGCACATTGGAGGTTGGTGTCGTATACACGGTGAATTGCACCCTGACTGGCGGCGTTCCACCCTATACATGGACAACCACGGGTACCATTCCGTCCGGCTTGGGTGCATTGACTCCCGCGGGCAGTACGGCCAGCACGACGGCCAGCATTACTGGCACCTTCACAACGGCTCAAACAGCCGCGTTCTCGATCAAGGTGACCGACAGCGGGTCGA
>CAIYDY010000409.1 GCA_903925015.1 uncultured Acidobacteriia bacterium
GGGTGCAGCAGGGAAATGGCGATGCGAAGAACCTCGGCGGAACCGTAGAGCGCGTCGTCGAGTTGCCGGGCAGCCTCGTCGCCGGTCGCCTTCGCGAGCTTCCAGGGTGCCTGTTCAACGATGAACTTGTCCGCCGCCGAGAGCATGGTCCAGACGGCTTCGAGGGCGCGCGAAAATTCGAAGCCATTGTAGGCTTTCAGGGCGCTCTCGATTGCGGCGCGCGCGGTGTCGGCCAATGGGGAAGCGGCGGGGGCAGCCGAAGGCGTCGGAATAACTCCGTTGCGGTACTGCTTGATCATGGTCAGCGTCCGGCTGCCCAGGTTTCCGAGTCCGTTGGCGAGTTCCGAGTTGTAGCGTCCGACAAGCGCGTCGTAGCTGAAACCGCCGTCCTGGCCGAACACGATTTCGCGGAAGAAGAAATAGCGCAGGGCTTCCACTCCAACCACTTCGCAGACGGGGCCGGTCCGTACTATGTTGCCCTTGGACTTGCTCATCTTGTCGTTCTGGAACTGGAGCAGGCCGTGGGCAAAGATTTGTTTGGGCAGTGGCAGGTCGGCGGCCATCAGGAACGCCGGCCAGAAGACGGCGTGGAAGCGGAGTATTTCCTTGCCGACCACGTGCAGGTCGGCGGGCCAAAGGGGCATTTCACCTGTCGCGTTGTCGCGGACGGCGCTGATGTAGTTGATGAGGGCGTCGAACCACACGTAGGCGACGTGGTCGCCTTCCACCGGAATACCCCACTTGATACTGGTGCGGCTGATGGAGAGGTCTTGGAGACCTCCGCGCACGAAACTGAGAACCTCGTTGCGGCGGGCGTCGGGCTGGATGAACTCGGGATGGTCCTCGTAGTGTTTGAGGAGTTGGTCCTGGAAGGCCGAGAGCTTGAAGAAGTAATTTTCCTCGGTGACGGTTTCGGTGGGGCGTCCGCAGGTGGGGCAGTTGTCGCCGGGACCGGCCTCATTCACGTAGAACTCGTCGTGGACGCAATATTGGCCGGTGTATGAGCCCTTGTAAACAAAGCCGCGGTCCTTGCAGAGTCCGAACAGCCAGCGGACGGTTTCGTGGTGGCGGGGCTCGGTGGTGCGGATGAAATGGTCGTACTGGATGCCGATTTCGTCCCAGACCTTGCGGTACTCGTTGGAGACTATGGTGGCGAATTCGAGCGGGGCGATGCCCATGGCTTGGGCGGAACGTTCGACCTTCTGGCCGTGCTCGTCGGTGCCGGTAGTGAGGACAACTGGGTCAAAGCCCTGCATGGTCTTCAGACGCTTGATGACATCGGCGGCCAGCGTGGAATAGGTGTGGCCGATGTGCGGGGCTGCGTTCACGTAGTAGATCGGCGTGGTCAGGTAGTAGTTCATTGCGTTGTTAGACAGTCGTGTTCAAGTAGAGCCGGGATGCCTCGGCTAGAATTTCGCGCAGGGGTAGGCCGGATGCGGTGGCGGCGCGGCGGGCGTCGTCGTACTCGGGGGCGAAACCATCGGGGGAGACTTTGATGCGAACGGTGCCGCCGGATGTGGCGGTTTCCACCCAGTGGCGGGGCTGGACGCGGCGTTCGGCGGTATGAAAACGGACGCCGAGGGTTGGGGTCTCCCGAAAAATCAAAGCCACGAGGGATTCGCGGTGTTCGGGGGCGGCGATCACTTGGAGGGTGACACCGGGGCGGCCCTTTTTCATTTGGACGGGCGCGACGGTGACGTCCAGCGCTCCGGCAGCCATGAGTTTTTCGGTTGCGTAGCCGATGACCTGGGGCGAGGCGTCGTCGATGTTGGCCTCGATGACGGAGACGGTGGTGGTCTCGGTGGCACCGGAGTGTTCTCCGATCAGGACGCGCACGACATTGGCGTGGTCCTTGAAATCCCGGTCGCCAGCGCCGTAGCCGATGGACTTGAGGCGAAGGGGGGGCATGGGGCCGAAGGATTTCGCGAACGTTGCGGCGATGGCGGCACCGGTGGGAGTGGTAAGCTCCATGGCGGGTCCACGCGCGTAGATTGGTGCGTCGCGCAGGAGGAGCGCAGTGGCGGGAGCTGGGACGGGAAGGACGCCGTGTTCGGTCTTGACGGTGCCGCTGCCGGTGTTGACCGGCGAGCAGTGGATTTCGGTGACACCGAGAAAATTCAAAGCCAAACAGGCCCCGACGATATCGCAGATGGAATCAAGCGCCCCGACTTCGTGGAAATGGACGTTTTCGATGGCCACGCCGTGGACGGTAGCCTCGGCCTCGCCAAGGGTCCGGAAAACACGTTCGGCGGAGGACTGGACAGCTGCGGGGAGGTCGGCCGCGTGGATCATGTTCAGGATGTCGGGCAGGTGGCGGTGGCGGTCCTGGGGTGCGTTCACGTGGACGTGGAATTTGGTGGCAGTGATGCCACGGCGCATGGTTTTCTCGAAGCTGACGGACGCGTCCGGCGCGAGGCGTGCCAAGCTTTCGGCTATGAGATCGCGGTCGGATCCGGCATCCGCCAGTGCCCCCACGATCATGTCGCCGGCGAGGCCGGAAAACGCATCAAGATAACAAATCACTGTAATTCCAGTTTAGGTGATGGTGGGTTGGGCCGGTGTCGGCGACCGGGATGCCGCTCAGAAATGCGAAATTTGTCATCCAGTGTTCGTCCGGTTGTTATCTCTGCCTGCTAACTTGAGGTGCACTTTGCGTCGCAATTGGGGATTCCCTGTCCTGTTGCGACGGAAGAATCCACATTCCAAGAGGAAATCAGACTTGCGCCATCCCCTTCTTTCGACCGTGCTATCAGTATTGGCCACATTGACCCCGTTCGCGGCGGCCCAGCAGAACATATTGACTCCGCCTTCGCCCCAAAAGGTTGTGATTGTGGTTTTGGAAAACCATGACTACCAACAAATTGTGGGAGACACGGTGAACGCGCCATACCTCAACAACGTAATTTCCCAGGGACTGCTGTATAACAATGCCCATGCGATTGAGCACCCCAGCCAGCCGAACTACCTCGACTTGTTCGCCGGGAGCAACCAGGGCGTCGCCAGCGTAAACGGCACGCCGAGCAACCCCTACGATTTGAACGCGCTCGCGGCGACCCTACAGGCGGCCATCGCCAACCCGGCGACGCCCGCTAGCGCACTGCCTGGCCTGAAGGGTCAGTTGGCCCAGATTCAGGGTGCCCTCGCCGCCGGATTGCCCTCCAATTACGCGACCGGCGATGCGTTTCCGATCAGCAAATACTTCAACCCGGTGTTCGGGGAGCCTATCCAGATCCCGTTCACGACGCCGAATCTGGCATCGTCCCTGATCCAAGCGGGCAAGACGTTTACGGAATATGCCGAGGGCTTGACCGATGCGGGCGCGTCCGATGCCTACGGTTATGCCGATATCGCGAAGGTCAACAATCCGGCCGACCCGTACTCGGTAGGATATGCGCACCGGCACGATCCGGCTTCCGACTGGATCTCCGCAACTCCGTCCGGCAACCAGCTCCCCCGGACCTCAGTGCAGGATTTTGCGAACTTCGGATCCCAGAATGTGGATTTCTCTTACCTGCCGAATGTTTCGCTGGTGGTTCCGAACACCATCAACGATATGCATGACGGTGCGATTCCGGCCAGCACGAAGGTTGGGGACGACTGGTGCAAGAAGAACTTGGCCAACTACCTGACTTGGGCCAAGACCCACAACAGCCTGTTGATTCTGACGACGGACGAGGCCGACGGCGACGCCACCAACCACATCATGACCGTGGTGGCGGGCGATCCGAAGATTGTGCCGACCGGGGTTTCGACCCAGTTGATTACGCACTACGATGTGTTGCGGACGGTGCAGTCCATGTTCGGCGCAAATTACACCGGATGGAGCAACGTTGTGTACGGGTTGATTGTGCAGAATGGGAAGCTGATCGCCTCCGGATCGGGACAGTAGACTGCAGCGGGGGGCCGACCCTTCGAGGGGGTTGGGAGGGTCGGCCTGCCCGGCGGAGCGCTCCAGCCTGCCTGTTTTAGGCGGCGAGCTGCTGTGTGGGGCCGGGCGGCCTTCCCCACCAAGGTGGCGGCGCTCCGGACCCACGACAGGAAAGTTAGCAGACGGTGGACGGAATTCGGATCGACCCGGGACGGAGATAGCCGACTAAGCCATTGTTGGGTAATGGGTTAAGAATATTTTCGAGAGTTGTGACTGAGGTTCGGAACCATTGTGAAACTGCGCCTCTCGGCGCATGGGGCGGCTGAAAGCCGCCCCGCGGGCAGAATTGCCCGCCCCACACAGGAGATGCGGCGACTAGCGGAGGTTGTCGGCGACTTCGTCGAGAGCCGCGAAGCACTCGCGCAGCCATGTGCGGCAGTAGCGCTTTTCGGTGAACCCGGCGTTGATGCCGGTAGATTCGGCGAACGCCGAAAACGGCAGGTTGGAACGGTCCACCGACTGGTAGACGGCACCGTCGAGCGGGGGGAAGGAAACTTCCTTGGCACCGGCGGCGAGAACGTCCTTGCGGATGTTGGAGTTGTCGTAGATGTCGAACTTGCCAGCCACACCGAAATTCTTGACGATGATGTAGTTGACGTCCTTGCCCAAGGCATGGAAGCATTCCTTGAGGTGGCCGACGCTGTCAACCGCGCCACCCAGGACGTACACCACGGTGATTCCGAGTGTACCGGCACCGGCTTCCTCCAAAGCGCCGCCTTTGTAGAGCCAGGCCTTCAAGTCTTCGCCGGAGCGGGCACCCAAGTCGACCAGAGCCACGCGGCGTCCGGATGCATCCATCACGTAGTCCAGAACGGGGGCGATCCCGGTGGAATCGCCGACATCGACGGCAGCCGTCTCGTTGCGGTGGAAGCGGAGGAGTTGGCCGGTGGGACCTTCGGCGTCAAAGGCGCGGAAGGCGATCTTCTTGGAGTTCAGGAAGTCGGCGAGGACGCGGGCAACGGTTGTCTTGCCCACGCCGCCCTTTTCGCCGTGCGTCAGGATGAGGCGCGGCTTGTCGAACAGGTTGCCCTTGGGGCTGTCGGATTGGGTGGCGGTGTTTTCAGTGCTCATGGTTTACAGGTCCTCGATATTCGAAAATGGATGGTTGTGGTGTTGCCGGATTGCCGCCGACGGGGCGGGCTCCGGAACGGGAATGGTTTCAATGGCTATGGGCCGGGGTGACGGTTCCGGCAGTGGTTCCAGAATGGGGGATGGCTCCGGCATGGGCACAGCCTCTGGCTGCTGGGCGGCTTGAACGGTGAAGAGATCGTCCTCAAACGGAGCCAGCAGCGAATCCATCGGGAGTGCGCTCTTGAGAACCTTGCGGCGTTCGGCAACGGTCAACTTCCGGTATAGGCGCAAGGCGGTCAACGCCAACCTGGGAGCGGGTGTGCCGCCGGTCAACCAGTCATGCACGGATTCCAACGGATACTCGAGAACGGCGGAGGCCTCCGGAGGCGTTAGATTCCCGGCCTCCATTTCCCTTCGAAGCATGTCCGGCGTGGTGGCGAGTGGCATTGTGGTCGGCCCGGAAGCCCAATGTCCCATGGACACGGCGGGTTTCAGGCCTAGGGCCGCAATACCCGCCTCCAAGGCATCAAGCATCTCAAGTGTAGTCAATGGTTGTTGAAAGCTGATTACAAATTACCGGTTCGACGGTCTCTATTTCGGCTGGTTGGCCGCGCGGTGGATCCACTTGTATGCTGCAAGCGAATTCTTCCAAAAGTACTTTTCGGCGGCGGCCTTGCCCTTGGCGTCGAAGTAGCCCCGGACGATCTTCAGCTCGACGGGGTATTCCGCCCAAAGGTCGCTATTGGGCCAGTCACTGCCGTAGATCAGGCGATCCTCGCCGAAGGTATCCCACATCTCGTCAATGGTGGCCTTGTAGAAGTTGTAATCGTCCGGCACCTTGCCATTGACGGTCTTGGCAACTCCGGAAACCTTGGCGAAAACCTGTTTGCGTTTGCCGAGCTCGGCCAAATCAGCCATGTAGGCCTTGAGCGCAGCCGGTTGGGTGGGCTTCTCGAGACGCGGCAGGTGGTCGAGGACGATGCGCAGGTTCGGAACCTTGTCGGTGACACGCAGAAGATCGTTGATCAGGCGCGGGTTGGGGTTGGCGCTGTCCATCACCAAGTCGGCATCGGCCAGCGCCTTCAGACCGGCGATGAATTCGGATTTGCCGATGTTTGCTGTGAAATCGCGGTCCCACAGATTGCCGTATCGGATGCCCCGGAACAGCTTGTTCTTGTGGAAGTTGTCGAGTTGCTTGCGGAATTCGGGCTTCTCGGGCTCCAGGTCACCGATGAAGCCGACCAAGAGCTTGTCCTTTTCAGCGATGTCGAGGACCCACTGGTTGTCGTCGTACCACGGGCTGGCTTCCACTTCGATCGCGCCGACGATGCCGA
>CAIYDY010000410.1 GCA_903925015.1 uncultured Acidobacteriia bacterium
ACAACGGCACCTCGGTCTTCGCCCGCGACCTCATCGAGGCCGCCATCGACCCAACCATACAACCCCTAAAGGCAACCCTGAACCTGTGCCCCCACGCCTAAACAGAAAGGAATCAAAGGCATGCAGTACAACTTGGCCCTGGACATCGGCAAACGCCGCGCCGCCGCGAAAACCACTTCGGGACCCACCGCCTTGTCTAAAATCCGTGTAGGGCAGGCATTCTTGCCTGCGCCGGGCTTTCAGCCCGGCATAACCGTACACCCGGCTGCGTCAGCATCCCCCCTACTTCGCCGAATCCCCCAAAACCGCCATCAGAACCGCCACCTTCTCCGCAGACCCGCTGAACAAATCCTTCGGCGTCCGACGGTACCGCAGCATCTGCCTGTAGAGGACATCCTCCAAGTTCGAGTTGATGCCCCACCCAGCCAGATAGCTCAGCTTCAAATCGCCATCCGCATTGATCGCGGCATCTTTGACGTACGGCTCCAGATCCTTCGCACTCCCCGTATATGTCGAAAACAGGTCGAACAAATTATTGATCTCGATATCCCGCAACGATTGCCGCACCGTCTCATGCTCCGGCAAATCGTACCGGCGCTGGACCGCGTCCAAATCGATTTTCAGCGGATCGCGCTGTCCAAAGAACACCATGTCGTACCCTTGGCCATCCCGCAAGTTGGCCCAAACACTCCCCTGCGGGAACGCCGCGAAGAACGTCTTCAACTCGCTCTGGATCGTCGGCACGTCCGTCTCATACAACGGCACGTACAAGGAGAACATCCCGCCCGGATTGAGGTGCGCCTTCACCGCGTCGAAGTACTCCTTCGAGTACAACGCCGCCGTACCCTTCACGAACACGTCCAACGGGTCCGACGCGATGATGTCGTACATGTCCTTCGTCGTCATCAGGTAGTGGCGCGCATCGTCGAACACAATCCGCGTCTTCGGATTCAGCGCCACCCGGTAATCCTGGTCGCCAAAGAAGCGGGTCGATGCCGGCGGAATCACCGGCTCGATCTCGCACACCGTAATGTGCTCAATCCCCGGATACCGCGTGAACGTACCCGCCGACACGCCCGCGCCAAAACCCAAGCCCAGCACAGATTTCGGATTCGGATGCAGCAGCGCTGGCAAATGGCCCACCATCCGCTGCAGCTTCATGTCGAAAATCTCCGTGGTCGCCTCCACGTGCCCGTTCACATTCACGTAAACAGTCCCGTTGTTCCACCGCGAGATCGCCACCGAGGAATTCCGTCCCTCCTTGGTGTACAAAATCTGCGATTGGCCCATGTTCATCGCCATCCGCCGACCGTACGCGATCAGTTCGCCCGGAATCGGGTCAATGTTCCAAGCGAGCCAGAACGCCAGCGGAACACACAGCGCCGCGCCAAGCAGTTGGATCGGCGAACGTTTGCCGCCCCGCTCCCACTGCGACGACACAATCGCCACCAGCCCGCTGCCGACGGCGGTGAACAGCATCACCTTTTCCGTGTTCTGCGATCCAATCGCCGGAATCATCCAAAGGCTCACCACCAGTGCGCCCACAATGCCACCCAGCGTGTTGGCCGCATAAACTGCCCCGGCCGACTTGCCGGAATCGGTGCCCGGCCGCGCCACCGCGGCGCAAGCCAGGGGGAAACTCGCACCCCAGAACAGCGTCGGAGGCAGAATCGCCCAGATCAC
>CAIYDY010000411.1 GCA_903925015.1 uncultured Acidobacteriia bacterium
CACGGCGCGTCTGTGCCTCAGGGGCCCGGTTTCCCCGAAATTGATCTCGCCTGCGTTCCCAGCCGGACGCCCCCATGGGATAGGATGCGGATGGAGAGTTTCCGTATGGACAGAAGACTATTCCTGAAGACCGCCGCAGCGGCTGGCGCATCGGCATTGGCTCGGTACCCGCTCGCGCAGGCGGCGTTGCCGAAAATGAAGATCACGCGGATTCGTGCGTATGCACCGCTGAGTCCCAATCCGTTGTTCAATCAGGCCGACACGGTGGTTACGATCGAGACCGACGCCGGGATCACGGGCATCGGCGAGGGCGGCTTCACGGACACGATCCGGCAGTGCGCGGGACGGCTGATCGGGCAGGACCCGCAGCACATCGAGCGTCTGTGGCAGGACATGCAGCGCTCCTTCTTCTATCCGCCGGGTCGGGAGAAGACGCACGCCCAGGGGGCTCTGGATTTGGCGCTGTGGGACATCCGGGGCAAGGCCTTGAACCTGCCCGTCCACCAGATTCTGGGCGGCATGACGCGCAACTACTGCGAATGCTACAACACCGGTGGGGCTGTGCCGGGGGTCACTCCGGGCATGCCGCTGAAGGAGCGCGCGGCGGCAACGGTGGCTGCGGGATTCCGCGCATTCCGCATGGGCGCGGCGGACACTCCGGCCAACACCACATTCAACACGCGGGTCAAGGTGAACGAACTCTACGAGCAGTGCGTGCAGGCGCGCGAGGGCGTGGGGAAGAACGGCGATTTCTGCATCGATTTCCACCAGCGCTTCGACCTTTCCGACGCCGTCCGGGGCTGCAATCTGATCGAGCCGCTGGCACCGCTGTTTGTGGAGGACCCGGTGCGGGCGGAGGCATTCAACGACGATTTGCCGAAACTGCGGAAGATGGTGAAGGTGCCGGTCGCGGCGGGCGAGGAGTGGGGCAACCGCTGGGATTTCAACAAGTTGGTGGAGGAGCACGACATCGACTGGGTGCGGGCGACGCTGCCGAACGTGGGCGGGATCACGGAGATGATGAAGATCGCGGCGATTTGCGAAACGCATTTCGTGGGGATCATTCCGCACTTCACGGGGCCGATCGCGACGGCGGCCCTAGTGAATTCGCTGGGGACGTTTTCGGGGCCGCTGCTGATGGAGTACGGGTTCTCGGGGCGGTCGATCCCGCATTTGCCCGTGTTCGTGGACTACAAGGACGGGAAATTGTGGCCGAACGACCGGCCGGGGCTGGGGGTGCAGCTGGATCTCACAAAACTGAATCCCCTGCTGGAGGTGACGAAATACGACACCAACCGGGCGCAGACGTACTTCCGTCCGGATGGGTCGATTACGAATTGGTAGAGGGCTTCTGGCGATACTGGTGGGATGCATCCACTTCTCGAATCCGTAGCTGAACGTGCCTCCCGATATCTGGACGAGATCCAGGAACGACGTGTATCGCCATCGGCAGAGGCAATTGCAGCTTTGGACGCCTTTGTGGAGCCGCTGCCGGAGAAGCCGTCGGAGCCGGATGACGTATTGAAAATGCTGGACGAACTGGGGTCGCCCGCGACGATGGGGATCGCAGGCGCGCGGTTCTTCGGGTTTGTGATCGGCGGGTCGGTACCGGCTGCGTTGGCGGCGAACTGGCTGGCGACGGCATGGGACCAGAATGCGGGCTTGTTTCTGGCGACGCCGATTTCGGCGGTGCTGGAGGAGGTCGCAACAGACTGGCTGATTGACGCGTTGAAGCTGCCGGCGGGGTGCGGAAGCGCGTTCGTGACGGGCGCGACGGTGGCCAACTTTACGGCGCTGGCGGCGGCGCGGCATGCGGTTCTGGCCCGGGCGGGTTGGGATGTGGAGGCTCGCGGGCTGTTCGGCGCGCCGGAGATCCAGGTGGTAGTCAGTGACGAGGCGCATCCCTCGGTCATCAAGTCGCTGGGGATGCTGGGTCTGGGGCGGGACCGAGTGGTTCGCGTGCCGACGGACGGGCAGGGGCGGATGATTGCGGAGCGGATGCCGGAGTTGCGGGCACCTTCCATCGTGTGCCTGCAGGTTGGGAACGTGAACACCGGGGCGTTCGATCCGGCGGTGGAAATTTGCCGGCGGGCGAAGGCGGCCGGGGCGTGGGTCCATGTGGACGGGGCGTTCGGAATTTGGGCCGCAGTCTGTCCCGAACTGGCGCATTTGGTGGAGGGGTGCGAGTTGGCCGATTCCTGGGCCACGGACGCGCACAAGTGGCTGAATGTGCCCTACGATTCAGGTTTGGCGTTCGTGCGGGATGCGGTGGACTTGCGGGGCGCGATGTCGATGTCGGCACCGTACCTGCCGCAGGGGGCGCACCGGGAGCCGCTGATGCACGTGCCGGAACTGTCGCGGCGCGCGCGCGGGGTGGATGTGTGGGCGGCGATGAAGTCGTTGGGGCGGGAGGGTCTGGCGGAGCTGGTGTCCCGGAATTGCGCGTGCGCGCGTCGGTTTGCGGATGGCTTAAGGGCGGCGGGGCACGAGATTCTGAACGAGGTGGTGCTCAACCAGGTGCTGGTGGCGTTCGGCGATGCGGAACGGACGCGGGCCGTCATCGCGGCGCTCCAAGAGGACGGAACGTGCTGGGCTGGTCCGACCGTGTGGCAGGGTCGGACCGCGATGCGGATCAGCGTGTCGTCATGGGCGACAACGGAGGCGGATGTGGACCGGAGTTTGGAGGCGATGCTGCGGGTTGCCGCGCTATAAGCCATTCTTCCAGAAGAATGCTTTGATGGCCTCGTAGACCTTCACGTTCTCGTCGGCGCTGAAATTGCCGTGCTTGCCGCCGGGGACGGTAAACATGTCGTTGGGGACACCGGCCTTGGTGAGCGCCGCTTTCAAGCGGAGGCTGTGCTCGTAGGGGACGGTGGGGTCGGCGTCGCCGTGGATCATGAGGACAGGCGGAAGGCCGGGACGCACGTACTCGAGGGGTGAAACGCGCTTGGCGATTTCGGCACGGTTGGGGGCGGAGCCGAGCCACTGCACGGCGTAGGCTCGGCGGTTGGGGCCGTCGAGCAGGTCGTTGACGTCGGTGATGCCGTACCAATCGACGATAGCTGCGACTTTGGGCAGGGGGACGCCGGGGCATTCGCGGTCCAAACCCGCGGATTCCGGAATCATGCCTGTGGTGAGCGCGAGGTGGCCGCCGGCGGAATCGCCGGAAACGACGATCTTGTTGGCGTCGATATGGTGCTGGCGGGCGTTGGCAGCGACCCAGCGGAGGGCGCAGAGGCAATCCTCGACCGCAGCCGGAGCTTGGGAGACGCGGGCCAGACGGTATTCCACGTTCACGACGTTCCAGCCAGCGGCGAGGTAGGGCAGAATCTTGTTGAGTACCGCGTCCTTGGTGCCGCCCGTCCAGCCACCGCCATGGATGAAGACGAGTACCGGGTGCAGTTCCGGGGAATCCTTGCGCTCGTAGAGGTCCAGCTTGTTCTCGTACTGGTTGGCGACGAGATAGGTGATATTGGATTGGACCGCGTAGCGGTTGCCGAAGGTTGCCACCCAGTCCTGGGATTGGGCGAGTGCGGTACCGAGGAATGCTGTGAGTAGGAGGATGCTCTTCATGGCCGAGCACCATTTTACGCCAGCCCACCCTACTCCAGCCCACCCTACTCCCGGTTCATCATGAACGTGGCCACGCCGTCGAAAAACTCCCACATCGTCTTCGCCGCCTCGGGCGGGAACCCGGCTTCCGCCAGCGATGCCGTCATCAATTCCATCCAACGGTCGCGGGCGGCCTTGTCGATCGCAAACGGGGCATGGCGCATGCGGAGCCTTGGGTGGCCCCGGTTTTCCAGATACCGGGTGGACCCGCCGAAGCGGAACACGAGGAAATCCCGAAGCCGCTCCTCGGCACCAACCAAATCGTCGGCCGGGTACATCGGCCCCAGGATCGGATCCCCCGGCACCCTACGGTAAAACGCGGCGACTAAACGGTGGAAACCATCCTCGCCCACCAACGCGCAAATTTCCTGGTCGTCCATACAGGGATAATGGTATCGAGCCCGGATCGTTGCCGTTCCCCCTCCCCAAATGGACTTTGCCAAGGAACTGAAGGACCAGATCGACATCGCCCGCGTGGTTTCCGACTACGTGCGCCTGCGCCGGTTCGGGAACCGCTACTCGGGCCTGTGCCCGTTCCACAACGAGAAGACGCCGTCGTTTTCCGTCTACGCCGAGCACCGGTTCTTCAAATGCTTCGGGTGCGACGCCAAGGGCGACGTTTTCGAGTTCGTGATGAAGATCGAAGGGGTCACGTTCTGGGAGGCGCTGAAGAAGTTGGCCGAACAGTCCGGGATTCCACTGCCAAAGCAATCGGCGGCGGGCGACGAAAAGACGAAACTGCGCGCGGTCATCTATGAGATGCATGAGATTGCGGCGGACCACTTCAAGGCAAATCTGACTGGACCAGACGGCTCGAACGTGCGCGGGTATCTGAAAGGCCGCGGGGTGACGCAGCAGGCGGCCATGAACTTCCGCGTTGGGCTGGCGGACGGCTCCGGGCGCACACTGCTGCGGATATTCGAGCAGCGCGGTTACAAGCCGGAGCAGATGGAGGCCTCGGGCCTCATCGGCAAAAGCGAGGACGGGCGGCTGTACGACCGCTTCCGCAACCGGTTGATGTTCCCCATTCAGGGAGAAACGGGCAAGATCATCGCATTCGGTGGCCGTGCGCTGGACCCGGATGAACGCGCGAAGTACTTGAACTCCCCGGAAACCGAGATCTACAAAAAGTCGCACGTGCTCTATAACTTGAACCGTGCCAAGCAACCGGCCATGCAGTTGGACCGGATCGTGTTGGTGGAAGGCTACATGGACGTGATCGGGGCCACCCAGGCGGGCGTCACGGAGGCGGTGGCCACGTGCGGCACCGCTCTCACGGTGGAACAGATTCGGGCGATGAAGCGGCATTCGCAGAACATCCACCTGAATTTCGACCCCGATGCGGCGGGCGAAAAGGCTGCGGAGCGGTCCATCAAGATGCTGCTGGAAGAGGGCATGCGCGTGAAGGTGGTCGGGCTGGAGGGAGGGTTGGATCCCGACGAATTCTGCAAGGAGCACGGTCCGGAGTTGTACCGGGAGCGCGTCTCGGGTGCCAAGACCTATTTCTACTGGCTGGCGGACCGCGCCAGGGCCAAATTCAACCTGAGGGACCCGCAGGGCCGCAACGATGTGTTCCAGTTCCTCTTGCCGGCCATCCAAGCCCTGAACGACAAGATCGAACGGGTTTCGGTCGCCAACGACCTCGCATCCTACTTGGGAGTCGATTCCGGGTACGTCCTCGAACACTTCCGGAAAGCGGCGGCGGACCGGGCTGAGCGCTCCCCCGCCCCGCCCCCGCCCGACCCGTCCCGCGCCACCGACCGCATCCTGATTCCATTGCTGATCGCCGAACCCGAGGCGCGGGAGCGGCTGATGGGCGACATCGCCGATATTCGTGCACTAAAAGACGGTGCGGCCGGGACAATCTACGCCATGATCGTGGCATTGCACCAAGCCGGGGAAACCATAGACTTCAACTCCCTGCACGAGCGGCTCAGCGAGGCGGACCAAAACCTCTTGGGGGGCTTGGTGCTGGAGGCTGCCACAACGCCTTCGATGGAGGACGGCGAGGCTTGCGTGGAGGCACTCCGCAAGGACGAGGTGGAGGCCCGGAAGCGAGACCTGAAGGCCCAGATCCGGCTTGCGGAACGCGAGGGTCGGATTCAGGACGTCTTCGAGTTGATGCGGCACTTGGCTGAATTCTAGATTTCCAGTGATTGCGGCTGAAACAGCTGCCACCTGAGGAACACCTGATATTTGCCGTCGCGCCGGGTGTAGAATGAACCAATCGCGATCGCCCGAGGGTGCATTGTGGCGGAAGACAATTTCGAATCCGTAGATCCACTTGCCCGGGTGAGCAAGGAAGCGGGACTTGCGCTGTTCGGCGGAGATCTCGACCTCCCCACCGACGACATGGACGAATTCCCTGTCGAGGCGGGCGACCCGGATACGGGCATCTCGAATGACCGCGCTTTCGACGATGACCGCGCTTTTGACGAAGACGAAATCTTCGGCGCGGGGGCGTTCGACAAGAACCACGACCCCGTCCGGCTCTATCTGCGCGAAATGGGCGCAGTGAAGCTGCTGACGCGCGAGAGCGAGGTAGCACTGGCGCGCAGAATCGAGCGGGGACAGAACCGGACGCGGCGGATGCTCGCCCGCTGCCCGTTCATCATCGAGGAAATCGAGCACTTGGCATCCCAAGTGGCGTCCGGCGGTATCGCCTCCCGCGACATCCTTGCATTCAACGAGCCGATTCCAAGTGAGGAAACATTTGAATCCGGTGCGGCGGAGTTGATCTCAGCAGCGGCGGAACTGGCCATCCTGCGACGGAAATGCCACCTGCTCCAGAGCAAGATGGAGGGATTGGGCCCGCGGTCCAAGCCGGGGGTGGAACTCCACTTGAAGTGGGAGTTGGGACGAAACGCCGTGCGGGTCCGCCGCATCCTGTGCAGTCTGAACTTCCAGCACGGCACGCTGCGGGATTTGATCGCTCGGCTGAAGTCTGCCGCCCGGGAAGGTTCGGAGATTGACGCCGCGCTGGCGAAGTTGCAGATCCGGCAAGACCAGGCCAAGGACAACGGGCGGGACCAGCAGCGGCTCAGCGAGCAACGGGAGGCCTTGGAGGAGAGACTGGGAGTGCCGGTGGCAACCCTTCGACGCTGCCTCGCGGTTGTGGAACGCTTCGACCGGATTTCGGAAACAGCACGGCAGGAGCTGATCCAGTCCAATCTGCGGTTGGTGGTGAGTATCGCCAAACGCTACAACAACCGCGGCTTGCAATTCCTGGACCTCATCCAAGAAGGAAACATCGGCTTGATGAAGGCGGTGGAAAAGTTCGACTACCGTCGGGGCTAC
>CAIYDY010000412.1 GCA_903925015.1 uncultured Acidobacteriia bacterium
CCACCCCGGGTGTTTGAGTGGATTTCGGAGCACGGACTCTATCGGTCACAGCCTTTGAAAATATCCCCAAATACAGGATTTTAAAACACTTACGACTGATTTCTGAATATCCATGCGTCGGTTTTCGAGTGTCCCAATGCTACAAGTTGGGCCGTGAGAACCATGCGACTCCTCCAAACACATATTTCCAAGACAAGCTTCGCGGGTCTGCTTTGCAGCCTGCTTCTCGCTCACGCGGCCTCAGCCCAGAGCAGCCTAACCACCATCCAGGATACGCTGTTCAAGGCTGACGGCACCCGGTTTACCGGGACCATCATGATCCACTGGAACACCTTCGATGCCAACAACATTGGCATGGTCGTCCAGCAGAGCAGGACGGTCCAAGTGAGCAACGGCAACCTCCAGGTGCAACTGGCCCCGAATGCGGGTGCGCAGGCCCCTGCAAACGTGTATACGGTTCAATACCAGAGCGACGGGCTGGAGCAGTTTACGGAGACATGGTCCGTTCCCTCAAGCGTGGCGGCTTTGAAAGTCGCAGATGTCCGTACGGCCACCCTCGGCACGAATTCAACGGGCAGTTCAACCGGGACACAGACGCCGATCACCGAGTCAAGTGTGATCGGACTGGTTTCGGACTTGGCTCAGCGTCCTGTCAAGGGTCCGGGATTCGGCACCGGAAGCGTCGCGCTGGTCAACGACAGCGGCCAGATCGAGACGGTGGCGGGCAACGTGGGCGACTGCGTCTTTGCGGACGGCACCACGGGCACTTGCGGTTCACCAACTGCGCAGTTCTTCGATGCGGAAACCCCCGGGGGCTTGGTGGACGGGTCGAACCTGACGTTCACGTTGACCAATCCGCCCAGCGGTCAAAGCCTGCAGCTGTTCCGCAACGGCCTCTACATGAAGGCGGGCTCGGACTACACGTTGGCTGGATCGACCATCACTTTCGCCGGCGGCGCACAGCCCCAACCACAGGACACGCTGGTGGCCTCATACCGAATCGATCCGGTATCGGGCTTGGCCAACCTGACAACACCGCAGCCCGCGTCGTCCGTGATGGCGCAGGTCTTGTGCAGCTCCAATGGACGGACCACGACGGGGACGGACTGGAGTTCACTGGGCGGCTGCGACATCCCGGGCGGGTCGTTGCATCCGGGGGACCGCTACGAGGTCCGTTTTACCTTCAGCCATACGGGGACAACATCGGGCTTCGCCGTACAGGTCAATTGGGGGACGATTTCGATTCTTGCGCGCCAGGCGGGTGCGCACGACGGGGCGCTGGTGGGACAAGCGGAGATTTCGATTACCAACACCGGTGGTCAAGTAACCTTGCAAAGCTGGGGCACCGTACTCGGGTTCCTACCCGGGATAACGACCGTACCAGCCCAGAACGGCCTGAAATTGGACCTGCGGGGAAAGCTTCTTTCAGGCCAGACGGACAGCCTCGCAGTCTCCAGCGTGACAGTACTCCGGTACCCGGCGCACTAGGAAGGCATGGGCGGGGTGGGCTGAATCGCAGTCCATCCCGCCCACAACTTGCAGATCCAAACTTGCATATCTGTCGCCAACCTGAGAGTATGGATTTCTTGAACCTCATTCTTCTTGCATTCGGGGCGGTAGCCCTCCTTCTGTTCCTGATCCTTGTCCTCCGGATGCACGCGTTCCTGGCGCTGCTGCTTTCCGCATTCGCCATGGGGCTAGCGGCGAAGATGCCTCCGGCGACAGTTCTGAAATCGATCCAGGCAGGTTTTGGCGACGCGCTGGGTTTCATCGCGGTCGTCCTCGGCTTGGGTGCGATGATTGGCGCGTACCTCGAGCACTCCGGCGGCGGATTGGCGCTGGCAGACTGGCTGATCTCCAAATTCGGCCGCGAAAACTCCGCGTGGGCGATGGTGATTGCCGGTTTCCTGGTGGGACTCCCCATCTTTTTTGAAGTCGGTTTCATCATCCTTGTGCCGCTTGTTTACAGCCTGACCAAGGAGGGCAAACGCTCGCTGCTGGTCTACGGCATGGCGATGCTGGCACCGCTTACGATCCTCCACTCCCTGGTACCGCCACATCCAGCCCCAGCCGCCGCCGCGCAACTCCTCGGAGCCGACCTGGGCCACGCGATCCTCTACGGCGTCCTGCTCTCGATCCCGATGACCCTTGTCAGCGGCATGGTCTACGGCCAGTGGATCGCCAAGCGCATCAACGTTCCGCTGCCCCCGGCCGCGCTGGAAGCCCCTGCGGAACAGGCGGCAAATCCGCCGTCTCCAGCAGTGGTGGCAATGCTTCTGATGCTCCCGGTGCTTCTGATTCTTGCCGCCACAATCTGGCCCAAGAACCAGCTGCTGGTGCTGCTGGGCCATCCGTTTTCAGCGCTGCTGGTGACACTGATCGCCTCGATGCTTCTCTTGGGGTCGGCGCGCGGCCTCGACCGCGACAAGATAACTGCTCTAGCAAACAAAGCCCTTGGGCCGACCGCTTCCCTGCTGCTCATCATGGGAGCCGGTGGCGGCCTGAAACAGGTGATCGTCGATACCGGAGCCGGTGCCATGGCCGGCAAGATGCTTGCCGCAACGCACATCTCGCCTCTGATCGTGGCCTTCATCATGGCTGCGGTATTGCGGATGGCGCAGGGCTCTGCCACGGTCTCGATTATCACGGCAGCCGGAATTCTCGCCCCCATCGTCAAGGTGATGCCTGGCTACAACCCGGACCTGATGTATCTGGCACTCTGCTGCGGCGGGACGTCGTTGTCCATCGTCAACGACGCCGGCTTCTGGATCGTCAACCAGTACTTCGGGCTCACCGTGTCGCAGACCCTCAAGACGTGGACCGTCATGAAGATCATTTCGGGCTTGGTCGGTTTCGGACTGGTTCTACTGGCCGAAGCTCTGTTGAAATAACCGCGTTAGAAGCTCTTGCGCCGGAACTCCCAGACCCCTGCAGCTAGTACGGCTGCACCAAACAGGCCCGTGGTCACCATAGGCCCCCAAGCAACTACAGGCTGGCCCATGATGAGCTGTTGTGTGATTGTGGAGATCTCGGAAGTCCTCGGCAGGGTGAAGTACAAGACCTTCAGAACGGTTCGTGACAGTTCGGACCCCAGCATACGCTCAATCGCCGCACGCTGAGCCAGAATCGGTGACACGAAAAGCAATCCAAACGCGGTTGTGGTGGCGATGGCGGACGATTCCCAAACAAGCTCCACCAGAACGATCACGGCGAGCAGTACGGCGAACACGAACAAGGTGCACAGGCTGGAAAGGAGGAAACCCATATTCCAGACACCCATTTTGAGGCCAAAAAGCAGCCACGCCCCGCCGACCAGGTACAGGATATTCACGGCCACCACCAACAGGTTCCCCAGATAGCGGCCAAGCAGCAAGTGCGTGCGTGAAATCGGCTTGGAAAGCAGCAGACCAATCCGGCCCGGCTCGAACATGGCCGAGACCAGCCCCGACGAGGCAAACACTGCCAGTGCCATACCCGCGAAATAGAACAGGGTCGCAATCAGGCCCTGCGTCTGCCGCACCATCATCGCGGGATCATTGGTGGCAGGCCCCACTTGGATCGTCGTCACCATCGACAGCAGTGCCAACAAAAGCGTCGAAGCCCCCAGGAAGCCCCAGAAAATGCGTCTCGCGAAAGCCTCGCGGAAGGTATCCACCACGAGTGCGCCCGTGGCAATCAAAGCCCTTGGATTCATTGCGTCGCCTCCGATTTCGACTGTACGGTGCGAATAAAAACATCCTCCAGGGTGCTGCGGCTTCGTGAAAACCCTTCAATCTCGCACCCGCCGGCCCGCAGCAGGTCCACGGCGGCATTGGCATCCTCGCGCGTCGCGAACATCCACTGAATCCCTTCCGCACCGGTGGTTTCACCCTTCGCTCGGGATCGAACCTCGGTCCGCAACGCTTCAGGCAGCTCGGACACCTCCACCTTGTATCCACTGCCGCTGGTCAGATCCCTCACCCGCCCGCTCAGCGCCACGCGGCCCTTCTGGATAATCGCGACGTCGTGGCAAAACAGTTCCACTTCAGCCAACAAATGAGAATTCAGGAAGACGGTTACGCCTTCCCGCTCCAAAGCTTGGAGAACGTCCCGGATCTGTCTGCGTCCCACGGGGTCGACACCATCGCTGGGCTCGTCCAGAATCAGCAACTTGGGCGCATGCAGTAGCGCCTGCGCCAGCCCCACCCGTTGCAGCATGCCCTTGGAGTATTGGTTCAACCGCAAATGATAGGCTCGCTCCTCCAACCCCACCAATTCCAGCACCTCTGGAATTCGCCGCTTCCGTGCGACGCCGTCCAGGCCCGAAAGCGCGCCGTAGAAATCCAGCATTTCCCAGCCGGTCAGGTAGGTCGGAAACCGATGGTTTTCCGGCAAATACCCAACCGAGCGCCGAGACTCGGGATCTTTGGCCTCGCGGCCGAAAAGTCTCGCGCTGCCGGCCGTGGGGTGGCAGCTCGATAGCAGCATTTTCACGAACGTCGTCTTCCCCGCCCCGTTGGCACCTAGAAGCCCGAAGGTGGATCCGGCCGGAACCTGTAGCGACACGTCGTCCACCGCCCGCAACGTCCCGTTGTAAACCTTGGTCAGTCCAGAAGTTTCGATTGCGCAATCGGACATGCGGATCTTAGGCTACCGGTCCGTTCGCGAGAACCTGAATGCAGGCCAACGAAAACGCCGGAAGATCGTCCGGCTTTCGAGATGTCACGATACCCCCGTCGACAACCACCTCGGCGTCTTCCCAAAGCGCTCCGGCGTTCACAACGTCGTCCTTGATCGCGAAGAAGGAAGTAGCCCTCTTGCCCCGGAGGATATCAGCGGAGCAGAGTACCCAGGGACCATGGCAGATCGCCGCAGCCAGCTTGCCCTGCAGCGCCACTTCACGAACGAAAGCGATCGCCATTGGATGCCGCCGGATGAAATCGGGAGCAAATCCACCGGGTGCGATCACGCCGTCGAAGTCCTCGGCGCGCGCGGCGTCATAGGAGAGCTGGGCGGTGCAGGGATACCCAAGTTTGCTGGGGTACACCTTGCCGGCCTCCGCACCAACCGTCACAACTTCCACGCCTGCCTCGCGCAGCCGGTAGAGCGGCACCCATACTTCCATCTCCTGGTACATCTGGTCGACCAGCATCGCGACGCGCTTGCCTTTGAGTTCCATACCCCGATTCTACCGGGCCGGTTCCAGCGAGCTCGCTACATGCCGCGGAACAACTCGCCGCTGAAGTAGCGCTCCATCCGGTCGGGGAAAACGGTGACCACGTTGGCGCCCGGCCCCAGTCGCTTGGCGATCTCGACCGCGGCACAGTAATTCAAGCCGGAACTGGGACCAACCGGATACCCGGAAGCGATGATTCTCCTCGTGGCGTGGATCGCCACGCTGGCGGGAACCTCGATTGTTTCGAGGCCCGGCATGTGGCTAGGACGGAACAGCTCCGACGCGCACTCCACCACGCCCGGAATCCTCGCGCTGAAGCTGCAGCATTCGGGATCCTCGGTGAGATGGTCCGTAGGGCGAGCAAAAACCGGAATCGACCCCGGACACCCTTCGAACAGTCCCACCAGCGTGCCGCCGGTGCCCACGCCGCTGACCACTGCCGCCACATTCCCGAGTACCCCCAGGATCTCCCGTGCCGTGCCCAGACGGTGCGCCTCCGCGTTCAACGGATTGGAGAACTGCCGGGGCAGGAACGCCCCTGTTTCCACTGCCAGCCGTTCCGACTCCCGCAGCGCCCCGGCAATTCCCGCAGCCTTCGGCGTGAACCGGATCGCGCCGCCAAACGCACGGATCATCAAGGTCCGCTCATTGGTGACACCTTCCGGCATCACTGCCTCGAAACGCAACCCGAGCCTCGCACAAGCCAGAGCCATGGCGATGCTGGTGGAACCGCTGGACGCTTCCACCACCAGGTCGCCCTTGCGCGCCAACCCATTGGCCAGGGCGTGCTCCAGGATGTACCGGGCGATTCGGTCCTTGGTGGATCCACTTGGATTCAGGTACTCGAGCTTGCACCAAATCCCAGTCCCGTCCAACTCAATCCGGACGAGGGGGGTGGCATACGGAATATCAAAGGCGGAGAGTGGTTTGGGATCGGCCATGCACTTCCATTGTCGCCAAGTCGCGTCCCGAGCCGTGATACCCTCGGCTTCAGTACTTCTCTTCGATGACAAACGATACAGTGAAGGCCCCCGAAGGAACATTCATGGGGCGGGTGCGCAATGGCACCCTCGACATGCCCTTGGGAGTGTGCAAATTCTGCGCCGCCAACGAGTGGACCCTCTTCCGGGTTCTGCCTCTGGACGACCATCGGATCGAGCTCCAGCCCGTGCTGGCTGATGAGGATACGGACGGCGACGAGGACTTCGTGTCCAGCCTGTCTTCGGATGGAAAACTGTGGATTCCGGGTTCTGTTCGGGAAATTGTAGGACTCAAGGAGCAGAGCGTGATGGTGCGTGTGGAAGGCCGCTGCGTGCGCCTCTACATCGGACACGTGTTCGAAACCCTCGGCTTCCGACCGTAACGGGCGGGCTTAAACACCGTAGTGGGAGCCGATAATCCGCCTGAAAATACGTTCCGGAAGGAATCGTCGGGCCGCAAGGCCAATCCGCTCCTCCCAGAGCCCCGCCGAACAGCGGTCGGGTGGATTCCGGGCCGTCAACAGCTTCTCCACCAGTTCCGCCAACTGTTCCGGATCGACGCCCTTCAATTCATCCCGGTCATTGGAATCCAACGCCGTCCGCGCAGCCTTGGCGTAAGGTTCCGATAGCTCGGGGCTGCGCCTGTTCGTCGTCAAACCGGTTCGAAAGCTGCCTGGTTCCACCACGATCACCCGCACGCCGTGCGGGGCCATTTCATACCGCAGCGCCTGGCAAAACGCGTTCGCACCCGCATGGCTTGCGGAGTACAGGGCTTGGTAGGGCAACGCGATGTGGGCCGCAAGCGAGGAAATATGGATCATCCGGCTCGGGGCCGAGCGCCGCAGATACGGTGCCGCCGCCCGGAACAGGTAGACCGCACCCATCAGATTGGTTTCGAACTGGGCTTGAACCAATTCCAGCGGGGTATCTTCAACAGGCCCGCCCACCGCGACACCCGCCGAGTTGACCACGGCATCGATGCGCCCAAACTCGAGTTCAACATCCGCCAGCAACTTGTCGATCGCAGCCGGGTCGCGGACATCGAGCACCCTGCCACCCTTGCCCGACCGCGAAGCGCCAACAACCGTGTGACCCGCCTTTTCGAGCCGAGCCGCACACGCGGCACCGATGCCCGAAGATGCCCCGGTAACCAGAACAATCATTTCCCCACCGCTCGATTCAGTGCATACCGGATGTTGAAGGCGCCGAATCCGAGGCAAAGGACGTTGACAATCGCATTGACCACGCCCCGCGACAGCACTGCGGTGTACTGTCCCCCGCGAATATTCATCATAGTGTCGAGAAATCCCAAGTAGAAGAGAGCCCCGCCGGCAAGTGCCGCCACCGTGTCGGCCCGCCGGTCAGCCGCCAGCAGCCAACGACTCCCAACGACGAACGCAAGGGCGATAAAGACCAAATCCGGCAGAAGGAACGACCATTCGACGTCGGCCGCCTGTGCGGTCAAATCCGAATGGTCCGCCCAGAAGGCGATCCAGTAGATGCAGAGGATCGCGGCGGCAATCCTCTGCATCCAGGCCAGTTTTCGCGCTTCAGGCGTCACCATTCATACAGCTTACAGTTCGGCCAGCCCTCCGTCGACGAATAGCTCCGTACCGGTCACATATGAGGAGTCGTCGGAGCCGAAGAACAGGGCGACCTTGGCGATTTCCTCGGGCTGGCCGAAACGCTTCAGGGCCACCGACTGCGCCATTCCGGCCGCAAACTGGTCCAGCATTTCCTTCGGCATGCCGAGCTTGTCGTAGATCGGCGTCGCAATCGGGCCGGGGCTGATCGTGTTGACGCGGATGCCCTTGGGTGCCAGTTCGGTAGCGAGTGTTCGTCCGAACGAGCGAACGGCAGCTTTCGTCGCGGCATAGATGGAAGTGGTTCCCATGCCCTTGACCGACACGATCGAGGCGTTCAGAATCACCGCGCCACCTTGCGGAATCAATGGCAGCAGCTTCTGGACCGTGAAGAACAAGCCCTTCACATTCAAATTGAACTGGTTGTCATAGAAGGGTTCCGAAACGCCTTCCACCGGGGCAAACTGCGCGATGCCGGCGTTGGCGA
>CAIYDY010000413.1 GCA_903925015.1 uncultured Acidobacteriia bacterium
CAGGATGCCATCCTGCCCCACAAAACACACAAAACCCTGGCTGTCGCCCCTACATCCATGGTATAATATAAGCATGTAATGGAAAAAGAAAAAAGAATTAAGAAAAGTCACTCCCCGGCACACCGAAACCCGTAGTAGTGGAGACGGTAAGACGGCGCGAACCAGCCCCGCCTGGACGCGCGCGCATACGACGCATCGTTGAGTCAGGAACCGCCGCGGAGCGATCTTCTTTCCCCGCTAGCAGCCCCTGCGGGGTCCGTCGCGGCTGTCGCCGCATACGGCCCGTACCAATCCGCCGTCCACTGCCAGACATTCCCCAGCATGTCGTACAGCCCCCAGGCGTTCGGCTGCTTCGTCCCCACATCATGCGTCTTGCTTCCGCTGTTGCCGCCATACCAGGCAATCGCGTCCAGTTCCCCGTACCGCGCCCCGGTTGTCCCCGCACGCGCCGCGTACTCCCACTCCGCCTCCGTCGGCAACCGCATCCCAACCGCCGAGCAATACTTGCGCGCATCGTCCCAGCTAACCGTCTCCACCGGCAACTGCGGCCCTTTGAAGTTGCTCGGATTGCTGCCGATCACCCGCTGGTACGCCGCCTGCGTCACTGGCGTGGCCCCGATGCGGAACCCGCGCGTGATGGTCACCCGGTGCGCGGGCTTTTCATCCGGGTCGCACTGGCCATCCCCGCCCGAACACCCCATCACAAAGCTCCCCGCTTCAATCGAAACATACGGCAGACCGTCCTTGGGGTTGATCCACGCCCGCATCGCCCCGACAAACCGCTCCCCCGTCCCCGGATCCACCAGCACCGGGGCCCCCGCATACGTCGCCTCCACCTTCACCTCTTTCCAACGGTTGTAAAGCTGTTCAGCCTTCTCCGGCGCGATGGTGAACCTAGTGTCGGCACCGTCCAGCCGGGCGACTAGGAACTTCGAATCGGGGTCGTAGGCGTTCTCCCGCCACTCGGCCCGGACCGGCTTGGCCGCCGGGTACGTCCGCGACTTGAGTGCCGTGATTCGGTCACGGGCGGTCTTTGCTTGGGCGTCGAACTCCCGCTCGAACTGAGCGCCGATTTTGGCGCGGTCCGCCTCGGCCTGGCTGCGCCGGGCGTCGAACTTCTCCCTTGTCTCGAAGGGCCCGCGTTCCACGTTGGAATCGCGAAGCGCCTCGTCGCGCGCGGCGTCAACCTGGGTCCGGATCGACGCAATCCGCCGCTCCAGCGAGGCCACCTCGGCGCGCGCTTCCTCCACAGTCGAAACGCCTTTGGTGAGGCCGTCCAGCCGCGTTTGTTCGGCGGCAAGGCGGTCGCGTAGCGCCTTCACGTCCGCGGAACCGCCGGTCGATGTGGGCGGCGTCGTCTTGGTCCGTACGGTCTCCAACCGCACGTTGATGGCCCCCTGCTGGTTTCGGATGTCATCCAAAGCCTGCTGGTCCTTGGCTTTCTGCGCTTCGGCGGCGCGGCGCCGCAGGTCGGCCAGTTTCTCTTCCAACTGCGCGCGCTCGGCCTCGGCATCGCGGAACACAAATTCGCCCGTCAACCCGGTGTAGGAGAACGGCACCTGCCTGCCTGCCGTTTCCCGCGAAACTCCCTGCCGGACCCGCGTAAAGACCTGGTCGATGGACAGGCCGGATTCGCGCAAGGACGTCAACAGGTGCTTGGTGAAGATCCCGTTCCGGTCCGCGCGGCCGTCGTCGGCCATCTTCCCCGCTGCCGCCGCGAACGCGATGTAGACGCCTTCCCCGGACATGGTCGCCAGACCGCCGCCGGTGGCGCGCCAAGTCCGGTAGGGGTTGTTGCGGCAGGCGTCCAGGATCAGGATGACGGTGCGCTTGGCATCGCGTCCCTGCAGCAGATCCTGCACCTCGCCCGCGTTCACCGACTGGTACTTCACCTGCGCCTCCTCCTGCGCGGCAAAGTCGGTGGGGAGCAAGTAGTTCTGCCCCTGCACCTCGACGCCGTGTCCCGCGAAGAAGAAGAGGGCGGTGTCGCCCTCGTGGAGTGATTTGGCGAAGTCGGAGACGGCGCGGTCGAGCGTCTGCCGGTTGAGGTCGGTTTTGAGGGTGACGTCGAACTCCGCGTCGGCGAGCACCTGCGCGAGGTCGGTGGCGTCGTTGACGGGGTTCAAAAGCGGCTGCTTCGGATAGTTCCGGTTCCCGATCACCAAGGCGCGCCGCCGAGGCCCCTCAACCTGAATACCCCGCGGCTTGGCCGCCGTCTGCCCGGCCAAGGGCAAACCAACCACAGCCATCACCACCAACAAAACCAAGTTCCTCATAAAGTGTCTCCGTATCAACCAAAATACTAGCTTCCCGTTGTGGGGCAGGATGGCATCCTGCGCGGAGGTTGCCAACCTCCGCACGCGCCGAAAGGCGCGCACCCATCCATCCGAACCCGACCCCAACCCACCAAGACCCCCACCGCCACCATACCGGCGCTACAATCATGAGCATGTCCCCAACCGGACCAACCACCCTTTCCTATTCCGTGTACTATGCAAAGGCGCCCGAGGGCGGCTATGTCGCACACGTTCCGGCCCTGCCCGGTTGCCACACCCAAGGGGAAACCCTCGGGGAGGCCGAAATCAACGCGTCGGAAGCCATCGAACTCTACCTGGAAAGCTTGGCCGCCCACGGCGAGGAGATCCCGCGTGAGACTCCTCCTTCCAAGGCCGAGTCACGGCCATCTTCCCCTTTCGGTATAAGTCCCCGACCGCGAGGGAGCGACCATGGCCCGGTCTGGGCCGCCAAAGGCGATGAAAGTCCTTGTGGGGCAGCCATTCTTGGCTGCAGCCGCCTTTTAGGCGGCAATAACCGGATGCCGAGCCGCGCCAGC
>CAIYDY010000414.1 GCA_903925015.1 uncultured Acidobacteriia bacterium
TCTGGCTCCCGCGCCGCCCACAGGCCACTGGTCGGTTTTGGCGGACGAGAGCCAGTTTCACCAAATCCTCATGAATCTCACGGTGAATGCCCGCCAAGCGATGCCCATGGGTGGCGTCCTCCGCATTGCCACGGACTATGTCGTGATTGCCGAAAACCGCTCCTCCCTGCCACCGGGCGAGTACGTGCTGCTCTCGGTCGCCGACACGGGCATCGGCATCCCGGAGGAAGTCCAGCCGTTCATTTTCGAGCCCTTTTTCACCACCAAGGGCAATGAGGGAACCGGTCTGGGCCTAGCCACGGTCTACGCGATTGTGCGTCAGGGGGGCGGCTCTGTCTCCGTCGAAAGCCAACCGGGCACTGGCACCACGTTTCAAATCCATCTGCCGCGAATTTCTTCCTCGTTAGCGCCTGGAATCGGGTAGAATTCAGGTTTGAACGACTATCTTCTTTCCCTCATCCTCGGCATCATCGAGGGCCTCACAGAATTCCTGCCCGTTAGCTCAACAGCCCATCTCCGCATCGCCGAATCGCTCCTGGGCGTGAGCTTGGAGGATGGCTATTGGAAGATGTTTTCCATCGTGATCCAACTGGGGGCCGTCCTGTGTCTCCCGATCTACTTCGCGGGAAGAATCCAAGGCTTCCTGTCCACATTTCCGAAGGGTCGGCGTGGCGACAAAACCCTCCTGACGCACCCGATCTCCCTGACCCTGATTGCGTTTGTCTGCACAGCCGGTCCTGCTTTCCTGTTGAAGAAGGTGATCGGCAAGAACTTGGAAAACCTGGCATTGATGGGCGGCGCGCTGGTGGTCGGTGGTGTCGTCATGTGGCTGGTGGACGCTTCATTTGGCGGACGCGCGCAATTGCGCGGCGAGTCCGCAGCGGATGAACTCGAACGCATGTCCATGCCCCAGGCAATTTGGATCGGTTGCTGCCAAGTCCTCTCAGCCGTGGTGCCCGGCACGTCACGGTCGATGATCACGATCGCGGCAGGCCAGACGTCCGGCTTGACGCGGGCCGCCGCACTCGAGTTTTCCTTCCTCCTTTCGCTTCCCACCATGGCTGCGGCCACCTGCTACGACCTGCTGAAATTCCTGAAGCCCTCCCACGGCGAACCCGTTCCCCACATTGATTCCCATGGGTGGATCGTGCTCGCCATCGGTTTCGTGGTTTCGTTCTTCGTCGCATGGGCCGTGGTTGCGTGGTTCATGAACTGGGTCCGCACCCGTGGGTTTGTGCCATTCGCCATTTACCGGATTGTGGCTGGCGCGGCGGTGATAGTCTGGGCTCTCGGCATGTTCCGCTAATCCGATGCCAACCGGAAACAGCATGGATCCCATCCGCCTTGCCGCGGCGATGGACTTGGCCGGTCTGGTTTATTGGGAAGGCGATTCCTCCGGCGACGTGATTCTCAACGACCGTTTTTACACCTTCCACGGCACCACTGCCGAGATGGAAGGCGGCTACCGGATGACCGCCGAACGGTACATCCTGCAGTTTGTCCATCCTGACGATCGGGCTGCCACCGCTGAGACCTTCGCTGTTGGTGTCACCTCGCCGGAGGCCAAGTATTCGGCCCAAATGGAAAAGCGCATCGTCCGGAAAGTGGATGGCGCTGTCCGCCATGTTCTGACCCGCTTCGAAGTCACCAAGGACTTGGACACCGGCACCATGGCCATCTTCGGCATCAGTTTGGACGTCACCGAACAGCGCCAAGCCCGTGCCGAATTGGAGCGCCGGACTGCGGATCTGAACGAGGCCCAACGAATCGCCGGTATCGGCAGTTGGGAAATGGACCGCTCCACCGGCGAGGTCACGTTCTCCGAACAACTTCTCCGGCTCTACGGCTGGTCCCCGGACGAACCCCCTCCCACGCTGGAGGATGTTTCGAAACTCTATTCGCCCGAGAGTTGGCGGCAGGTGCTGGCCGTGATGGCCTCAGCCATGGAGACGGGCTCGGTTGCTGCGATCGAGATGGAGCTTGTCCGCAGGGATGGTTTGCGCCGTTGGGTAGCAGGTCACGGCGAGCCGATACGCGACGTCTCCGGTGCCACCGTAAAGCTTCGGGGTACCATCCAGGACATCACCGAACGGTTGGAGCAGGAGCGCCGCAACCAAAGTCTTGCAGCTGCCATCGAGCAGGCGTATGACGAGGTTGTCCTCACGGACGCTACGGGAACGATCATCTACTGCAATCCCGCGTTCGAGAAGACTTCGGGATATTCGCTGGAGGAATCGGTTGGCCGCGACGCTAGGTTCCTGTTTGGGGAATCCGAAAATCAGAGCCACATGGAACAAGTCGGTGTTGCGCTCCGCGAAGGGCGCGCATGGTCCGGCCAGTTTACCAGTCTTAGAAAGGACGGCGAGACCTACCACAAGGAAACCACGGTCTCTCCGATTCTGTCCCCTTCCGGGCAACTGTTGGGGGTGGTGTCGGTTGGCCGCGATGTCACCGACCGAGAGCGCCTCGAGGACCGGGTGCGGCAAGGGGAACGGCTGGAAAGCATTGGTCGGCTGGCCGGAGGAGTGGCGCATGACTTCAACAATCTCCTGACGGTCATCAACGGCTACAGCGATGTTCTCCTCGGTGGGATCGCCAAGGGCCATTCCCTGAGGAGACCTGCGGAGGGAATTCGCGAGGCCGGGGAGAAGGCGGCCGGACTGATCCGTCAGCTATTGGCTTTCAGCCGCAAAGAGGCCGTCCATCTATACCCTCAAAAACTGAATGATCTGATCACTGCCAATACCCCGATGCTGCGGCAGTTGGTCGGCGACCAAGTGCAACTGGAACTCTTACTCGACCCCGGTCTGGGAATCGTCAAGGCGGACGATGGGCAATTTTTGCAAGTTCTCATGAACTTGGCGGTCAACGCGCGCGACGCAATGCCCGAAGGTGGTCGATTGACCTTCCAGACATCGAATGGTTTTCTGGACCAAATGGACCCCCGAACCTTGGGTGAGATTCCCAGTGGACCAATCGTTCAACTAGTCGTTTCCGATACCGGAATCGGTATGCCTGAGGCGATCCTGCAAAAGATCTTCGAGCCCTTTTTCACCACGCGGCCCGATTCGCTCAGCACCGGACTGGGTTTGTCGACGGTCTACGGCATCGTTCGGCAGTTCGGCGGAGCCGTTTCCGTCGCCAGCGAAATCGGTAAAGGTTCAGCGTTCACGATCTATCTGCCGAGAGTCGAGGGCCCTTTTCCGGACGCCGTCAACCAGTCCCACGCGGTCCCGCCCGCCAAATCCCCGTGCGGCTCGGAAACGATTCTCGTGGCCGAGGATGAGCCTGCGGTCTTGGAAATGACGGTCGGTATCCTGGAGGGCCTCGGGTATCGGGTTATGGGGGCACCAAGTGGTTCTGATGCACTTCGAAAGGCCGAAAGTCATGCCGGTGTCATCGATTTGCTTCTAACGGACGTGATGATGCCTGTGATGACAGGCAAGGACTTAGCCGACAGGCTAACCGCGGATCACCCAGCCACCAAGGTGCTTTACATGTCCGGCTATGCCGCGGATGTGATTGCCCGCCGCGGCGTCGTGGATCCGACAGTCCATTTCCTCCCCAAGCCTTTCGACGTGGACTCGCTGGCCAGGAAAGTCCGCGAGGTGCTCGATTCAACCAAAAAGCCGGTCTCAAGGAAAGTGTTGCTCTTGGACGACAACGCCTCCATCCGGATGCTGTTCTCGGAAATCCTTGCGGACGCGGGTTTCGAGGTCGTGGAGGCGGCGAGCGGGGCCGAAGCGCTCCAGTCGATTCGCTCGTCGTCCTGCGTCGCCGTTCTGGCGGATATCCAAGTGCCGGGCACCAATGTTTACGATCTCGTCCGAACGCTCCGTGCCGAATTCCCGAAGCTCGGAATCATCATGGCGTCCGGCTTGGTTGACAATGAAATCCAAGCGATGGCATTTGAATGCGGCACCGACGAGGTGCTCGAAAAGACCGCCGTCCATGCCCGGATCGCAGAGGTTCTCGATCAGGTTCTGGCCAGGCATGGACTGAAAACCTAGCGTTGCGTTAGGAGTGGTTCACGGTCACTCGAAGGTACGTGGCCGGGATCACGGTGGTGCCATCCACTTGGCTCCGGTTGAAGTCCTTGGCGAGTTTCAATAGTTCGTTGCGCAGTTGGTCCGCCTTCCCGTTCTTCTCGGCCGCCTCGAACGCGTTCATGGTGGGACCGTAGTACAGGCGGAAGGTGTCCACGGCATCCGCCGTGTCCCGGTCCGAGCGGAAATGGAACGTTTCCCTGTCGAACAGGATGTGCTGGCGGGGGATACCCGGGAAGCGGTCGTAGATTTGCTCCTCCACGCCCCACAGCATCGGGCTTACAAAACCCTCCGGTGGCGGCGGCGTGTAGGCCGCACTGATCTTCAGCAGCTGCGAGACGAATGATTCGGGATCATTCGGGATCCAATTTCCCATCACGATTCTCCGCCCTTGCTTGGTCACGCGGAGCAATTCCGCCGCGACATCCTTGGGCCTTGGCGCAAACATCGCCCCGAAAATCGAGATCGACATGTCGAACGACTCGTCGGCGATCCCCTCCAGCTTGCAAGCATCACCCTCTTGGAAGGTAAGGTTGCTGAGCCCCTCCTCCTTCGCCCGCTTGTTGCCAGCTTCCACCAGGTTCCGGGCGATGTCGATACCGACAACCTCGGCACCAATCCTGGCCATCGGGACGGCCGTCGTGCCGTCGCCGCACCCGAGGTCGAGGACACGCATCGGCAAGTGGAGGTTGAACTGGTCGAACAAGCTCTGGACCAACTCCTCGCCGGACTCCCTCATCATTGAAGCGATCCGCGTGAAATCGCCTTTTTCCCACAACGCTTTGTTCGGATTCATGATCGAATCAGTTATAGCACGTTCCGGCCTGAACGCGGGGCCCGTTTCCGGCGTCATAAAATAACAGAGTGATGGCTATCCCGTACTTTCTTCTCCCCCCAAAATCCCGTCGGCGCTCAGCGCGCAACGGATTTTCGCTGATCGAACTTCTGATCGTCATCGCGATCATCCTGATCATCCTTACGGTCGCCGTGCCGAAACTGACCAACATCCGGCGTTCCGGCCAGGAAATGGCGGCGATAGTAGCGCTGAAGACCCTTCACACGGCCCAGACGCAGTATTATTCCCAATACGGGACCTATGCCACGTCGCTCACCCAGCTTGGCCCGCCCGCCAACGGAGCCGCCAGCGCCGCTGGAGCCGAAATCATCGACCGCGACCTCGCCGGTGGCGAGAAGGGTGGCTTCAAGTTCACCCTCCAACCGACTCCGACAGGCTACGCGGTTACTGCAGTCCCGATGCAGTTCGGCACCTCCGGGACCCACACCTATTTCACGGATCAAAGCCAGTCCATCCATATTCATAGCGGCCAGGAGCCAGCCTCTCTTACCGATCCCCTGGCTGGCGAAACCCAGCAGCAACAGCAGCAGCAGAAATAGGCGACGGTCCGTCATCGAAGCCGATGCCATGCGTTCCAGATTCCTCGTACTGATCAGTCTCCTGCAATTCGTCCCGCCCGCTGCGGTGGCGCAGGTGCCAAAGTTGGTCTCCGAAGGCGTCTATTCCACCGCACAGGCCGACCGCGGCAAACCATTGTATTCGCAGCAATGCGCCCTCTGCCATGGAGCGGAACTATCAGGCGGCAACGAGGCTCCACCCCTTACAGGCGAAAGATTTCTCGCCAAGTGGCAGAGCCGCCCCCTCAATGACCTTTTCGAGAACATCCGGGCCACCATGCCAGCCGACAAGCCCGGAACTCTCGGAAGGCCTGAAACCACCGAACTTCTGGCCCTCATCCTGGCGGCAAACCACTTTCCGTCTGGTCGCCAGCCTTTGTCGAGCGATCCTTCGGCTCTCAAGCTGATCGGTTTCAAGACGCTTCCCACCGCAAACGCTGCGGGCAGCTTGGAATCCACCCACGAACTGGCCCGCGTGGAGGGCCGCCCCATCGAGACATTGCCGCCCGAGAAGAGCGACAACAAGCCCGCTTTTCCCGAACAGACCCGCGCACCGTTCCACGCGACCAGCCCTTACAAGGTCACAACCCTTGTCGACAAGATGCCCGCGCCTTGGAGTCTGGCGTTCTTGCCCAGTGGCGGCATCCTCCTGACCCACCGCTTGCCGGGAAGCCTGCGGATGCTCGACTCCCAAGGCAAACTCTCGGAACCCATTGCCGGTATCGCGGAGCTGGCGTCGCCCGCTGCCAAGGGTGTGGGGATGCTGGACGTCGTTGCCGATCCGCACTATTCCGCCAACCACCGCATCTTCTTTACCTTTTTCGACTACATCGATGGCACAAACACGAACACCATCGTGGCCAGCGCCAAGCTCGACGAGGCCCGTCTCTCGCTCACCGACGCCAAGGTGATCTTCCGAGCCCTGCCCACCTTCCCCTCGAAGCGTCTGGGAGGAAAGACCGGCGGGCGGATCGCCATTGCACCGGACGGCACCCTGTTTGTATCCATCGGCGACCGGTCGGATTCCCCTCCGTGGGCCGTTGCGCAGGACTTGAACAGCCATCTGGGGAAAATCCTCCACATCACGGTGGACGGTTCGCCCGCACCGGACAATCCCTTCCTAGGGAAGCCGGGCGTGCTGCCCGAAATTTGGGCCTACGGGGTGCGCAATCCCGAAGGTCTGGCTTTCGACCCCGCCACCGGACGCCTGTGGGACAACGAGCACGGCCCGCGCGGCGGCGACGAATTGAATCTCATCGAAAAGGGCAAAAACTACGGGTGGCCGGTGATCGCTCACGGCATAGATTATCCGGGCAACGCGATCGGTGCCGGAATCACGCACCAGGACGGGATGGAGGAACCGGTCTACTATTGGGATCCGGTCATCGCCCCGTCCGGCTTGGCGTTCTACACCGGCACCCTGTTTCCGGACTGGAATGGCAGCGCCTTCGTTGGCGGCCTGAGGGCTAGAATGCTGGACCGTTTGAGCATCAAAAATGACAAGGTTGTCGCCGAGGAGCCGCTCCTGCTGGAACTGGGTGCCCGTATCCGCGACGTGCGGGTCGGACCCGACGGAGCTGTCTACGTCCTCACCGACAGCGGGTCCGCTGGAATCTCGCCCAATACCCCTTTGACCAGCAAGCTGGTCAAACTGACACCCCGCTGAAGCGTTAGCGGGGTGCCGGACCCATCCGCGGCCGGGTGCTGGGTACGGCGGCTTCCCGCTGCTTGACAAAATCGTCGTCCAGAGATTTCCACTTCGCAGACATCGCCGCCAGCCGATCCGGTTGCGCTGCCGCTAGGTTTTTCTGCTCCGCCCGGTCCACCTTGAGATTGTAGAGTTCCCACGGCCCGCTCTTTCCGGTCGAAATCAGCTTCCAGTCGCCCACCCGCAACGCGTGGTTGTCGTTGTGGTTGAAATAGATGTACTCCTTCGGAGCCGAACCATCCTTCGCGAATGCCGGGCGCATGGACCTGCCCGGTAGGGGCGGCGCCTCCTTCGGCTGTGCCACACTCCCACCCACCATGTCCACCACCGTGGGCAGAATATCCACAAAATGGCAGGGGTCATGCCGCAGCTGGTTCTTCTGCGCAATTCCATTCGGCCAATGCACGATCATCGGCGAGGCGATACCCCCTTCGTTGACCCACGATTTGTGCAGCCGGAACGGGGCGTTCGAATTGCTGGCCCAGCCCGGCCCCAGTCCAAGGAAACTCTTCGCAGAGCCGGACGGGGCGGATGCGTCATGCCCGTCGCCCCGTATCAGCTGTTCCGACGACGCGCCGTTGTCAGAAAGGAAGATCACGCAGGTGTCGCGTGTAGCGCCCATCGCGTCGATCTGCTTCAAGAGCTTGCCGATCTCCATGTCGATCCGCGTCACCATGGCCGCGTGGATGGCCATCTTTGTTCGCTGGAAATCCTTCTGCTCCGGAGTCAGTGTCGACCACGGTACCGCCCGCATCACTTCGCCGGGGCCGATCTTGGCCGTGAGTTCGGCGTCCGGCGTGTTCCACTTGGTCCACATCTCGGGCTCCATCGGGGCCAGCGGACCATTCACCAGTCCCATTTTCGTCATCCGCTGCCATTTCCGCTCGCGGGCCACATCCCAGCCCTCGGCGAAGCGGTCCTTATAGAGAGCGATATCCTCCGCCTTCGCATGGAGCGGGAAGTGCGGGGCATGCGGCGTCATGTAGAGCAGGAATGGCGCGTCGGTGTGGTTTTTCGCGTGGTCTTTCAGGAACTCCACCGAATAGTCTGCGATGGCCGTGGTCGAGTAGTAGTCGGCGGGTGGTGGCGGCAACTCGACGCCGTCCAGCTGGTGACGTTTTTGCGTAAAGTACCGGTCCTCGTCCAGCATCGTGTACGACCGGTCGAAGCCGGTTCCCGCCAGGGGTTGGAATCGCATGTGCCACTTTCCCGAATGGTAGGTGCGGTAGCCCTGCGGCTTCAAGTATTCCGGTAGGAACCGGGTGTAGGCGGGAATGTTCCCCGGCGTCATGATGTCGGAGGCGTTTTGCTGTGCATATTGCCCCGTGAGGAGGCAATTCCGGGATGGGCCGCACCGCGCCGTCGAGTACGCCTGGGTGAATCGGAGACCGTTGGCTGCGAGGCGATCGAGGTTTGGCGTATCGATGTCGCCGCCATAACAGCGGGCATCCGAGAAGCCCATGTCGTCGGCCAGGATGATGACAACATTCGGGCGCTTTGGCGATGCGGCCCGCGCGGATACGGTGACAACTGCGGTCGAGGCGGCGAGAAATTGGCGGCGGTTCACCGATCCAGTTTATGCGCTCGGTACGTAGGGGTGACCAAGACCCGCTCTCCGTTTCATCCTGCCTTCAAAAAAGGTTTTGTTTTCTTTTATTTGGAGAGTGTCAATATTTGTGAGCGATTCCGCTTGGCCGTTCCGTTAGACAGTTGCGGGGGTTTTCGATTCAGCCCGAATCGGCTTGGACTGGAAGCCCCCGGAAGAGAAGCACCGCACTCGGAGGCTAGTAAATCTACATGAGAATCCAGCAGTCCACCATACAGAGAGCAGTCTTCGGCGCCTTGATGTTCGCCGGAGCCCAAATTGTTCCCACCGCGCTCGTCCAGTCAGCCATGGCGCAATCGATCGCGCTCAGCCCCGGCTACACCAGCATCGGCGTCAACCAGCAACTTCAATACACGGCCACTGTGGCTGGTCTCGCCAACACGACGGTCACTTGGCAGGTTGTCGGCATCACCGGCGGCAACTCGACCTACGGCACTATCACCCAGAATGGCCTCTACACCGCCCCGGCGACGATCCCCGCGAATGGAATCACGGTCATTGCGCTCGGCAGCGACAAGAAGACGATGGCAGTCACCTATGTCAACGTGGCTCCCCTTGGTCCGACCATCACATCCGTCAGTCCGATGCCTGTACCGACGGGCAACTTTACTGTCACCGTCACCGGCGTGGGTTTCCAGAACGGTGCAACCGTCCAAGTGGGCGGGGCCAATCTCACTACAACCTTTGTCAGTAGTACGACCCTGAAAGTCTCCGGATGGCAGGGAACCGCTACCAAAGTGCCCTTCATGGCGATCAATCCCGGCAGCCTTTGGGGCCCGACGGTGAACATTCCGTTCATTGCCGCCGGTCCGCCGCCTCCCCAAGCCATCGCGCCGGCTTCGGTCAGCGTCATGCTTGGTGCTACCCAGCAGTTCGCCTCGGCCAACGCAACGGGCTTCGCGACCACGGCGGGCACCATCACCCCTGCCGGCCTCTATACGGCACCGGCGACGATGCCAGCGTCCGGCATGGCGACCGTGACAGCGACCGGTCCGGGGGGCACGGCCACGGCGAGCGTCAGCTTGGTTAGCAGCACACCGCAGACCATCGCGCCCACCGCCGTCTCCCTAAATCTCGGCGCAACGCAGCAGTTCACCTCGGCCGGAGCCACCACGTGGAGCGCAACCTACGGCAGTGTGACCGCAAACGGACTCTACACCGCTCCCGCCAGCACTCCCGCCACTTTGGTGGACACAGTGAAGGCCCTTGGCCCGAACGGGACGGCAGCCGCCAGCATCACCCTGATCCTGCCGACGCCCGCGATAACGAGTGTCACCGTCAATGGCACCCCCACGAATGCGATCCCGCTTGGAGCTTTCTCCCTGACAATCAACGGCTCAGGCTTCACCGGCAAGTCGACGATCCTTCTCGGCAACGCGTCCGCCAATCTGACAGGCTCAGCGGCCAATGCCATCACTGTTTCCGGTTTCGCCAGCCTGTCCGGCAACGTGAACCTTGTGGTGAGCAATGGTGCAGTGTCATCAGCACCCTATCCCATTACGGTTGGAGTGCCCAATGCCCAAGTTTCAGCCGCGGCCGCCCGCCGGTTCCTGGAACAGGGGGCCTTTGGACCGTCTCCCAAAGATGCAGCGCACGTCCAGCAGGTCGGCTTCCAAGGCTGGCTGAACGAACAGTTCACCATGCCTCAAGTTACCGATTACAGCCGCTTGGCCGGTTCCAGCCAAGGTGGAATCCTGACGGCATTCCTCACCAACGCGACCATGAACGCAGACCAGCTCCGTCAGCGCGTCGGTTTCGCCTACAGCCAACTGTTCGTAACCTCGATCAGCAAACTCATCTTCAATGGCAACGTGATCCCCTACCAGACCATGTTGATCAACGATGCGTTCAAGAACTATCGGCAGATCCTGTCGGATGTCACCCTCAGTGGTGCCATGGGCTACTACCTCGACATGGGCAACAACGCCAAGGCCAACCCTGGCAGTGGCAGCGTAGCCAATGAGAACTACGCCCGCGAAGTGCTCCAACTCTTCAGCATCGGCACCAAGGCGTTGAACCAGGACGGCACCGTGATGACGGACGCCATCGGGAATCCGATTCCCAGCTACTCGCAATTCACGGTTACCGAGTTCGCCCGCGTATTCACGGGTTGGACCTACGCGCCGGGTCAGTACTGGGGTCAGTTCTACAACGCCACCGCTCCCATGGTGCCGTGGCCTTCGATGCACGACACCGGTGCCAAGACGCTGCTGAACGGTGCGCAGGTCCCCGCCGGACTCAACCCGCAGGCGGACGTCGACGCTGCCCTCGACAACATCTTCAACCACCCGAACGTCGGGCCGTTCGTCGGACGCAATCTGATCCAGCACTTGGTGAAGAGCAACCCGAGCCCGGCGTACATCCAGCGCGTCGCGGCTGTGTTCGCCAACAACGGCCAAGGCGTTCGCGGCGACATGCAGGCGGTGATCACAGCGATCCTTCTCGATCCCGAGGCCCGCGCCAACGACAACGGCGGCAACGACCAGATCTCCGACGGCCACCTGACCGAGCCGTTGCTCCTGATTCCGGCCATCTACCGGGCAATGGGCGGCACCATGGCGGATACCAACTACTTCGGGTTCGACCTCTACAACCTGAATGAGGATCTCTACAATTCGCCCAGCGTGTTCAACTACTTCTCGCCGTTCTTCCATGCGCCTGGAACGCCGCTCTACGGACCGGAATTCCAGATCGACACTCCGAACAACGCGGTCTACCGAGCCAACATGTTGTGGCAAATGGTTTCCGGCTACCAGGCTTCCATCATTTGCTATGGACCGGGCACGTGCATTGACGAGAACCCCTTCCTTGCCCTGGCCCAGACTCCGGCAACGTTGGTGGACGCGCTCGACCTGACCTTCACCCACGGCACGATGCCCCCGGCTATGAAGGCGTTGGTGTTGGCCGCCGCAACTGCGGACACAAACGGCAATTACTCCCGGGTGCAGACCGCGATCTACACGATCATCAGCTCCGGCTACTACAGCGTGTGGCACTAATCGAACCGGCAACAAAGAACCCAGAACACAGAGAAAAGAGACAAGACAATGTTGATTCGATCCAGACGTGATTTCATGCGGGACGTGGTCCGGTCCGTGTCCGCAGCAGGCGCCCTCGGAGCGCTCGGGAAGTTCGGCGAAATGAATGCCCTCGCTGCGAATGGCAACTACAAGGCGTTGGTTTGCGTGTTCATGGCTGGCGGCAATGACGGGCACAACACCGTCATCCCGATCCAGACGGGTATCCAGGGGGCTGACTACGCCACCTACGCCAAGGGGCGCAGCTTCCTGGCCCTCCCGCAGGCAGGCTTGAGAACCATCAACAACGGTTCCGACGTCTACGGCCTCCACCACCAGATGCCGGAAATGCAGGCGATCTACA
>CAIYDY010000415.1 GCA_903925015.1 uncultured Acidobacteriia bacterium
CCGCGCCCACGATCTGCCCGCCGATTTCGACCGCCGTCGATGGATGGAAGTAGCCAAGCAGCCACTTGTCTGCGAGGATCATGTCTCCGCCGACGCGCCCCAGGATTGCCGCGCCGATCCAGACGATGATTGGATAGCGGTCCATCAGTTTGGAAAGCACATCGCTGGCAAATACGACGAATGTGATGCTCAACCCAAGGCCAAGGATCAAGAGCGTAAGATTCCCCTTGGAGGCCGCCGCAACGGCCAGAATGTTGTCGAGCGACATCGTCACGTCCGCCAACAGAATCATCCAGATGGCGTGGCCCAAGCCGCGTGCGGACTTTCCGCCATGGGCGTTGCCGCCGGTGCCTCCCAGCAACTGCGCCCCAATCCAGAGGATCAGCACACCACCCACCAGACGTATGTAGGGCAATTCCAGCAATTGCGCGGCGAAGAATGTCAGGACGATGCGAATGACCACCGCCCCGGCCGCACCGGCCATAATGCCCATCTTGCGCTGCCGCTCGGGCAGGGACTGAACTGCCATTGCGATCACGATCGCATTGTCGCCACCGAGCAACAGGTCGATCACGACGATGGAAAGGGCTGCAAAGAGGATTGAGGCTACCGAATCCATGGAACGTAAGGGGGTGAACCCTGAGGATAGCAGCACCCCGCTAGGGCCGTTCGGCCCCCCGCAACCGGAACATGATCCGAAGCTCCTTCCGCCAGTCCGCAGCCAGCCCAACCCGTGTGATTTCAACCCTACCCGAAATGGCGCCGATCAGCGCCTCGCTGGTCGAGTGGAATTCCAATGCCGGGCCGACAAGCACGATCCGGGGATCCTCCCGGAGCAATGCGATGCCCGGAAAATATCCCATACGCTCGAAATCTCCGGCGTAGAGGTGCTTTCGAACGCGCACCCAGTAGTCCAGTGCCTGGAAGGGCAACTGGATGTCGGCGGTGGCCTTCAGTTCCACCACCACCAGGCGTCCGGTATGCTCCACGCCGAGGAGATCCACCACCCCACGGTCCGGTGCGCCAAAAATCGGAACCTGGCCGTAGAGGGGCGATGCCATCAGCATCGGATCGATGGTTCGCGGCGAGCCCCGCACCATGGACTCCAGCCAAGCCTCCGGTTGTTGCAAATACAGGGGACTCGCCCTGTCATGGCTCGCATCGGACCGGACCCGGAGCAACTCCCGCGCAGTCGACTCAACGGTCTCCATCGAGGCAGACTTCCGCCTCCCGATGCCGCAAGTCAGTTTCCCGGCGTTCCAACGGGCAAACTCCAAGCCACGGACGCGAAGGCTGACGCCGCCGTCGGACTGTTCCACGCGCTCCACAGCCCCAATTTCGGGCAAGTCCGGCGACTCGGCATTGGGCGCAACCGGTCGGCGGCAGGGCGGTAGAGTGGAATCGGCGTTGCCGAAGTCCCCGAAATCAACGGCGGCGGTGCGGTCCCGGTCATCATAAACGCGCAGGTGGCACTGGACGTGGCCCGAATCGATCCATGCCGCCCGGAAAGTAACTTCGTGCTCCCGACGCAAGGGCGCATAGAGCAGCAGCCGTCCGATTTGAACTTTTTTTTCCCTGCGGCGAAGGTGCTGCAGCCATACCAAGCCCAACGGCACCAGACCGCAGGGATCGTTCGCGTCCGGATGGGCTGCCATTGCAGCCATCCCTTTCGAGCCGCAACGGATGAAGGCGCGCGGAAAACTCCCAGACAGGCTTTCCTCCAAGTTGGGCTCGGACGAAACTTCCTCCACCACCCACCCCGGGTATTCGCGTTCCAGCATCAGCCTGAATCGTTCGCGGAACGCCGTGCGGGTGCTCCTTCGCACCGCTTCCAAGCCGGAAGGTGCCCCCAAGTCGGCGATACGAAGCTCTCCGGGACTCTTCGGGAAGCGTTCAGTCGTCAGAAGGAGCCTGTCCCTCCGATGCTCCACAATTCCGGAAACTTTCCGGATCAGATTCCGATCCGCGTTCCATGCCTCAATAACAAGCCGCCCGTTCCATTCGCGCAGGGACCACTGGTCCGCCACCATGAGTAGCGGTTCTTCGCCGGAATCGAGAAGCGCGGGCTGCGCCGCACCAGCCACGAAGCGCTCGACGGCACCCCGGAGGTCGGAGGAAATCGACACCCGATTCCATCGTGCCCGATCATAGGCACAAAGACAATTCCCCCTGCACTATTGAGGTGGTAGGGCCAACGGGAATACACTGTCGGAAGCATGACCACCCGCCGCGACTTGCTGAAAACCGCCCTCCCTGCACTTCTGCCCGGCCAAGTGGCGCGCGCACAGGACCGCAATCCCAACCTGTTGTTCATCTTGGCCGACGACCACGCCGGATATGTGATGGGAGCCGACGGCAACCGCCTCGCCCGGACGCCGAACATCGACCGGCTGGCTTCCGAAGGCACCAGATTCGCCGCAAACTACTGCAACTCGCCTGTTTGCACGCCGTCCCGCCAGTGCATTCTCACCGGGAGGTTGCCGCATTCGGCGGGCGTCACGGTGCTCGAAACGCCGCTTGGCGAAGATCGAACGACCTTGGCCAAGATCCTGAAACACGGGGGAGCCTCCACCGGCGTCATCGGCAAGATGCATTTTAACCAACCCGGAAAGCCCGGCCTCCATGGCTTCGACATGGCATGGACCGAGGATGTGGTCAACCGGCAATGGCTGAAGCAGGTAGGGCCAACACCGGAATTCGCGGAATACAAGACAAAGCCAGCGTGGCACCCGTTCCAGGATCCGGCACGCATCTGGTTGAATTCAGAAGCGCTTCCCTTCCCCCGAACGCAGGAGCAGATGAAATCCACCTGGGTCGCGCGGGAAGCCTGCAAATTCCTGCAGCAGCACATGGACG
>CAIYDY010000416.1 GCA_903925015.1 uncultured Acidobacteriia bacterium
ACGACCCCTCCCCATGGCCTAGTTGAGCCATTTTTCACGAATTGGAAGTATGACCGTCCTTTGTTGGTGCGATTGCTGAGACTTACTTTTAGCGCACAAAGCCGTTGTCGTTTTGATGCGGTCACATAAAATACCTGCTCACAACGCACAGCAGCAATTATCCAATTATGGCCCGCCCTTCGTCTGATCCACTGAAAGCTTTCGTTTCCATTCGCGCCTCGCTGGAGGCCGAACGCGCCAAACTGAGCGCCCGCCTCGCCGAGATTGAAGCCGCTCTCGGCACCTTCGCCGCCGCCGTGCCAGCCAAAGCCGCCGGCAAAGCGGCCAAGCCCGTAATTGCGCGCGCTTCCCGCAAGCGCGCCCAGAACGAGCTGTCCCTGAAGGAAGCCGTCATCAAGGCGCTGGAGAAGAAGCCGCTGACCAAGGCTGAGATCCTTGAGGGCGTCGAAAAGGTCGGCTACAAGTTTACGGCCAAGAATCCGACCAATTCCCTCAACACCCTGCTCTACGGCAAAAAGCCGAAGTTCAAGACTGAGGACGGCAAATTCTCGTTGGCCTGAGTTTCCCCGCCAATACGAAAGCAGCCCGACCAGAGATTGGCCGGGCTTTCTTTTTGCTACAGCAGTTCGCGAAACTCGGCTGAGGTGATTCCGGCCTGCTTGAGGATTTCCTTGAGGGTGGGCCCTGGCAGATCACGGCCATGCAGGGCCACAATGGTCGTCCGGCGCTTCGCTTCGTGCCACATCACCAGATGGCTGCCTTTCTGGCGTTTCTCGACGAAACCGGCCCGCTTCAGCGCGGCCACCATGTCCGCCGGCTTCATCGCCGGCAGACGGGTCAAGCCATGATCGGCCGCCGCACCTGAACACCGAGCTTTACCGGCTGGCGATGTTTTCGCTCCACCGGGATCGGTTCGCCGAGTTCCTGCAGGGTCTCAATCCAGACCTCGATGGCCTCCTGTGCCATTGCGACAGCATGATCCAGCCCTGTGCCCCACGTCACACAGCCCGGCAGTGCCGGCACGCGCACCGCAAAGCCGCCTTGTTGCAGCGGTTCCAGTTCGATGGTGTAAGTGATGGGTTCCATAGACTTCCATCCTATCACAAGGACGGTCGATCCGTCAAAGGAGCCACGGGCTATGCCAGTTTTGGCACCCGCACGCAGACCGGGAACGCAAAGCCACGCTTCATGCGCTTCTCGACGGGAAACGGCTCCCCACGACGGATCAGGCTGGTGAGGTAGCATTCGACGGCTTCCTCGGCCATCGCCTTGACCTCCGCCACGGTTTCTCCCTGAGTAAAGCAACCCGGCAACGCCGGGACTTCCGCCCAATAGCCGCCCTCCTTGGCGGGTTGGATTTTGACGATGTAGTTGAAGACTTCCATGCCTCCATTTTACCACAGTTTGTCCTTTAGCCACAATGTGGCGGATGGATGGTCAGCACCGCCGGGCGACATCACGGGCGACATACATGGTATGTAGGGGCTAACGCCCATTACTTTTCCAAAGAACGGCTTAACCAGCGGACTACTGGCTCCCCAACGTGTCGTCGGCTAGCGCCCGACTTCGCGCTTTTTCCTACGGCTATCGGGTCACGGGTTTCCCTATCGGTCACCCATCACCAAAAACCGCGAAGTCGGCCGCCCCGGTCCTACCGTCCCTTAGCGACGACACGTTGGGGGACGGGTTTCAGGAGGAGGCGCTAACGCGCTGACGACGGGTTCACCGACGTGACCGTTCGCGCTGAATCGCGGAGGGACGGGTGGACGACTTCCCTGTCGGGGGAACCTCGAAAAAGCGCCGCCGCTATTGCGGCCCAAAGGTTCGCGCCATCGGCGCGCCGATTTCCGGGTGGACGTGGTATGATAGGGGCAATCCGGATCACCGTCCCTTTCCGCCCGAATTCGGGTGTCCAAACCAGTTGCCATTACCTCGTCGGCTCGCCCCCAGCGCGTTTGCCGTCGATGCCGATCTGGGCAGTCCAGACCGAACGCTCACTTACCAACCGGGAGCGCGCGGCTTGGCCGGAGTGGCGGCTGGTCTGGGAACCATGAACAACCAGCCCATTTTGATCGGTAATCGTGACCACTGGGGGCAATCAACACCCTTTGGCCTTTCCCCTGCCGACGCGCGCCAGCACCTCTACATCATCGGGAAGACAGGTTCCGGCAAGTCCACCCTGCTCCGCAATCTCATCGTCCAGCATCTGGCTGCCGGACATGGCGTTGGCCTGATCGACCCGCACGGTGACCTTGCGGAAGAACTGCTCCACCACATTCCGCCCGCTCGTGCCGACCACTTGGTCTATTTCAATCCCGGTGACCTTGAATTCCCCATCGGTCTGAACCTCCTGGCCAACGTGCCACCGGATGAACGGCATTTGGTAGCCTCCGGCATCGTCGGCGCTTTCAAGGGCATCTGGCGGGACAGTTGGGGGCCTCGACTGGAATACATCCTCTACAATGCCGTCGCCGCGTTGCTCGATTGTCCCAACACGACACTCCTGGGCGTGAACCGGCTCCTGACCGATGCGAACTACCGCGCCTGGGTCGTGCGCCAGATCAAAGACCCGTTCATTCGGGAGTTCTGGGCGAACGAATACGAGAGCTACGACCCGCGCTTTCAGCGCGAGGCGATTGCCCCGATCCAGAACAAGCTGGGTCAGTTCCTCCAGAGCCCGGTGATCCGGAACATCCTTGGGCAGGTTCGAACGAAGGTGAGCATCCCCTTCGTCATGGACACCGGCCGGTTGTTCATCGCGAACCTGTCGAAAGGAAAACTGGGTCACGACAAGGCGAACCTCCTGGGTTCACTGCTGACCACCCAGTTCCAGCTGGCCGCCATGTCGCGCGCCAATGTGCCCGAAGCGGATCGCCGCGACTTCTACCTGTTCATCGACGAGTTCCAGAATTTCAGCACCGATGCCTTCGCGTCGATTCTAGCCGAAGCCCGCAAGTATCGGCTCTGTCTCGCCCTCTCCCACCAATACATCGACCAGTTGTCCCTGCCCGTGCGGCAGGCGGTCTTTGGCAACGTGGGCACGCTGATTTCGTTTCGAGTCGGACACACTGATGCCGAAGTGTTGCGCGGTGAATTCGGGCCGGAGTTCCAAGCCCAGCAGTTGGTTGACCTCGACCGCTTCGAGCTAGCCGTAAAGCTCCTGGAAAACGGCACCAACCAGCAGCCGTTCCGCGCGCGCAGCCTCGCGCCAGTCGAGAACCCCGTCGGACGCCGGGAAAAGCTCATTGCCCGCTCGCGAGAACGGTTCGCGAAGTCGAGGAAAGAGGTCGAGGAGAAGTTGAATAGTTGGCTGCGATGAGCAGATAGGTACGACGGATTGCAATAGCAACAAATTGTAGTAGTGCGACCACAAAGGGTCACATACTGGAAGCCTTGCGGATCGGCACCTCAATGTCTGACCAGCAAAGGCTGAATTCTGTGGTATCCCGTGGCGCTTTCGGAATTCGGTGGTCGTGCGCAGGAGCTTCGAACGGTACGTTCACCTCCTCCTCGCGCTTTGCCCCCGAGCTTAAGACAAATCGCACCGTCGAACTTTCCATCCACGGCCCCAAGAAAACCAGAGAACCCGGCTCACAGGAGAAATCATGCAGTACCGTTCCGCCTGAGGATCGACAGTCCCATCATTTCAAAACCGACGATCCAACCACGAAAACCTCACATTCATGTTGCGAATTGGCTGGTTGGCCCGAAACAAGAATGGTCATTTGAAAGCAATGCTACCGGAGAACACCATTTCACTTCAAAGCTGGGAAATGCAGTGATAGTCTTAATTCAGCTCCCAGCAGACATGACTGCCACATCGCCAAATGCTACCACAATCTCCGTACAGCAGACTCTAGATTTGCTGGACAACGATTTCTCGAGAATGGCCCAGGCGTTCGCAAACGGCGAATTCGCATTATGGGTGGGATCGGGCATCTCCAGAAAGGCTCCAGGACTGAAACAGCTCATAGCAAGAGCACTTGAGCACCTGCGGGCCAAAGTAGCAGATCCAACCACGCGTCCAAAG
>CAIYDY010000417.1 GCA_903925015.1 uncultured Acidobacteriia bacterium
GCGAACACGCTCCGCATCGATCCGAACCCGGCTTTCGCGACACTCGAAATCGCGGCTCCGCCACCCCCGCCACCGCGCAAGAAGCCGGTCAAGAAACGCGCAGCCAAGCCGCGTCCGCCTGCCGCCGCTCCGGCTGCGCAGGCACCGGCAGAACTGACCGGCCCCCACTGAGTGGTCCGATTGGAATGTTAGTTTAGAGCTGGCATTTGCGCCATGGGTTTTGCCGGCCAGACGAGCGCTTCTGGCGCTGGCGGTCGGTATCCCAGCGATGAGTGCGGACGCACTGTGTTGTAGTGGCGCCGCCAGTTTTCGATCACGATCTTTGCCTCCTTTAATGAGTAGAACATTTCGCCATTAAGCAGTTCGTCACGCAGCTTGCCGTTGAAGCTCTCGCAATAGCCGTTCTCCCACGGACTGCCGGGTTCGATGTAAGCGGTCCTGGCGCCAACAGCGGCGATCCATTGGCGCAGAGCAATCGCCACAAACTCAGGACCATTGTCTGAACGGATGTGCGCGGGAATGCCCCGCGAGACGAACAGCTCGCAGAGGGCCTCGATGACGTCGGTAGCCTTGAGCTTGCGGGCCACACGGATTGCCAGACTCTCGCGGCTGAACTCGTCGATGATGCACAACATCCGGAACGCTTTGCCGTCGTGAGTGCGGTCAGCGACGAAGTCATAAGACCATACGTGGTTGGGGCGCTCCGGCCGCAGACGGATGCACGAACCGTCGTTGAGCCAGAGACGCCCGCGTTTAGGCTGTTTGGCAGGGACTTTAAGCCCCTCACGTCGCCAGATCCGTTCAACACGCTTCTTGTTCACCGACCACCCGGCGCTGCGCAGCAACGCCGTAATCCGGCGATACCCGTAGCGACCGTACTGGCGGGCAAGTTCGACGATGTCGGCCGTCAATGTGGCCTCGTCATCGGGCGTCGTCGGGGGCTTCCGCTGCGTTGATCGGTGCTGACCCAACGCCCGGCATGCTCGTCGTTCGGAGATGCCCAGTTCAGCCATCACATGATCAACACACGCGCGGCGGCGCGAGGGGCTTAGAAGTTTCCCTTTGCAGCCTCTGCCAGGATCAGCTTTTCCAGTGTCAGGTCTGAGACCGCTCGCCGAAGTCGACTGTTCTCGGTCTCCAGCTCCTTGAGCCGCTTCACCTGATCGCCCTTCAGGCCGCCATACTCATTGCGCCACCGATAGTACGTAACTTGCGTAACGCCTATCGCACGGACCGCTTCGGCAACCGGCCGACCCTGTGCCATCAGCACATCGACCTGCCGAAGCTTCGCTACTATCTCTTCAGCCGTATGCCTTTTCCTTGCCATCGATCTCATCCTCCATCCGAAAATAATACTTCAGGGAGGACCACTTCAAAGGGGGCAGATCAGACTGACGCTGGGCCGCCATAACCTTGTGCGAGCCCGTGTCGAATGACTGCACTGTCCAATATGTTAGTAACCTCGAAGCCGCCAATCTTAAAGCGATAGATCGCAGGCCTGATTGCAGTCTGCATTGGAGCGGGCATACCCTGCACTTCCCCATTTTATTTATTGTGTGACATCGTTGTGGAACGCTGGCGCGCGCAATCCCCACTCGGCAGGGACGCCTTTCCGCTATGCGAAGATCTACGTTTACTCTGGTTGAATACCTACCGAGTCAATCACGCCCTTCCAATGTTGCGCGTCAGATATGATCAGCTTTCGAAATTGCTCTGGCGTTGCCGTGACACGCTCGCAGCTATTGTCTCTGAGATGCCGCGCGGACCTCTCACTTGAGAGAACGGAATCCACCCCATCACGAATTTTACTAACCAGATCCGGCGACATCTGCGCAGGGCCAAATAATCCAAACCACGTGCTAACCGAAAAGCCGGGCACGCCGGCTTCCATGATCGTCGGCAGGTCTGGGCTGAGGCTGGTGCGTTTATCTCCCGCAGCAGCGAGGATCGTAAC